>CAWWAI010000046.1:0-9687 GCA_963934885.1 uncultured Rickettsiaceae bacterium | reverse complement strand
AGGCTACCGTAGGAATGATAGTTGATGCTTTCAGTTGGAGAATAGCGGAAATGGTCGATAGACTTACTCGCGATAGGCCTAATGGAAGTAAACTCAGTGTTGAAGAAATATTGAATAATGCTTATGAGAAAGGTGATAAAGAAGTTTTGTTGATTAAGGTAATTGATAGATTGCATAATATGCAGACTATTGGGAGTATGGGCGAGAAAAAACAGAAGAGAGTAGCAAATGAAACGTTACTACATTTT
Source organism: uncultured Rickettsiaceae bacterium (assembly GCA_963934885.1). Lineage (GTDB taxonomy): Bacteria > Pseudomonadota > Alphaproteobacteria > Rickettsiales > Rickettsiaceae > Megaera_A. Next base: position 9,439 of record CAWWAI010000046.1, on the reverse strand, counting down.
CTATTAATATCAAGTGAGATTAATTTCGATATTGAAGAAGTATTTACAGACTTATGCTTTAACGCTATAGGGATAAAAAGAATTCACAATGATTTATTTAATAGTAATTCCCGGCTGATTCCTCTAGTTTCCTAAAATAAAATAACCCCAATGCATAACCAATTATAACTGGCATTATTATAATTAATAAACCCCAATGGTTATAATAGTGCGTTGCAAAAACAATACCAAAAGAACATATAGCATACATTAAGGCACGAGATATAGCAAATATAAGACTAGTACACATAAATCTTTTGTATACTGGAAAATTCATACAAAATACTGAAAATGCAGGAAAGCCAGTGGGGGCAAATACAACTATAAATAATTGTAAAAAAAGTAATTCGTAATAATTAGAGATATTATTTAATAACACAGGAATAAGTATTAAAAAAATTGCAGAGATATATAATTTAATCGTTAATACTTTTATAGGATGCATTTTTATTACGATGATTGTTAAAACCATTGTACCTAGCAATTCGACAAAAGCTACTAAGAAGTTTTGATGAATAATCTCTTCGGGGGTAAAACCAAACGAATTTTTTAATATATTAGCGCAATAGATATACGTAATACAAAACCATAATGGCCCCGTACATTCTATAAAAAAATAAGCTATAATAGTTATTTTTTTGACCTTACTTTTAGAAAAGAATTTTTGATTTATTAATTTAGAAGAAATACCAGATTGTTTTAGGGTGCTGTTTACCCTTTTTTTTGCATTAATAAATTCTGTGGTTTCCCTTAGAGTCGTTCTGGCAATTGAACCAATTAGAGCTATTCCTGCACCAAACCAAAATGCTATTCGCCAATTAAATCCAAAAGATGTAACGCAAGATGCTACTGCTAGTGATATTGTCGCACCTAACGTACCAGCAACTACAATTAGTGCAACAGACGAATAGCGTAATGGTGGTTTTATCATTTCAGACAGATAAAGCTCTGCTCCAACCGCTTCTCCCATAGAAGAAACACCTTGTAACATACGACATATTGTTATTATCCAAGAAGCGGTTATTCCTATCTGAGCATAAGTTGGTAAATTTGCCATTATTAGGCAAGAAAATGACATTAAAAATGTAGTGATTATAACGGTATGTTTTCTGCCTATATTATCACCTATATACCCAAATATTATAGCTCCAAAAGGGCGTAACATATAAGAAGAACAAAAGGCAGCAGCAGAAATTAAAGAAGCGGTAAAAGGATCATATTTAGGAAAAAACAACTCATTAAGCAGTACCGCCATGTGTACATACAGCATCAGATCAAAATATTCCAAGAACGTACCAATAGAAAGCAACCCAACAGCTTGTTTTTGTTCTCTAGTAAGCTTTGTTTGAGTAGCTTCTTGCATAAGACGATTATTGATTAATGTATAACTCAAAGTTGAATTAAACAATTCAGTCTGTCAAGTAAATAATTTCAATTAAACATAATCTTTAAGAAAAACTAGATTAAATTAATACTATATTATATATAAATGGTATTGTACTTAATAGCTTAAATGCCTTATATTATATAGTATTCAAGCATTAACGTCACTGCGGGCGCACGCTTGCTTTAGTCTATTTGATTATCTTAATAAATAACATTAATTTTTAGATTTTCTACAAATAAATGTTGAGTATTTGAAGTTAATTTCTCAACAAATTTAATTTCTTCAGTTGAAGTAACATTTTTAATATCTGATATAAGACTATCTGATAGACTCCCTCCTTCTACTTCAAGACAGACTATTGGAGTTTTAATAGATAGGTTATCCTGCGCCTTTATTTTTCTTACTAACTCAAGTATATCTAATAAATTTTTAGATTCTTGATCTTTAAAACCAGCAAAGTCAATATCCAAAACTGGCCATGAATTTCTAGAATGAATAGATTTTTCTGAATATAGAACTTGATAAATCTCTTCGGTAATATGCGGCATAAATGGAGCGAATAATTGTAATAATATTTTCAAAGAATGGTACAATGTTAACCTTGCGCTCAAAGCACCCGCAGCATTATTATCTTCTTCATCATAAGCTCTAGTTTTAGTAATTTCTAAATAATTATCACAAAATAACGACCAAAAAAATTGCTCGATTTTATGCATCGCTCCTGCATATTCATACTGCTCAAACTCAATAGACACAGCAGCGACTAAATCTGATAATTTACCTATAAAATACTTATCAAAATCAGAATAAATCTTAGATTTTACTTCCATAAGGCTTAATTTCTTATCTTGCTCTGGAATTTTATCAAAATGCTGTGATACAAATTTTGCAGCATTCCATAATTTATTTACTAAGCGCTTACCGTTTTTTATTACATCTTCGGAATAAGCAGTATCAGCGCCCAACCTAGAACTAGCCGACCAATAACGCACAACATCAGCGCCGTGCTGTTCTAGTAAAGTTTCTGGCACTAATATATTCCCCTTAGATTTAGACATTTTACTTTTGTCCGCAGCTAAACACCAACCACTAATCATAATATTTTTCCATGGTAGACTATCTGCATGCAAGTGACTTTTAAGCATCGTATAATATGCCCAAGTACGTAGAATTTCATGCGCTTGAGGACGCAAATCTGCTGGGAATAATTTACTATGGCGCTCTTGATCAACCATGAAGCCATCAGCTATTCCATGCGAGCTAAGCTGCGGTGATACTGAACTAGTAGACCAGGTATCCATTACATCTTGATCAGCCTGCACTTCCTCGCGCGCATACCCTTCTGGTAAATCTCTAAGCGGATCAACTGGTAACTGCTCTAGTTTTGGTAATATCACTTTTCCCTCTTCACCCTCTCTTGTTGAGTACCAGACTGGAAAAGGTACGCCAAAATATCTTTGCCTTGAAATACACCAATCAAGACCAACTCCTTTAGTCCAACTATCTAATTTAATTTTCATAGATTGTGGAAACCAATTTAGTTCATCTGATCTTTTGAGCAATGCATCTTTATGCTCTATTGAACGCACAAACCATTGTGGCGTTGTTAAAATTTCTAAAGGCGCACCAGATCTTTCTGCACATTTAACCGTTTGTGATTTTTCCACTTGAGATAACAATAAACCTTCTGCTTTTAAAAGTTCTATTATTTTATTTCTAGCCTCTTTAATCTTAAGGCCTATGATTTCCTTAGCTGCTTTTCTTGCTGAATCAAGGTTGATACAATTTTTATCAAAATCAATATATTCAATTGTCCCTCTCTTGCTAAAGAGAATTTTTGTTGGAAGATTATGTTTTCTCCACCAAATAATATCTGTCTGATCACCAAACGTACAGCACATTACAAGACCAGTACCCTTTTCAGGATCAACCATATCATCAGCAAGTAGAGGGACGCGTGCGCCAAATAAAGGTGATATAGCAAATTTACCTTCTAACTGTTGATATCTTTTATCATCTGGATGGTAAAAAACTGATACACACGCAGGTAACAACTCGGGCCTAGTAGTCGCAATTACAATGGGCTTACCATCTTCTGTGACAAATTGTACATCATTCATAAATGTAGTTTGCTCATGATCTTCAATATCCGCCTGAGCTAAAGCTGTTTGATCGACAGGATCCCATAGCATAGGCTGAGAATCACGATATACTTGACCTTTATTCATTAAATCCAAAAAGGATAATTGCGATATTTTACACGATATAGGGCTGATTGTTCTATATTCAATATTCCAATCTACTGAAAGAGCAATATTACTGAATAAATCACGGAATTTTGCTTCTTCTGATGTAACTACATCCTGACAAATAGCAATAAATTCTTCTCGATTCATATTGCTAGCACGTACTTTTCTCTTCTTTTCTACCAAACGTTCAGTAGGTAAGCCATTATCATCAAACCCCATTGGGTAAAAAATATTTTTTCCTTTCATACGTTGATACCGTACCACGAAATCAGTATGCGTATAGCTGTAGACATGGCCTATATGTAGTTGCCCAGAAACTGTTGGTGGCGGCGTATCTACCACGTATGTATTTTCTCGAGATTCGTTCTCATCCCAAAGATAGACTCCTTGATCTTGCCAAAAATCTTGCCATTTTCTTTCACTCTCGTTAAACTTGTATTTTTTCTGAAATTCAGCCATACTATTATCTACTAATTCACCTAATATTTTATAGACAGAAATCATATTACAAATAGCAAAAAATGCCAAATCAATTTTCATCTTATAAATGGGCTAGCCTATTATATCTAACGCGTATACATGCCCCTACTGGATACTTACTCTCGTTCTTTCCGGCTGCATTTGGTTTAATTCTTGCTTATGAAAAAGCTGCAGATTTAATTTATTTACCTTTATTTCTAATTGGAAGCATTTTAGTCCGCAGTTCTGGCTGCATTATTAATGATCTATTCGACCAAAAATTAGATAAAAAAGTAGCCCGTACAAAAAATCGTCCATTAGCGAATGGTGATGTATCAACAACAGAAGCCCTGATATTACTTGCTACCTTATTATGTATCAGCTTTGGTATATTATTATCATTAAATGCCACTGCCATTTATATAGGAGTAATAAGCATTTTCCTAATTACTCTATACCCGTTAATGAAACGCATCACTTATTATCCACAAACGTTTTTAGGTATAACTTTCAATCTCGGATGTTTGATTGGATATGCTGCAATTAAGAACACTCTTTCCTATGATGTATTAACGCTTTATATTGCCTGTGGTTTTTGGACAATGGCGTATGACACTATATACGCTTTTATGGATTTAAAAGATGATAAAAAAATTGGTATCAAATCTACCGCCATTTTATTTGAACATAAAGCATTTAAACTAATCATTACTGCCTTTTACGCTGCTTTTTTTATATTATTTATGTTTTCTATTAGAGCTATTTTTTCAACATATAGTTTAATAGCTATTGTAATAAGCTCTATTATTACCCTGTGGATTACTATAAATTTGGATATTTACAACAATAAAAACTGTATGAAACGTTTCAAGATCAATAATTACATAGGCTTTATATTATTTTTAGCGATGCTACTTGAAAAGCTATAAAAAAAACACTATCATATATTATATATATCAATAATATTTCGAGGTAAAACATGATTGATTATACTAAAGCCTTTGCTACAAGAGAAAATAGAGGGGTTGACGAAGGCCTAAGAAGCTATATGCTTAAAATATATAACTTCATGGCATTAGCATTGCTTTTAACTGGCGTTATGGCAATGGGGACGCTGAACTTTCCGCCATTAATGAACATAATGTACAATATTGGTCCAAATGGTGAATTCATGGGTACATCCATGATGGGCACGATTATCACCTTTGCACCACTTGGTATTGCTATATATTTCTTTATGGGCATTAGCAGAATGTCAGTACAAACCGCACAAATGTTGTTTTGGGTATATGCCGGATTAATGGGAATGTCTTTATCTTCCCTAGGTCTTATGTATACAGGGCAATCTCTTGCTAAGACGTTTTTTATATGCTCAGCTGTTTTTGGATCGATGAGTATCTATGGTTACACAACCAAAAAAGACCTAACTTCTATAGGATCTTTTTTAATCATGGGTATGATTGGACTATTAGTTGTATCATTAATTAATATGTTTTTACAAAGCCCAGCTATTGAATTTGCTACTTCTTTCATTGGTGTGGCAATCTTCATGGGACTAACTGCATGGGATACACAAAGATTAAAAGCAATATATTATGCATCTGGTGGTGGCGAGATGGGGCAAAAAACTGCTATTATGGGTGCTTTTACTCTCTATCTTGACTTCATAAACCTGTTCTTATACCTACTAAGATTTTTTGGTGACAGAAAATAATTGCGCTAAAGCATAATTACTAAATAAAAAAAGAGTCTTGTTTTAACATTGGCTCTTTTTTTATGTCTAAAGCATGGATATGATATCAAGTTCTAGACTTAAAATAATACAAAACGAATGTAGTTATTTAAAATGGGAACTGGTATAATGTGATTATAAACAATATTACAAAGCTTTAAAATGGATATTACTTTTCTAGCAAACAACCCTACAGCATCGACAATTATTATAGGTAATGAAATATTATCTGGTCGAACCCTTGATATCAATACACAAGAAATCGCCTTAACTCTTGGAGAACTTGGAATTACTTTAGTAGAAACTAGAACCATAGCAGATGACAAAGAAATGATTATCAATACAATTAGAGAGTTGAGCAGCAAATATGACTACGTATTCACTACTGGCGGTATTGGACCAACTCATGATGATATTACAGCATCTTCTGTAGCTGAAGCGTTTAATCTGCAATATGTTCGTAGTGATGAAATATATAATATCATAAAAAAACACTATGATAGTTTAGGAGAAAAACTAAACCCATCTAGAGAAAAAATGGCCTACATACCTGAATCGTCAAAACTTCTTTACAATGATGCTACGATGGTTCCAGGATTTGTTACAAAAAACGTATTTTCTATGGCTGGTATTCCAAACATTATGAAATCAATGCTTAAATCGGCAATTCCTATGCTAAAAAAAGGTACAATAGTAAAATCTAAATCCATCGAGGTTAAGATTGGTGAAAGTAAAATTGCTGAACGTTTTGAAGCTCTACAATTCAAATATAAAAATGTTGATATGGGGAGTTATCCATTTACCAAGGATGGTATACATGGAACTAACCTAGTACTCCGCTCAACAGACTATATTGCACTAGATAACTCATTTAATGAACTAAAAAATTTATTAATTTTGAATAATATGTTATGAAAGGGTCAAATGTAAAATATAATCATCTATGTTCTTGGTGTGTAAATTGCAACAGGCCATAATAGCAAAAAGTGTAGTACTAATTATCAGTTAAAATTCAGGCTTTGTAATTAAATGTCCGTTGCTATATGATTAATTATTTTATAACCACTTGCGCTTCGGAAATTAAATCTTTTGGTAATATAATTCCCAATTTTTCTGCTACCTTAAGATTCAAAACAAGCTCTGTTTTTTGTGGAAATTCTATAGGCATTTTACTTATATCTTCACCTTTTATAACACGAATTATCATATTCGCTGTTTGACGACCAATTGCATATTGATTAGGACCAAGCGCCGCAATAGCACCATCTACAACAATATCTGTATCGCTTACAAAAACTGGTATTTTTTGTGCGTTAGCAGCTTTTACAATAACAGATAAAGCCGATAAAGCTGTATTATCATTACTAATAAATATTGCATCAACAGAAGAGCTTAATTTAATAGCAGTTTGCGCTACCTCTGAACTTTTACTTGCTGCCATACTAATCAGCTCAATGCCATATTTAGGACAAATTTCTTTTAATTTTTTAATCAAACTAATCGAATTTAGCTCCCCAGGATTATATAAAAATCCAATTTTTTGCATCGTAGGCTTCACACGTTTAAACATTTCTATCTGTGGACCTAATGGAATAAAATTAGACACACCAGATATGTTACCCCCTGGCTGCTCTAAGTTTTGAACTAAATTTGCAGCAATTGGATCGGTAATTGTAGTAAATATTAGTTTAGTCTTTCCTTCTCTAGCATATTTTACAAAAGACTGAGCAGCAACCGTTCCAACACCTACTACTATATCTGGTTCATTACTCACAAATTTGTTTGCAATTTGTCCTGCTAAAGATACATTACCTTGAGCTGATTCAATTTTTAAATTTAAATTATAATCTTCTATATAACCAGCATCAGATAATCCTTCTACAATTCCCTTAGTAGTCGCGTCTAAAGCAGGATGCTCAACTAATTGATTGATATATATTTTTACTTTTCTTTCTTCAATAGGGCTATTAGATTGTAATAACAAAGAAGCTGTACATATAATAATTGCCCCTATAATTTTTCTAAACATTTTTACTCTCCTCATTTTTTAAAATATTTCTATACCCACCATAAGATTCATCTCTTAAAAATCTAGCAACTCTACCAATTGTTGTAAGGCTTGCTCCAGTGATTTTATGTACTTCTCGGTAAGATAAATTTTTACATGCAAGCAACTGACATACACGCCATCTTTCTTTTAAAGCCCTGAGTTCACTTGGAGTGCATAAATCTATCAAAAAAACATCTAGATCATTTGTATTTTTTAAACTCAAAAGTGCTTCACTTAATGTTATTGACTTCTGATTATATGTAATTGTCATATATACCTCTATAAAATCTAGACTACTGTAGTAATATAGTAGTACAAATGTCAAGTTATTAATGCAAAGCTTTAAGGAGACACCATCAAGTTAAATGAATTTTTTTGCTTGTAGCACAATATATTGTATAGTGCTGCAAAATTTGTAGTTAACTTGACGATGCCATTATCTGTGGTAATATCTGAAATAATACGGTTTCTAGAAAAAATTCTTTCGAATAAAAATTAAAATTTTATCAAGTTAAAGATTAGAACTCCGCAATACAAAATAAAATAATTGGTAAAATTATGGATCTTAATAACTCATGTGATACTTTCACAGAAAATGAAGAACAACTAGTGCTAGTAGACATTAGAGATAAACCTCAAGGATTTTCTGGTAAAATAGATGTTCATAGACAAGCTCTATTACACCCAGGGCAATTGCATGAAATTCTAAGAGTTTTGTAATACGTGTGATGCCTTATAGTATAAAGTCTTTAGAGAAGATTTACAGAAATTTATTGTTCAATAAATTAACTAATTACAGCTGTATTTTATTTAAAAATCTGTTATGTGAGTGTAATTTGCTTTTTTCTCAATAATCGTTTGTTTTGTTTTCACTTACAAACTCTAGACAAATAAAGGGATACACGGAATAATCAAAGAATTATGTTTTCAAAAGCGTTAACAAAATTTCATGCAATTGCCCTGCTATTACACCGCGCATTCTCTGTTATGATATATAATAGATCTGGTCAATTACTGATTCAAAAAAGAGCTAATACTAAATATCACTCGGCTAGATTATGGGCAAATTCTTGTTGCGGACATCCAAGAAGAAATGAAACCCCAAAAGATGCGGCAATCCATTCAAAGGAAGATCATGGCAGTTACTTTCAAGAATCCGCTTAATTTTACTATAAGATCTAATCCCGTAATGTAGAGCTCTTAAGCAAGCTTTATCTATAGAATCATCGCTATAATATTTTTTTAAATTTACTATTCCTTTCACAGCTCTATACCAATGGCTTTTGTGTTCTTGCTTAATAAAGGCAAGCATTAACTCGCAATTACTACCCATTTTCACCATAGATATTTTGTATTTCTCATCATGCTCTTCTGACCCAGGATAAAGTCTTTTATATTTATTGTAATGACTAATATTAGTAGTGAATATACCAACATTCTTTGCCCTAGCATGCGTGACAACCAAAGCTTGTAAAATGTAATCAACTATTGACCCACTTAGAGCAAAAAATGTAATCAAAATT
>CAWWAI010000045.1:0-9829 GCA_963934885.1 uncultured Rickettsiaceae bacterium | reverse complement strand
GATCTTAGAGGGTATAAGGTATTTGCATAACTACCCCAGGAAATACGGAAGAGGCTTATTCATTCACGTAGAGCTTTTTCTATATTTTCTATCATTTTTTTGGTATAATCAAAGGAGTCACCTACATTAACTAATCTTTATAATTTTTATGCATAGCAAAATAATTAATTCACTATTTGTCTTTAATAGATATTTAATTAGCCTTACCTTATTGTTCAATGTACAATTTACATTAGCTGCAGATTTTTCTGAAGAAATTAAATCATATATCACTAACATCAAATCAATGGCTGTTGAATTTGAGCAATCAGACGATAATGGTCAAGTTGCGCGAGGGATGTTGGTTATTGATAAACCCTATAAGTTTCGTTGTAATTATTACGAGCCCTTTCCTATAGTTATTGTTGGGAATAAAAATTATGTCTCAGTATATGATTATGAAATGGAGAATTTAAGTCGGATTAAATCTGATGAAAATATTTTTAATTTCTTGCTTGTTGATAAAGTTAGTTTTGATGATCAGTTTGAAGTTTTATTGGCAAAAGAGCAGGGAAAAGATTATATAATTAAGATCAAGCATCATGGATTAAATAAAATTAGTGAAATTAGTTTTGATAAAGAATCAAAGCAAATTCAAACAATGAAAATTTTTGAAGAAAATAATGTTATTAGTTTAATTTTTGGTAAGACGCAAATAATTCATGATGTAGCTAAAAGTCTGTTTATTATACGAGATCCAGATATTTTCGATAAACCAGAGCGCTTTAATAAGACTCAATTACAAAAAAAGTTTAAGTTAATGTGAGTTTAAGTCTTGCTCTGCGGGATTAAAACCATTATCTTTATGCATGGCTAGTGTTGGGCGTTTGTTTTGTTTAGTTGGTCAGGTTCGAAAGAAAGCAGCCAGAGCATTACTTAGCGGGTCAATGCTAGCTATTAGTTTTTAAATTAGTATTAGCCAATCATATATTAAATAATATAGCTTTATGTCAAAAAGCAATTCTAGCTATACTCCATTTGCTCGTAAATATCGTCCTTCGAAATTTTCAGAGTTATTAGGGCAAGAAGTTTTGGTTAAAACGTTAACTTATTGTATCCAAAATAATCGTTTAGCCCAAGCTCATCTTCTTACAGGAATTCGTGGTGTAGGGAAAACCTCTTCTGCGCGTATTATTGCCAAGACAGTCAATTGTACGGACCTTCAGATAAATAAAGAGCATATAATACCGTGCGATACATGCAAAAACTGTAATAGTTTTAATAATCATAGTCATCCAGATATTATTGAAATAGATGCTGCTAGTAAAACTAGTGTTGATGATATCAGAGAAATAATTGAAAGTAGTGAATATAGACCACTATTAGGCCGAATGAAATTTTTTATCATCGATGAAGTGCACATGCTTTCTAAGAGTGCATTTAATGCGCTTTTGAAAGTTGTAGAAGAACCGCCGCAGCACGTGATATTTATTTTTGCTACTACAGAGGTGCAAAAAATTCCTTTGACGGTTATTTCTAGATGTCAAAGATATGATTTACGTAGGCTTACTTTTAATGAAATTCATCAGTTAACAAGTAATATTGCAAAGAGTGAAAATATAGTTTTTGAAGAAGAGGCGTTAAAGATTATTGCGATCAAGTCAGAAGGGTCAGCGCGTGATGCGGTGACTATGATAGATCAAGCTTCTAGTTATGCGTATAATGCCAGTAATTCAGATCTCATAAGTGCTGAAATTGTTAGTCAAATGCTGGGCTTGCTTGGTGTAAATACTATTTTAAAGTTTACTCAACTAATTATAGCTAATGATCCAGCTAGAGCTATAAGTTTAGTTGAAGATATTTATGCTAAAGCTAATAGTCTAGAGTATTTTGTGCAAACTATGGCGGATTTTATGGCAGAGCTGAGCAAGTCAAAAATTATTCCTAATTACCATAATCCATTATATCAAAATTATTCTACGGAAATATCCAATATTATAATTGGAACTAGTTTATCAAGGATTACGACTTTATGGCAAATTTTTAGTAACGGTGTTGGTGAAATTAAGCAGTCACATAATGAGTTAGTAATGGCGCAAATGCTTATTATAAAGGCAATTTATGCGTGTAATTTGCCGAGCATTGAAGATATTATGGACGCTAGTAACAACCTTGCAGTACAACAACCTGCAATCATTGATCAAAATCAAGAAAAACCAGCAATAGAAATTATTACTCCAACTGATGAAATTTTTGAATTCTTAAAATATTGTTATAACAAAGCGGATATGGAAACGTACTATTTGTTATTAAACGAAGTGGAAGTAAAAGAGTTTAAGTTGGGGGATTTTGTAGTTGCTGGTAATATAAATATAGTAATTGCTGCACATATTGAAAAATTATTAAAGGAATGGTCTGGTAAAGATTGGAAAGTTCAGATGTCTAAGCAAGATAAAATTATTTCATTAAAAGATAAAATGCTCGATAAAGCTAGACAAGCCGGCGATTATCAAGTAATAAAAAATAAATTTCCAGATGCAAATATTTCGGATATAATTCTAAAATAAATTAAGATAAAAGGTATAAAATGGATATAAATCAGCTAATGAAACAAGCACAATCAATGCAAAAAAAGATGAAGGATATGCAGGAAGAGATTTCTTTAAAAGAATTCACCGGTCAAGCTGGTGGTGGTTTAATATCTGTTATAATGAGTGGTTCTGGTGAAATGCGCAAAGTATCTATAGATCCATCATTGATTCAGTCAGAGGATAAAGAAATGTTAGAAGATTTGATTGTAGCTGCGCATAATGAGGCTAAAACTAAAGCTGATGAAGAGTCTAAAAATAATATGAGCGGCGCATTTGGTGATATGGGCGGATTGCCAGGTATGAATTTCTAAGATTAAAGCATGCAAAAAACCACTGGTCCAGATCAATTAATATATCTTTTTTCAAAATTACCTGGGCTTGGAACTAGGTCAGCAAGAAGAATAGTACTACACTTATTGCAAGATAAAGACTTAAGGTTAAAGGGATTGATTGAAGGTCTTGAAGACGCAGCTAATAAGATTAATATTTGTCAAATTTGTGGCAATGTAGATTATAGCGTGATATGCAGTATTTGCACAAATGAATCACGCAAAAGTAATATTATTGCTGTAGTCGAGACAGTAGCTGAGTTATGGGCGATTGAGCGTAGTGATGTTTTTCAGGGTAAATATCACGTGCTGGGCAGCACCCTTTCTAGAACAAATAATAGAAATCCATTCGAGCTGCGCCTACCTGCATTGCGTGAACGCTGTGAGAAAAACAACACAGAAGAGTTGATAATTGCTACTAATGCAACATTGGAAGGTCAAACTACTGCATATTTTATTACTGAGTATTTTAAAGATTATCAGATAAAAATCTCTCGCCTTGCTAGTGGTATACCTGTTGGCGGTGAGCTTGATTATTTGGATGAAGGGACATTATCTGCTGCATTAGAGAGTAGACATCTATTTGAATGAGTTTAGTTCATTTATATGTCACGCTAAAAGAATTTCGTAAAAATCTTGCAATTACTATTATTTCAAGAGTAAAATGCATGTAAATAGTTGTGATTTTGTAGAGAGAATAATTTAGTGACTAAAGATTTTAAGCAAACAAGCTTTCTGTTTGGTAGTAATTCAGTTTTTATTGAAGAATTGTACCAGCAATATTTAAAGGATTCTGCGTCGGTAGATTCAAGTTGGGTCGAGTTTTTTTCGAATCAAAATGATATTTTTCCTTTAAAGAGCACTTCTAGGGTTATTATTAAAGATTCTATAAAAGATAAAGCTAATAATGTAGTAGCTTTATCTGGTAATTTAGCTGAAAATTCTCTCAGGGCTAAATTTATGATTATGGCTTATCGTAAGCATGGTCATTATCTAGCAGATCTTGATCCTTTATCTTTGGAAGTAAAAAAGGAACGAATAGACCTAAAATTAACGCTAGAAGATTTTGGTTTTACCGAGGAAACATTATCCGAAATAATAGACGTTACTGGCGAGTTCGGCGACATAACAAAATGTACAGTTGAACAACTTTTTGAGATTTTGAATCGTACTTATTCTGGCAGTATAGCTGTAGAATTTGCGCATGTTGAAAATAATATTGAGCAAAAATGGCTATATGATCAGTTAGAAAGTGCTAATACTAATAGTATGTTTTCTCTCGAAGATAAAAAGAGAATGCTAAAAGATTTAGTTGAAGTAGAAAGTTTTGAACAATATTTACATACAAAATTTTCAGGAGCTAAGCGTTTTTCAGTGGAAGGTGGTGATGCTTCTATTGTCTGTTTGGAAGCAGTAATTAATTTATCAGCGGAAGATGGAGCTGAAGAGGCGGTGCTTGGTTTAGCGCATAGAGGTCGTTTATCTACCTTAACTAAAGTTATGCAAAAACCATATGGGGCAGTTTTGTCTGAGTTTATGGGCACTAGCGCATTTCCAATGGATTTAGGTATTTCTGGTGATGTAAAATATCATATGGGTTTTTCTTCGGATAAAGTAACTCCAACTGGGCGCAAAATTCATTTATCTTTAACTCCAAACCCGTCTCACCTTGAGGCAGTAAATCCAGTGGTGGCTGGTAAAGTGCGAGCAAAACAAGATTTGCTAGGGCGTGATCGTAAGAAAGTAGTAGGAATATTAGTACATGGTGACACTGCGTTTTGTGGTCAAGGAGTTGTAGCAGAAAGTTTAGTTATGTCTGGTTTAAAGCCATATGAAGTTGGTGGAATTTTTCATTTAGTAATTAATAATCAAATTGGTTTTACGGCTAATGCTTATGATTCAAGAGTTGGTCGTTATTGTACAGAATTTGCTAAGATAGTTGGAGCTCCAATAATACACGTTAATGGTGATGATATCGAGGCGGTAATAGTCGCAACTAAAATAGCTTGTGATTATCGTGCTAAATTTGGTAAGGATGTAGTTGTAGATATTATATGTTATCGCAAATATGGGCATAATGAAGGTGATGAGCCGATGTATACTCAGGCTGAAATGTATAATGTGATTAAGCAAAAACCAACACCAGCTGCTATATACGCAGAAAAATTAATTTCTCAGTCAGAGATAGAGGAAGATTATTACTCGCAGCTAAAGGCAGAATTTAAAACCTACCTTGATAAAGAATTTGCACAAGTTGAGAACTATAAACCAATAGCGCAATGGTTAGAGGGTAACTGGTCGGGTTTTGATCGTTCGGGCCAGAACAAGATAAAAACTGGGGTAGAAAAATCTGCGCTACTGAAGATGTGTAAGGATTTATGTACTATTCCTAAGTCATTTTCTATAAATAATAAAATAGCTAAATTATTGTCAGCTCGAGCAGAATCTGTAAGCAAAGCTGGTTTATTAGACTGGGCAACAGCTGAACTACTAGCTTATGGAACATTGTTAAAAGAAGGTATGCCAGTTAGAATGACTGGACAAGATGTTGGTCGCGGAACTTTCTCTCATAGACACGCAGTGTTGCATTCACAAACAGATAAATCAATTTATGAACCGCTAAATAATCTTTCTGAAGATCAAGCATTTTTTGAAATAGCCGATAGTAATCTTTCAGAATATGGAGTGCTTGGATTTGAGTATGGTTACTCTTTGGTTAACCCGAATCAATTAGTAATTTGGGAGGGGCAGTTTGGTGATTTTTGTAACGGTGCACAAATTATTTTTGATCAATTTATTTCTTCATCTGAAACTAAATGGCTACGTATGAGCGGTTTGGTGTGCCTATTACCAAATGGTATGGAAGGACAAGGGCCGGAGCATAGCTCTGCAAGACTGGAGCGCTTTTTACAGCTTTGTGCAGAAGATAATATGCAAGTAGTATATCCAACAACTCCAGCATCTATATTTCATTTATTGCGCCGTCAGTTATTGCGTAATTTTAGAAAGCCATTAATTATTATGTCCCCAAAATCATTATTGCGTCATAAGCTTGCAGTATCAGATATTTCTGAATTTGATGAAAATACATCCTTTGTGCCAGTAATTGATGAAATTGATAAAGAGATCAAAGCAAGCGTGGTAAAGACAATAATATTTTGTTCAGGTAAAGTGTATTACGATTTACTTGAAGCTCGTAGAGAGCAGGAGATAAGAGATATAGCTATTATACGCCTTGAGCAATTATATCCTTTTGAAAAAGATATAATAGTAAAAATAATACAAAAATATTCAAAAGCAACGAATTATATCTGGTGTCAAGAAGAGCCTAAAAATATGGGTGGATGGATATATGTTAAAGCCTATATGGAAGGGGCGCTAAAACAAGCTGGTATAAAAAAAGCAATTAAATTTGTTGGTAGAGAAGAAGCATCGTCACCAGCAGTTGGCTATTTGTATGTACATAATAAACAACAAGAAGCGCTAGTAAAAGAAGCTCTTGATATGCAAGAGTAATTATAGAATTTAAGAAGATTTGGAGACGTAAATTATGAGTGTTGGAATTGTAGTACCACCTTTAGGGGAATCTGTTTCTGAAGCAACTATTGCAAAATGGTTTAAACAACCAGGTGATGCAGTAAAAATAGATGAGTTGTTACTTGAGCTCGAGACAGAGAAAGTAACGCTAGAAGTAAACGCTACAGCAGAAGGCGTGCTAGAATCTATTGAAGCGGCAGAAGACGTTACTGTAATGGTTGGTCAAGTAGTAGGTAAAATTAAGGTAGGCGCATTAGCAGCCTCGCCTGTTCATAGTGCTGCTGCGGCAGCATCTGTGACTGTAGCGCCTATTAAAGCTGCTACAGAAAAGAAGGTTAATCCTGCAACTACAATGCCTCCTTCAGTACAAAAACTAGTTACAGAGAACAATTTAATTCCTGCTAATATTCTAGGTACTGGTAAAGATGGTCGTATTAATAAAGGAGATGTATTAAGTGCATTGAGCAATCATTCTTTAACACAAGAATCATCCGCTGTTTCTTCTAATATAAAAAGCGATAGCGATAGACCAGTCGAGCGTATAAAAATGTCGCGTTTGCGCAAGACTATAGCACAGCGTTTGAAAGATTCACAAAATACAGCAGCTATTTTGAGTACATTTAACGAAATCGATATGAGTAAAGTTATAGCCTTGCGGGCTAGGCATCGTGAAGCTTTTAAAGAAAAACACGGTGTAAAGCTTGGCTTTATGTCTTTTTTCGTAAAAGCTATTATATGTGGTCTTAAGGCAGTTCCATCTGTGAATGCAGAAATAGAAGGTGACGACATAGTATATAAACAATATTATGATATTGGCGTCGCCGTAGGTACAGAGCAGGGGCTTGTAGTACCGATAGTTAGAAACGCAGATAAGATGAGTTTTTCTGAAATAGAAAAGGCAATTGCTTCTTTAGCTGTTCGTGCTAGGGATGGTAAATTATCTATGTCTGATTTAACCGGTGGAACATTTTCTGTAACAAATGGTGGGGTTTATGGTTCGTTGCTATCAACTCCAATTATCAATCCCCCACAAACAGGTATTATTGGTTTGCATAATACGCAAGAACGACCAGTAGTTGTAGATGGCAAAATTGAGATTCGTCCAATGATGTACACTGCACTTTCCTATGATCACAGAGTGATTGATGGTAAAGATGCAGTTACCTTCTTAGTGAAAGTAAAAGAAGCTATAGAAGATCCAGAAAGATTGTTAATTGATATTTAAAATTTTAAAGAAGGAAGAAAATGGGGAGTATTCAATAAACTGTGTCAAGTAAGTAAAAAGAGGACAGTATAAGTAAAAAAATAGATTATGCTAAAAAAATAAATTTTACTAAAAAGACAAAAGGAGTTTTATTGAAAATGAAAAAAGAAAGGCTCTTCTGTATTTCCTTGTGTATCAATGGTTTGAGTTATTATTTTTAAAGAATCTATATCTAGTGATAGGGTGAAACTGGACATTTTAATGACTATTATTGAGGATTATATATTTACTCACACCACCATAACCTATATTCACATTGATTTCTCTATACCCCAGGAAATACGGAAGAGCCATAATTAACTATTCTTGCTGCATTATTTGTATTGTCACTACCTGATAATTACACTTTCTTTTCTAATCCCTTTGTTCTAGCTATTACAGGTCATATTTTAAAATTGCTGATTCTTCCTTTAGAATCGCTGTCACTTGGGTTTACATTTTGGAAAAATCTCATAAAATGTCTTTCTAGCGGTTTTTTTATCATATTTTACGGACCTAGCATTTATCAAATTATTAAATTTATAAATTCCTATGGGCACTATAAAACTAATACAGCCTATCACAAAAGCCATTATATAAAGTAAATTTTCATGAAACAATAAAAAAAGCAAACAACCGCACATTAATATAATAGCAAAAATTCCCGTATATGGAGAGCCAGGGGTCTTATACTTTAGATCATTAACAGTATAACCAGCTTTATATAAAAGATTACGAAAATTAATCTGAGACAAGCAAATAGACACCCATGCCATCAAACCAGTAAAGCCCGATACAAGTAAAAGAGCTATATATAATTTAGATTGTCCAAAAAAACCCCCTATTGCTAGCAATAACCAAATGCTCAAGAGCGTAACAATAACAGCATTTTGTGGAACAGCATGCTCATTTAACAAGGCTAATTTTTTTGGGGCCATACCACCACGCGCTAAAGCATTCAGAGATCTTGCAATGCCATAAACTCCTGAATTAGCACATGAAAGTGCGGCAGTTACCGTTACAAAACTAATCACAGCACCAACTTTTTTTAGTCCATAATAACTTAACACATCAGAAAAAACAGGGGTGGCAATATTTGCTTTACTCCATGGATAAATCAATACCAAACAAAATACGGGTATAATATAAATAAATAAAATTCTTAAGGTAACATTACGGATAGCGCTAGGTATCATAATTTCAGGATCTATAGATTCTCCAGCAGCAAGTCCAATAATTTCAGTACCTTGATAATTTACAAGTAACAATACCATGGCAGTTAATAATGCCATACCGCCATTGGGGAAAAAACCACCTTCGCCATAAATAAATTTAGTACCTATAATACCTTCTGGTTGCGAACCATGAATTATTCCAAAAAATATCAAACCTGATAATACTACAAATATCATTAGAGCAATAATCTTAATCGAGGCAAGCCAAAATTCTATTTCACCAAATATTTCTACGTTTGCTATGTTAATATATGTAATAAGCAATCCAAAACATATCGCCCAAAGATAACCATTAACACCTGTAAAATATTCCAAAATAATACCACCCGCTATACATTCTGCAGGTATATAAGCAATCCAACTAATCCAATAAGACCAACCTACTCCACAGGCTACTGTAGGAGAAATAAATGCGGCGGTGTAAGTAATAAACGAACCAGATATAGGGATCGCAACAGCTAATTCTCCCATGCATATCATGGTAAGATAAACGATCAAACCTCCAAATGCATATGCAAAAAAAACAGATGGTCCTACTTGTTGAATAATCTCACCAGTACCAAGAAAATACCCCGAACCTATGACACCACCCAAGGCAATTAGTTGCACATGCCTATTCTTTAATCTACGCCTATACCCACCGTCATTAATTGGCAATTCATGCTTATCGGATCCATTCATATCTATAATATTTGATTAATTACTAGCTGCACTTACATAACCTTTTGCTACAATAAAGTCAATACTATTCGACTCTTCCTATTTTATGGACTGAATAATTCAGACAAGAAGTTGGACAATTTTGTTTCTCATTAAGTTATAATAACAAATAAAACAAATGAGAGTAAGCGCACGGTGAAGGCTTAGCTTTACCCACAAATTATTCTATAGTCATCTACCATATTCATAAACCTA
>CAWWAI010000044.1:0-9984 GCA_963934885.1 uncultured Rickettsiaceae bacterium | reverse complement strand
GCTCTCTACCGACTATTGCAGGGTGAGCAATCGAAGATTGCGAAGATTGGTCTAACGAATGAATTATTACGTTTGGATCTCTTATTGTTAATACGTCTTTCATAAATTCCTTCATATAGTATATGAAGATTAATATATAAAATTATTCCTTACACTTCAAGCGCTTACAACATAACTATTCTAAATTAGATGAGAAATCTACCCAAAAGAGATTATTGTTTATAGTTAGTTTCATGCGTAAAACACAAAAATCGCTACTTCCGAGTGTTAGCGTGGCAGTCCATAGAGGGATCATCATATACATACGGTAGAGCAAAAATAGATGCTTTCTATACCTTCTCTTCTAATTTTTTTATTTCATTTACTTCACTTTGTGGCTCTACATCTATAAGTTCAGATTTCAGAGCAATAACTTGAAAACGCTGTAGAGACTCTTGAGTTTTTTTTGAACCGCTTTCTATACCCATTTTGCTAATATTACGTGCTTTGGATAAAAAATTTCGATTAAATGAAGCTGCGAATTTATCGTAATGATTCATGGTGCTAGAAAGACTACTGCCCAAGCGTACCGAATGTTCTGTAATATTTCCTACTGAAGCAATGAGTTTTTTTACTTCTTCAATAATTTGCTGATGATTATACATCATCAGCTGTTCTGAAATTTGAAACTTAGCAAATGACAGCATGTTCATCAACCCTGCAGGTCCTACTGGAAAGATATTCGCCATCCAAGCTTTGTTCATAAAATCACTATCCGCTTCAATAATTTTTTCGATAGCATGCTCAGATGGCACAAACATCAAAGTAATTATATTTCCTACATTATTTTTTTTATTAGTTAAGCTTTTTTTTACCATATCAGCATAATTCTTACCGCTCAGAGAACGCAAATGTGTATTCATAGTTCTTGCAAGATTCTTTAAATCATCTTTATCATCTACTAAAAACTTAGAAGCTTTCGCATCTATTACCATCAATTTATCACTTGGCAAGAAAACAACAGCATCTGGACGTAGAACCACCTTATCTTCTGTAGCAAGACTATACTGCATGATAAAATCAAGGTTAGTACGTAGCCCTGACGATTTAAGAATATTCTCTAGAGTTATTTCTGCTAAGTTTCCAGCGCCTGAAGGCGAGAGTAGTGAATTCTTTATTAAATCTACTATGTCCTTAGATTGAGATACTTCCTTACTCAAAGAACCCACCATATTTACGATTCGTTCAAATTCAGAATTAAATTTAGTAGATGTTTCTTGTATGTTTTTTTCAGAATTTTCTCTACTTTCCTTGTTTTCTTTCTTATGTATATCAATCAACTGTTTTGATAACTCATTACCTAAATCAAACAAAGCCGCTTTTGTTGATTGCTTTGACTCGTTCCGAAGCTTTTCAAAATCTTCAATAAATTTCTCCTGATATTTCAATTGACCAGATAATTGTTCAATTTTTTGTATATATTCAATCTTAGAATTTTCTAGTTTCTCTAAGTCCAACTGGCTACTAGCTGAAGACTCGCCTAAAAAGCGTAACTGCACTTTTAGGTTAATATTTTGATAAACAACATATACCAAAGTAAATGCTAAAACTATTAATATTGCTGTTAGAATATAAAACATTCTTAAACTTTCAAACTATCTAAAAAATTTCGAATTTCTTGCCTTGCTGCCACGTGTGATAAATTCAATGTCTTAATAAAATTTGCTTTATTTAAATCAAGCAACGTCAAACCATGTAAAAACAACTCCCTAAATATTACACGCTCACTAAAACCTGGCACTATGCGGAAGGCAATGCGCTTTGATATTTTCTCAAGAGCATCAGCCATGTTACGTTTATTCTGTGCATCGATCGAACTAAGACGATTACGCATCACTACCCAATCAATAGAGCCTTGATCCCTTGCGGCTCTTTCCATTTTTTGCTCCCATAGCATCTGGCTATATATTGACGGCTGAGCAATATCTAAATCTTTACCATCTATTTTTGCTATTACATCTAAGTCGACAAAGCTATCATTAATAGGCGTTATAACAGTATCAGCATACGAATGTGCAATGCGCGAAAAGTTGGTGTAACTTCCAGGAGTATCAATTACAATATAGTCAGCATGGTTTTGTGCGAGATTTAAAGCCTGTTCAAATTGAATTTTTTCCTGCTTTTCTTTTTCAGCCAACACTTCATGCTCAACAGCTTGCAAGTGAAAATGCAGGGGCATATCCACTTTATGCTGTGGATTTTTATTATTATATTCATTACGATTATTTATATATCTCGTTAATGAATGCTGCCTTGAATCAGTATCTATACTTGCAACATTGTAATTGCGATCAAGAAGACCAATAATCAGATGCATTGAACATGTAGTTTTACCAGCTCCGCCTTTTTCATTACCAACAACTAATATTTTAGACTTTTTACTTTGATTCATAATTATCCTGTACAAATTGGTCAAGCAACCTAACACCAAAACCAACCGCGCCTATTGGGCAAATTGGATTTTTACCCTTTTTCTCCCAAGCAGTTCCAGCAATATCTAAATGCGCCCATTTTACGCCATCTTTGATAAACCGTCCGATAAAGTGCGCTGCAGTAGAACTACCAGCCATTCCACGTTCACCACCAATATTAGATATATCTGCGATGGGGGATTTTAGCATTTCATCAAAATCTTTATGTAATGGCATTCTCCATAATTTCTCGTTTACATTACTACCAGACGTAATTAATTTATTCGCTAACTCATCATCATTAGAAAAACAACCAGCATAAGTATTAGCTAGAGCTATTAAAATAGCCCCCGTTAATGTTGCAAGGTCAATAATACAGTCTGGATCAAAATTTTCTTGTAAATATGTAATACAGTCACAAAGAACAAGACGCCCTTCCGCATCAGTATTTAATACTTCAATTGTCTGACCAGACATACTAGTAACGATATCCCCAGGTCTTTGTGCATTACTACCTGGCATATTCTCAGCTAAACCTACAATACCCACCGCATTGACTTTAGCATTTCTTAATGCTAAAGCTTTCATTGCACCAACGACGGCAGCAGAACCACCCATATCATATTTCATATCGCCCATACCAGAAGCTGGCTTGATAGATATACCACCTGTATCAAATGTCACTCCTTTACCAACAAAACAAACTGGCTTCTGATCAGAATTTCCTCCTTGATACTTCATTACAACAAGCTTAGATTCTTTAGCAGATCCTTGACCCACACCAAGTAATGCGCCCATGCCAAGATTACGCATTTCACGCTCACCTAATACTTCAACATTGATTCCAAGAGGCTCTAATTTTTCAATGATTTGCTCAGCATAGCTTTCTGGATATAATATATTTGGTGCTTCACTTACCAAATCTCTTGCAAAATACACGCCCATAGCGAGCGCTTTTTTGTCTGCAAATGCATCTGCTGCTCCCTGCTCATCAGCAACAATGATATTAAATGTATCTGTAACAAATTTTTCTTCTTCCTTTTGTTTAGTCAAATATTTATTAAAGCTATAAGACGCAAGAAACCCACCACTAGCAAGAAGTGATGCTACATTGTTAGGTTCAAAAGAACCAATTCTAGATAGTATATTAATACCAACACTCGGAGACTTCGAAGCTTTGGCTGCGGAATATATTTTACCACCAACTTCTTCTAACTGATAAGACTTTAACTTTGATTCATCTCCTATTCCAACGATGATGATATTACGAAGCGAACCATCTTTATCAGTAGTAGTTAAAGATATTGTTTGGCCAACTATGCCTTTGAATTTATTTGTATTTTGTATAGTTTTAGAAATCAACCCATGATGCTTTTGATCGAGGGTCATAATGTCACCATCAATCTTTAGCTGATCGTTGACTAAAACAGCTATAGCTTCATTATCATATAGGTTTTTTTCTTGGAAAGAGATATTTAGCATTTTTCCTCTAAAATTATTTTATGAAAATATAAATCACACCTAGAAATTAAACTTAGATTGCTAAGTTTGCAAGCATATTTACAGCATTTGTTAAATAATCTAATTGATCTATAAAGATAAATTTTGTATAACCTTAAAGCTATGGACTCATTTGAAATGTATAGTTTACTTTTTACCGATAGTTTGGTTAGCAATTTCGTTTTTAATATCTCGACCGAACTTGCTCTCCATTCAATGAAAATTTTCGGTTTATATAATTCCTATCTTGTCATAATGGTGACGAGCCTTGCATTCATGCTTGCTGCTTGTATAAATTATGGGCTTGGCATTTTGTGCTACAATATACTTGCACCTTTAAAATCCGAAGGAATTAATACAAACAATATCAATACTGATAAAATACGACGTAACAAATATTTGCCATTTTTTTTATTACTTAGCGCTGTACCATTTTTTGGTAAATTCATAATGTTGTTCGCTGGATTTTGTAAAGTACGTCCAACGCTAGCAATATCTATTGGATCATTATCAAGATTAATCTATTATTCTATATTTATGCTAATGTAACATAATGCAAATTTATCAAGCCAGTAACAAAGAAAATTTTCTACAAGAAATAGTAAACTTCACTCGCAAGCATTTTGCTAATGAGTTTTTTAATTTAAAAATCATATTACCTAGTGGATTGCTTTGCAGCCAGTTACAAAACACATTTATAGATAATTTACAAACAAGCATTTTGCCAACAATACTTCCTTTTGGAGGTCTAGTGGCTGAAAGAGAAGAAGTATTTAAAATACCTTCTCAGCAAATTGGTTGCGTTAGTAAACTCGAAGAAAAAATTACTCTAGCGACTACTATTTATTCATACAAAAAGTTAGAATATGATGTATCTCAAAGCTTACGCCTTGCCCCCTCGCTTGCGAATTTATTTTTTGAATTTGAAGCTAATAACATCGACTTAAATGATTTACAAAATCTTCCCGCATTAGATCAACCAGAGCACTGGTATACTATTTGCGACTTTCTATGTTATGCATCGGAAAATTGGCATAATCGAATCACTAATTTGCATAAGATGACTAGAGCTGCTTATCAAAAACTTGTCTTTACAGCAGAGATACAGAGATTGAAAAATAATAATCATGAATTCCTATTGCTAGCTGGCATCACTGGCAATAATTTGATGAGCAATGAATTCATAAAAAATGTAGCAGAATTACCTAATGTTAGTCTAATTCTACCTCCATTTGTAAATAATACAAAAACAATCAAAACACCTTCTCCAGAAGATGCTTTATATAGAATTTGTCAATTAGTTGAACTATTAAAGCCAGAAAAGCCTATTATTAAATTAGGAATAACTAATGACAAGCTCATCGATCAATTAATTATGCATTGTTCATCTGATAAGTTAGAAAGCAAAATAAAATATATAGAGTTTGAAAATATATTTAATGAAGCAGAATATATAGCTCTTCAATGCCTAAATACTCCTAACAAAAATATAGCAATTATCGCGCATGGATTACAAGCAAAAGAACAATATTGTCTATATTTAGATAAATATAACATTGATTATCATGATCTTTTTGGGCTAGATATACTAAAACAACCTGTCATTTCATTACTCCTAATGATTTCTGAATATTTATACTGCGACTTTGATACTAAGAATCTTTTTACAGTAATCTCACATCCATTAATTAATTCACCTAACACTCAAGAATTAAAGAATCTGATACGCAAAGAAAATAGACTAGCTTCAAATTTAGACTCTATATCAACAACAATACAACAATATGCTAGCAATGAGTTAAAAGAATATTATAAGGGTTTATCTAAAATAATTTCTAAAAAACCACTCTCTAAAACATTTGCTAATATATTGAAACATACTATTAAAATTTTGGAATTTTTAATACCAGATATTTGGCAAACTTGTCCGGCTATTGCCGCTTCACTTACTGAAATAATTCAGTCTAATTGGCAGTTAGAACTAACTACACAAAATGAATTTCCTGAAATATTCAAGCAATTATTAGAAGGTGGACGAATCACTGAAACGCAACCTAATTCTAGTGTCACTATATGTCGTGCTAATGATTCAGCCCTAATAAACTATGATTTAATAATAATCAGTGACCTAAATGAAGGCGCTTATCCAATATCTGCAATGAATAGTCCTTGGCTAAATAATCAAATGCAAAAAGAGTTGAAATTAGACAATAACTTAGCAAATTTAGGTAGTACACTATATGATTTCTACCTCAATATGAATAATAAAAATATTTTACTAACTAGAGCAAAAAAACAAGCTCGAAAACAATTACTTCCTTCTCCTTTTATCTTGCACCTTATGCATATATTAGAAGAAAAATTAAATATCTCATTAGCAAAACCAACAGCTATAACCGATCAATCTCTACCAAAAAATATTTATGCAAAAAGTGATGTGTTCCCATATAAAATATCTGCTACTGATATTGAAACTCTCATTCGATCACCTTATAATTTTTATGCCAAAAAATTACTCTCCTTAAGGAAAGTAGAAGAAATAGATGAAAGACCAAATTTAGCTGAATTTGGGAATTTTTTTCACTTAGTAGCAGAACAATATACAAAAAATTATAATTATAATTCCCCTGATAAAGAGGCAATTTTTCTAAGCACAGCAAACTGCATTTTAGAAACGCATGAAATACCAAATTATAGTAAAAAATCATGGCTTACAAAAATAACTGCTATCGCCCCTGAATTTATTCATTTTGATAATGAAAAACGTAACACTTCAATTCATGTATATAGCGAAGTTAAAGGAGAGCTTACTCTAGATATTGTGGGGAAAAAAATTACTCTTGTTGCTATTGCAGATCGTATTGATATTAATCAAAATAGTACAGTCGAAATCATTGATTATAAAACAGGCGCCGTACCTACTAAGAAAGATGTCTTATCTGGTCTGTCTCCGCAGCTTCTTATTGAAGCTATTATACTTTCAGAAGGAGGGTTTACTATCATTCCTCCCAAAATATTTGTACTTACATATATAAAAATCAATAGCTCTAAACCATATATAAGTACTACTAAAATCACCATTACAGCAGATGATTTATTAGCCCATAAACAAGGTTTAATTTCACTAATTAAGCACTACATACAAACTATGAATTTTGTTGTCCAGCCAAATTTAATGAAGCATGATAACTATGCTCACCTTGCAAGGCGTTTATAATTTATTTAACTAATACCCTAAAATTACCAATTACTTTAAATCTGTTATTCTGGAGCTTGTAAACAGAATTTGAATACTAGCTAATATTGACATTTGATATTTTTAATAAAATAACACCAGTAAGTATTAAAATAATTCCGCAATAACTAGCAAATGAATTAGATTCGTTAAACCAAATAACTCCCACTAAAAAAGTTCCCACTATACCTATTCCTGTCCATACTGCATAAGCTATACCCATAGGTATAGATTTCTGAGCAGTATATAATAACATTCCACTAAATAACATACAGATTATTGCTATAGATATCCCTAGCATTTTTTGGTTAGAATTTTGCGCTAACCTCAAACCCACTGGCCAACCAACTTCAAAAATTCCAGCTATTATTAGATAAAACCAACTCATTATTAATTCTCTTTAATTATTATTTAATACTGGTTTTTTACCTTTAAACCAAGAAACTTTTACCACATATAAAATAAATATCATAACAAACCAATATATAAAAATTTCACCGGTCATTAGAATATCACCCTGTTTACTAATAATTTGTTTAAATAACAAATATAACGAAGCTAACAAAGCCAATGGTGCTACTATAAATATGGCTGGACATCTAAATGGACGTTCTGCCATTGGATATTTCACCCTAAATAACATTACAATCACAGCAACTATAATATAATCTGCCAAGGCTCCCATACTAGATAATTGAGCAAGAATACCATACGGAATTAGCGATCCCATACCACCAATAAGTATTGTAAATAATAAAATAGTCCAATATGGGCTATCATATTTATGATGAATTTTTGCTAGCACCTTAGGCAAAAGACCATCGCGCGCAATAACATAAAAAATTCTAGACTGACCATAAGCATTAACCATTATAACCGTTGTCATACCAGCTACTGCTCCTGTTGCCACCAAGGCAGATCCAATCCCACTACCGGTTAATTGTAATGCGTATGCTAAAGGCTGAGCATTATCTAGTTTATCAAATGGTACTACGCCAGTTAAAACTGCCGCAACAACTACATATAATATAGTTGCACAGATCAAAGAACCGATAATACCAATGGTTAAATCTTTTTTAGGATTTTTACATTCTTCTGCAGCGCTAGCTAACGTACCAAAACCTGTAAATGCAAAAAACAAAACAGATGATCCGTGCAATACATCATCAAAACCGTAGGGCATAAAATTTTCCCAATTTGTTGCATCAAAATGTGGCGCTGCAAGAAAGATAAATATAAAAATAGCTGATATTTTTATAAATACTAATATACTATTCAGTCTTTTACTGTCTTTTGTTCCACGATAAAGCATAAATCCAACGAGTAGTACAACTAATAAAGCTGGCAAATTAATAATTCCGCCTTCAAAAGGAGTCTTTACTAGATAGTCTGGTAATCCGTAACCAGCTGATATTAAAATACCCTGTACATAAGCAGACCAACTACCCGCCACAGCAGATGTCGCAAAACCGAGTTCTATCATGATAATGCCTCCGACAAGCCATGCGAAAACCTCACCAAATGCAACATAAGAATAAGTATAGATACTACCAGAGGTTGGTAACATTGTGGCAAGTTCAGTATAAGCCAAAGCTACAAAAATACAAACCAAACCAGCAATAATATATGAAATGGTGATAGCTGGACCAGCATATTGAGCTGCAACTAAACCAGTAAGCGCGAATACACCTGTGCCAACTATTCCTCCAATACCTAGTAAAATGAGATCAAAGGCCGTTAAGTTCTTATCCAAGCCGCTTGTATTACATGTATCCTTGACGGACTGAAAGCTTTTTTTCTTAAAAAAATTCATGGAAATATATGCCCAATTTTATTTATTTGATGTCCCTTGTGATCCAACCACCACCTAGAACTCTAGACCCATCATAAAACACGCAAGCTTGCCCCGGCGTAATAGCTTTTTCTGCTTCTAATAAGGTCACTCGTATTTGCTGATTATCTTCTACAGTAAGCATAGCCCTAACTCCTGGGGTAGTAGAGCGAATTTTTGCCGTTACTTCTAGGCCATTTGGTTTTTTATCTTCAGCCAACCAGTTCACTTCTTTGAGCAAAAAATGCGTTTTAACAAGAGCCGACTCTGGACCAACATAAACTGTATTTGTCTCGGGGTCAATTTTTATAACATATATAGGATTACCGAATGCAATACCTAGCCCCTTTCTCTGACCAACTGTATAATTAATTATACCTTTATGCTCTCCAAGATCAAAACCATCTACATGTACAAATCGCCCTACTGCACTAGCATCAGGGCGTACTTTGTTTATTACATCACGATAATTACCATTAGGCACAAAACATATATCCTGACTATCTGGTTTATTAGCTACTTCCAAACCAAGTTGGCGCGCTAATTCTCTTGTTTCTCCTTTACTCTGCCCACCGAGTGGAAACATTAGATAATCTAGTTGTTTTGAGGTGGTAGAAAATAAAAAATAACTTTGATCTTTATCCGCGCTAACTCCTTTATGCAATTCAGAAATATCATTATTCATTATTTTTTGTACATAATGTCCCGTCGCTAAGGCATCTGCTTTTAATTCCTTAGCTGCTTTTAGCAAATCATTAAATTTTACTGATTGGTTACAACGCACACATGGTAATGGCGTTTCTCCGCGAACATAGCTATCTACAAAATCATCTATTACTTCTTCACGAAATTTATTTTCATAATTTAAAATATAATGAGGAAAGCCAAGTTTATCTGCTACCATTTTAGCATCATATATATCCTGTCCAGCACAGCACGCACCTTTTTTTTGCAGCGCCATACCATAA
>CAWWAI010000043.1:0-10750 GCA_963934885.1 uncultured Rickettsiaceae bacterium | reverse complement strand
TATTTCACGCAATTCATAATTTACTCGTACTTCCTGATGCCCTTGTATTACTAAGTTTCCATTAGGTAAAACTTTAGCAACAACCGCAGCAATCTCTGTTTTGATATTTTCTTTACGAGAAATATTTCCACTACCTGAATGATTACGAGAAGAATTAGTTTTAACTAGGGAATCTAAATTTGCTGTTGTTGGCAAATTAGCCGCTATAGCCTTTTCTTTACCAAACAAATTTGGAATACCTAGACTATCAGAACCATTACGGTTTTGTTGTGTAGAATTATTCAAGCTAGCATTATCTGATATTTCTACGACCACACGAATAATGTCACCAACTTTCCATGCCCTGCTATCTCTAAAAAACTTTGTCGAACCTGGTTGCCATAAAGAGTTAGTTTTACGCATGTGCACATGCTGTATTTCATCCCTCTCTGCACGACGTTCAATTTCTTCTTCATCTTCTTCTATTGTAGGAATCTCAATATTTTCAAATTCTGGTGCTTTTCCCACTCTTTTTAAACGCTCAACGGTTTCACTGCAAGATGCCAATACAAAAAAAGGTAAGATTATCCATAGAAATTTATTCATTATTGCCGCCTACCTGCACAGTATTTTTATTTATTATCTGACCCAATAAAACTGCACCAGAAGAACTATTTTTTACTTTAATCATATCACCAACTGCTCCAACTCCCATTGAAATTCCCATGGTTTTTAAACTTATTGTTCCAGATGAATAAACAATATTTACTGGATCGTTATTTTTAATCACTGGTGGGCTAGACATTTCATTTAATTTAAACATTTTTCCAACTGCTATATATTTTTTGGTCTGCATACCAACAACTTCAGATTCCTCGGTAGCATAACCATTCCTCACATTAGTAAGAAGGGTTTTTTGTGTAGTTACATCTTGTGATTGTATAATTTCAGCAAATTTGATGTACCTAGCCGCCACGGGTGCCATAATATACGAAGTATAACGACCAGAAAAAGTTTCTGTTTTATTATCATTATACTGAACAAGAACACGAAAACTAGAATATTTAGGATCAAATTTCTCTAAAACTATAGATTTAATTTCTTCACGACGAGATTTAAGGCGATCTATCTTGCTTTGAGAATTATATTGCTGCTCAATAATAACCCCTTTATCTGTAATTTTAGCTTGTAACAACTCATTAATGGTTGTATCAACAAAATCCTCAGATGCTATAGCATACATGTTTGAACAAACCATTAATAGCAATGCTGCTATATATCTACATAATTTCATTTGTTTTATTTTCCAACATTCTTATTTTCCAACATTATTTTCAAAATCATAATATCGATTAGATTTCAGTGATACTATCAATTTATTTAATATTATTCGTGGTTTCTAGAATTTTATCCTGCGTACTAATTACCCTAGTATTTAGCTCATAGGCTCTCTGAGCTTCAATTAGCTTTGTTAGCTCTTCTACAGCCTTTACATTTGAAGTTTCTAAAAACCCTTGCTTAATTCTGCCAGAAATATCATCAATAGCAATAGCTTCACCAGAACCCTCTGTTGCCACCAACAAGTTATTTCCTATTGCTTCTAAGCCACTTTCATTTTGAAAATTAAACAACTCTATTTTACCAATTTCAACAATTTCAGAACTATTGCCTTCCGTAGCAGTTACAAGTCCAGATTCTGAGATTTGTACACTTTCAACAAGAATATTTTCTGGAATTTGAATTGCCGGTTCAAGAAAACTACCATCTACTGTTACTATATTACCACTCTCTGGATCTCTGTGAAATGTACCAGACCTTGTATAACCAGTTCTGTTATTTGGCAAAGTAATTGCAAAATAACCATTGCCAGTAATTGCTACATCTAATGGAAGAGATGTTTGACGCAAAGGACCCATTTCCATATTTCTGAATGTTCCAAGAACTCTTGTACCCATACCAACCTGTACTCCTGTTGGTCTTGGCGCTCCCTCAGAATTTTCAAGAACTCCAGCTCTTTTTAAATTCACATAAAATAAGTCAGAAAAACTAGCTTCAACTCTTTTAAAGCCGTCTGTATTTACGTTTGCTACATTATTTGCAATAGTGTCAATCCTTAATTGCTGTGCTTGTGCGCCTGTTACAGCTGCACTCATTGCTATTGATGTCATAAATATCCCTCTATTTTGTTAATTTATTAATTGCTGAATTTTCTGTCTCATTAATATTCGTCATTACATCTGTTGTTAAACCAAAAGATCTTTGCATTTCTACCATCTGCGCCATTGCCAAGGTTGGGTTTACATTTGAAGATTTTAATGCTCCTGATATAATTGTGAACTCTTCTAAAAGAATATCTCCGCCTTGAATTGCATACAAATTACCACCTTCTTTAATAATAGGATCTCGAGTATCAAATCCAAACACACCTATTATACTAATTTCTTCATCATCAACAAATATAGCTCCATTAGAGGCTACTTCTATAGTTTGAAAATCCTCAGCTATTTCTATAAATGCACCATCGGCACTTAAATAAGGAAATCCATTCATATTAACCAATACACCTTGGTTATTAATTACCATAGATCCATCTAGAGTATACCTTGCTCCCCTTGGAGTAGCAACTTTAAAATATCCTTCACCACCAATTGCTAAATCAGTGGGTCTATTAGTAACTTTAATTGCTCCAGAACCACCATTACGATAAGTTGCTTCAGCAAATGCAAAAGAATTATTTCTTCTCGTATTCTGCTTTACGTCGATAGCTCTGAATAATAAATTATCTTGTTCAAAACCAACTGTGTTAGAATTAGCAACATTATTTGCAATCATATCTAGCTGTGTTTTTCTAGCAATTTGGTTCGATAGAGTGATATATGAAGCATTATTTGCATAAGTAATATTGCAGAAAAAAGCCTGACCTCCAAACAAAAGGAACAAAAAAGATAACGATATTTTTTTTATAAAAAGTTGCTTCATATAACCAAAAGTAATTCTATAAGTTTATTTAATATGTTTATTTAAACCGTTTTTTATGCATAGTAAAAATATATCTAATATTTTAGTGGAAAATTTTTCAAGTTTCATGTATTTGTATATTTCATATTATAAATATAAGTACTATAAAATATTAATACTTTCAATACAAAAACTAAAAAATTGCTTATGGCTGATAAAATAGAAGAAGAACCACTAACACCTACTGAAGTTAGAAGTAACGGTGATAGAAACAAAAATATAATAAGAACTATTATAATTGTTGCACCAATTATAATAGTTCTTATTGGATCTTTATATTTCTTCTTCTTTATAATCTTAGGACCTAAACACAATGATATAGAACAAATTCAACAATCTAAACATAAAAACCATGTTGTACTAGAATCTAACACCTATCTAGATATGGATCCTATAATAATTGGTTTATCTCCATCTGGAACGAAAAAAGAATATTTGAGAATTAATATAACATTAAGATTATCAACAGAAGAAGAAAGTAACGTGGTAATAAAAAAATTACCTGTGATTAAGGACACTTTGATAATTTTTCTGCGTAGCCTCAGAGCCACAGATTTCAATAGCTCAAGCAGCGCAATATACTTGAAGGAAGAAATCTCTAAAAGAATAAATAAAATTATAGCGCCAGTTATAATAAAAGAAGTGCTGTTTCAAGAACTTATAGTTAATTAATATCAGTTCAATAATATAGTAGCTGATCTAATGGTAAACATGAAAAACGAAAACATAGATACAAAGAAAGAAAATAAAAATCCAGTAAATCAAAACTTTACTGGTATAAAAGCTATGCTAGAACAATCATTACAGTCTTATGATAAGCTGCCTATGCTTGAGATTATTTTTGAAAAATTTATCAGACAACTAAGCAGTGCGCTGCGTAATTTAACCTCAGAAGCTGTTGATGTGAGTATTGATGATTTTAGTTCATTACGTTTTGGTAATTATTTTGCATCTCTAAAAAAACCATTATCTATTGTAGTATTTAAAGCTGTAGAATGGGAAAATCTAGGATTACTTATTCTAGAAAACAACATAATTTTTTCTTTCGTTGATCTACTTTTAGGGGGCAAAAAAAATACCTCCTCTAATTCTGATATAGATAAAAATAGAATTTTAACATCTATCGAACAAGGTATTGCCCAACAACTTTCCGAAGTTATCCTTATGGAACTCAGCCACGCTTTTGATCAAATTACTCCAACTACTTTTAATTTTGAAAGATTAGAGAATAACCCAAATCTTGTAACTATATCGAGACCTGGTGATGCCGTAATCGTACTCAAGCTAAAAATTGAAATTGATGAACAAGTAAAAAGCATAGAACTTCTTATACCTTATAAAACAATAGAGCCTGTTAAAGAAAAAATGCAGCAAGTATTTTTAGGTGATAAATTTGGTAGTGACCAAGAATGGGAACGCCTGCTTACTGAAAGCGTACACGATATAGACTTACCACTAGAAGCGGTAATAACAAATAGAATGTCTACAATTAAAGAAATTGCTAAACTTAAGATTGGTGATACCATTATAATGGAGCATGACAAAGATAAGGATATCACTGTACGAACTGGTCCTATTAGCTTATTTACAGGAAAAATTGGCAAAGTAGGTAATAAAGTTGCTATTAATTTAAAAAAAATTATTTAAGACAAAAAAAGCTATATGACTATTTTTCTTGATATCTTATTATTCATTATGACCACTATATGTGTAATTTACTGCTGGATGCTAAACCGCCGTATAAAAGACTTACAAAACAGCCGTATAGAATTTGCACGTATGATTAAAGAGCTTAACGCCTCGATCGTTAAAGCTGAAAATAACGTAAATGAAATGAGCGAATTAAGCAAAGTTACTAGTACAGAAATAAAGTCAGTAGTAGTAGAAGCCCAAAACACATCTTCAGAATTAATGACCATTAGCGAGGTAGCTAGCGAACTTCTTGTGCAACTAAAATCACAATCAGTTGCCGCACAACAAAATATAAGTAAAGTTGATTCAACTGAAGATTTATATATAAATAATATAAGTGCAAAGGCTGGCGAGAGATTCTCTGAAGAAGATTTAGCGCCCCCTATTGACGATAAAGACTTAATTACTCACAGTAATCATTTAAAAAACTTTATACATAATATAGTAACTAAAAAATCCGATGAGCAGGGCTCTAGCTTAAACCAAACAAGCTACTATGAAACATTAAGAAAGATAAACGCAAAAAAATGAAAGCAAAATTATTTTCACCAATATTAGTTTTACTAATATTAACTTTATTTGCAAAAGCATCCATATTATTTGGTCGCATACAAGAGCAAACTACATATTCTACAGACACAAGCACGTCGTCAATTCTGTTAGATACAGCTTATGCATCAACAGATTCTAATGCGACCCCAACTATTCCAGAAGAAAGTAATGATATACAAGGCAATATATCTTCAACACCTCCAGTAAAAATGCAATCTGAAAATAATGTAATTAATAACATGACTCGTTCAGAAATGGACCTCTTAAAAGAGCTAGCAAAAAGAAGAGAAAAATTAGAAAAAGATAAAAAAGATCTGAACGTCCGTGAGCAAGTTTTAAAAGCAACAGAAAATAAGATAGATCAAAAAGTTGTGGATTTAAAGTTATTGCAGTCACAGCTAGAAGATTTAATGAAACAATACGACCAAAAAGAAAATAGCAAAATTCTCAGCCTTGTAAAAATATACGAAACTATGAAACCCAAGGATGCAGCAAAGATTTTCAACGAACTAGAAATGCCAGTATTATTGAAAGTGGTAAGTAACATGAAAGAGATTCGAGTTGCACCAGTAATAGCAAGTATGGACACGGTTAAAGCTCGTGAATTATCAATCGAACTATCTAGGCAAAAACCCTTAAATTAAACAGCAAAGAAGCTAATATATGAACAACTACTTATTGGCATCTTATTGTTTTACCTTTATATCACTTGCTATAATGTTTATAAAAATTACTATAGATTATAGAGCAAGTCATGCAGAACAAAAAAAGAAATAGATTATTCGGCATTATAGCAATGCTATCTGTTTGCTCATTAGGAATCTATATTATACTTTCTAACTTGAATGATAATATAGTATTTTTTTATCCTCCTTCTGAACTATCTAAAATTAAATCAAATACTGAGAAAGTACGCGTTGGGGGATTTGTCAAAGAAGGATCAATTGAATTATCCTCCGACGGCAAAGTGATTTTTATAATTACCGACTATATAGCAGAACTACAAATAGAGTATCATGACATACTACCAGCTTTATTTCGTGAAAAACAAGGGGTTGTTGCTGAAGGGCTCTTATTGTCAAAGAATCTATTCAAAGCTTCAAAATTATTGGCAAAACACGATGAAAATTACCGCCCACCAGAATTAAGACATATCAAGACAATAGACTAGCTAAATAAAGCTTGTTTAACCAATGGTACCGTTATTTTACGTTGATGCTGCAGTGCAAACGCATTTAATCTATCAACTGATTTAATAATTTCAGTAAATTCACGTGGTAAATATTGTACTAAATAATGTATTACTTCATTACTAATGATAATTGAATAATTTGAAAATAGTTTAAAAATCAGCATTTTCATTAACTCATCATCCATACCAATATTAATTTGGTATAAAGATTTAATTCTTGATGCTAAATCTAGCAATTTCATACATGGTAATTCTGCGCTAGTAATTAGTAAATATTTTCCACTTTCATGAATGCTATTAAAATGATGCAAAACTTTTTCTTCATTCCAACTTGAATCAAA
Organism: uncultured Rickettsiaceae bacterium; assembly: GCA_963934885.1. Classification (GTDB taxonomy): domain Bacteria; phylum Pseudomonadota; class Alphaproteobacteria; order Rickettsiales; family Rickettsiaceae; genus Megaera_A. Next base: position 3,976 of record CAWWAI010000043.1, on the reverse strand, counting down.
GCCATCAATGATAAAAGCCTGATGCTTAGCAAGTATGCTTTCTGTTAGCTGATGTATTTTATCGATAAACAAGGCGCCCGATTTTTCTGCCCATTGCTTAGCAAGGAAAGTTTTACCCGAAGATTTAGGCCCTTGTATAATAAGAGTTTTTTTATATGGTCTGGTTCCCCAATTATCTGGCCAATTATTTAATATTTTATAAGCCAAACTATTAGAAGATGATTCAATATATTCACTTGAATCATAAGAGTTATTGCTAATCAAAGAAAATGCTATTTGTTGCATAAAATTCATCTAATTCTTATACATATTACTAGATTTATAATAGTCAATTATATGGCTTAGGAATACTTTAACAATACCAGCTAGGGGAATAGCAAATATTATTCCCACGAATCCAAACACACTACCTGCAGCAAATACTGAAAAAATAATCCATACTGGATGTAAACCAATCCTATCACCAATAATTTTAGGAGCTAAAATATACCCTTCTATTGAATGACCAATTATAAATAATATCATTACATATACTAGTTCTATTCCCGAACCAAAAGTAACATAACAGCTAATCGTAACTAATAACAAAGATATCAACGCACCTATGAAGGGAATAATAATAAGAAATCCAGATAAAATACCTAGCAACAATGCAAGATCCAAGCCAATAATATACAATCCTACTACATAATATGCTGTTAACATCAAGCAAATATTCAGTTGTCCTCTAATATACGCCGAGAGCAACTCATTTATTGAAATAACAATTTCGCGTACTTTACTTTTTCCACGCATCGGTAATATTGATTCTACGCTGCTTACAATTTTGGGCCAATCACGAAGGAAATAATAAAGAATAATGGGAATAAGCACAATAATTGTAAAAAAATTAATAGTAGCAAGCGTATATTGCCATATATAATTAGCAAAGGATGTAAATATAGTGAGTGTACTATTAATAAGATTCTGCATATAATCCGTAACTTTTACTGCAAATTCTGGGTCAATATTGTCTAATTTATCCGATAATGCGGCTACTCCAGATTCAAAATTATTCTTATATTGTGGAATTTTTTTGACGAAGACAGATATTTGCTGATATATCATTGGAACAAGCAGCACTATAATTGCAATAAAGCTACTTAGAAACATAATGAATACGCTAAGCGTAATAACTGGTCTTGAGCATTTGAAACGCTGGAAGTTTGCCTCTATCACAGGCTGTAATAGGTATGCAAAAATAAAGGCAATTAGAAAAGGAGCTAATGTATCAGACACCATGTAAATTATAGCAATAAACAATAATAGTGTGATACCCCAAAAAATAACCTTATTCATTTTTACCTATTTTTTGTCCCGCCAAAAATGTATTTAGCTACCTTTTTTAACATCAATTAAATTATACAAACCGCCATGTATTTTATAGCTCAAACCTTGTAGATATAAACCCTCGGTCAGTTCATATTCACTAGCACCAGTATATATTAAAATTTTATATCTATCATTATAGTCATGTTCTACTACAAAATGATCAATTAGCATAATTTTATCTAATTTTGATGTAACAATCTCTAACTCATTTTCATCGAAAACATCAAAATTCATGATTATCGGTTTATACTCTTCTTGCCTATCATTTATATTACCCTCGTCTAGTTCTTGTTCTATCTCTTTTTCTCGTAGCATACCATAATCATCTATCAATAAATCTATAATAGTATCAACTGTATGTGGTATGTCATCCCATGTATTTAGATCATATTCTTCTTTTACTTCTTCAGAGTCGTATGTTGACCTTATATGCTTTTTAATTTGCATTAGGCTGGCACCATTTCTTCTATTAGTAAAAAATTCTGCAGTTATAATAATAACTTTTTTAAATAATTTATTATGAAAAATCTCAATAAAATCTTCATAAGTTAAATCATCTATATTTTCTGGAGTGATTTTATTAGATAAATATAATGTTTTCTCTGGATAAGAAAGCTTATGAGTATTTAAAATACTGCGTGATTCCATCCACAAATCATTCCATTTTTTATCATTATCCCAAATATTTAAACTATTACGTTGTTTAAATACTGGTATAACCAAAGCTTCATAGAATAAATCATTAACATCAGAATTGCCATATTCTAGCAATAAATTATATATTTTAGCTTTATCATACGCATAGGAAACTGTGGCACTATATTTCTCAATTAAGCTAATTTCATTAATTATATTAGTTAGTGTCAATACCCCTTTTAGCTCATTATATGAAATTTGTGATATGCTATTTGCAGGAATTTTAAGCTTACCTGCGATGAGCAACAAAGCTCTATACATTCCTTGCTCTTGTGCTTTAATTTTTGCTTCATATTTATTATTTCCAGAGGCTTCTATGAATATTTCAGAAATTTCATGTGATACTGCCAAGGCTTTTGAGGTGGAAGCAACGAGGATAATACCCACAAGCAAAAAACACCCCAAAATATACGAGGCGCCGAATGCTTTATTTTTTACTAGGTTTTTATATTTATGCATTAGCTATTTTTAGCAACAGTTACAGCAGCAGGACGAATTAGTCGCTCCTTAATTCTATACCCTACTTGCATTGTATTTACTATTGTACCTGGTTTATATTCATCTGTCACCACCTGAGAGATAGCATGATGCGAATGGTAATCAAATTTATCACCAATTTGCGGTGCAATTGACTCTAATAGATTTCTATCAAAAACAGACTCAAACTCTTTTTTGGTCATTTTTATGCCTTCAACAACGTTTTTTACATCATCATCTAAATTTTCTGGCAAGTGTTCTAGGGCTCTAGATAAGTTATCCATAACTGGAATAAGATCTTTAGCAAATCCAAAAATAGCATATTCTCTAGCTTCCTCTACTAACTTGGTAGAACGGTTGCGAACATTCTCAGATTCAGCCATTTGGCGTAATAATTTATCTTGCAAGACTTCAATTTGTTTCGTTAAATCTTCCGTAATTATCTCTGCATCACTTAAATTATCTTCAAGTTCTACTACTTCTTCCTCCACATGCTGACTGGAATCTTGATATTCTTCATTTGTTTGTGTATTTTTTTCTTGTCTTTCCATATCAAATTCTTTATTTTTTTGTTTGTATAAGGTCATATCTATATTATTAAATATAGTGAGAGTTTATACATAATTCAAGATACAAACATAAATATTTATGCGCCCATCTGCAAGAAAAAACGATCAACTACGCGAAATTTCAATCGAAATAGGCATTCTTAAGCATGCAGAAGGCTCTTGCTTGATCAAATTTGGCAATACACATGTAATCTGCTCTGCAAGTTTAGATGAGTCTGTACCACGTTTTTTAAAAGGAAAAAACTCTGGTTGGGTTACTGCTGAATATGGTATGTTACCACGCTCTACCAACAAACGTATGATGCGTGAAGCGTCAAAAGGCAAGCAAGGTGGACGAACTCTAGAAATTCAACGTTTAATTGGTCGTTCAATGCGAGCAGCTATGGACCTAAAAATGCTTGGAGAGCGACAAATCCTTATTGACTGTGATGTAATTAATGCTGATGGAGGCACAAGAACTGCAGCAATCACTGGCAGTTATATTGCATTACATCTAGCTATTAGATCTTTAATTGATAAAAAAATACTAAGGAAAAATCCGCTAATTGCTCAAATATCAGCTATATCATGTGGAATATATAAAGATCAAGCAGTTCTAGACCTCGATTATGCTGAAGATAGCAACGCCTCAGTTGATGCAAATTTTGTTTTTAACCAGAAAGGTAACCTAATTGAAATACAAAGCACCGGGGAAAAAAGTGATTTTACTACTGAACAATTGATGGATATGCTGAAATTAGCTTCCATAGCTTCTTCTGAGTTATTTATTATGCAAAATAAAATATTACTTAGCTAGTATCAGACCCACCCGTAACTCAAGCGAGCGAAAAACGCATAACCCATCACTTCCGATCATTAGCGTG
>CAWWAI010000042.1:0-11025 GCA_963934885.1 uncultured Rickettsiaceae bacterium | reverse complement strand
TTCTAGTTACATGGCTGCTTAACCCAATGTGTCCCGAAAACTAGGGCAAGATCAACCTATTTTTATTGAAGCATCACGTGCATTTGGTACTGGTGACCACGCAACGACATCTTTATGTATAGAATCGATGGAATTATTAGAAAATAATAATTTTGTTAATATATTTGATATTGGTACAGGTAGTGGAATACTGAGTTTTGCAGGTGAAAAAATTTGGCCCCAAGCAAATATCCTAGCATGCGATATAGAAGAAATATCAGTAGAAATGGCCAAAAATAATTTGTACGTTAATAATTCAAAAGTCTATTTTTATCAAAACTCTAAAGACGATTTAAAAATTCCTAATCAATGGAATCAAAAATTTGATCTTATCGTTAGTAATATCCTTAAGCAGCCTTTGATTTCTATGGCACCTAAATTCAAGTCTCTTGCTCATGATGGAACCAAAGTAATATTATCTGGTTTTCTGGATTATCAGCAAGAGGAAGTAGTGAGTGCCTATAATTCAGCAGGATTTGTTGTTGAAACAGTTTTATACAAAAACAAATGGGTGTCATTGACCTTAGCAGTTAAAGTGCATTAACTAAAATCGTTGACTTTTGAAGGAGTTTTGTGTATAATGTGTCCCATAATTTAATTATACTAAAATGCAAATGTTATATGGACAAATCACAAAAGACTAACTTTTTATCTGAATTAAGAAGAATATTTTGGCCAATTGAATGGCATGAGAACAAAAAATTTATTCCAATGGCTTTAATGATGGCCTGCATATTATTTAATTATGCAACCCTTAGGTCGATTAAAGATGGTTTGGTAGTTACTCATGTTGGACCAGAGGCAATAAGCTTCTTAAAGACTTATGTTGTATTGCCGTCAGCAGTTATCATGATGGTAATTTATGCTAAATTATGTAATATAATGAGCCAACAGAAGGTTTTTTATACGGTTACAATTTTTTTTCTTACATTTTTTGCGTTTTTTACATTTGTATTATACCCAAACCCAGAAATATTTCATCCATCTGCTAGTACAATTGCAGCATTAGTTGAACAATATCCAAGCATAAAGTGGTTTATTAAAATTGCTGGTAGCTGGAGTTATGCATCATTTTACACTATGGCTGAAATGTGGGGTAGTATGATGCTTACATTATTATTTTGGCAGTTTGCTAATCAAATTACAAAAACATCTGAGGCCAAGCGTTTTTACTCAATGTTTGGGTTACTTGGGAATGTTGCATTACCCCTAGTTGCAGTGAGTTTTTATTATTTGCTTAGCGAGGATACTCATATAGTAGCTGATGAAGTAAAACTAATACCAGTTTTATGTGTGACTATGATAAGTGGTTTATTTATATTATTCTTATATAATTGGATGAATCGTAATGTCCTTACTGATCCTAGATTATATGATGCAGGTATTAAATCTGGTCCTAAGAAGAAAAAAGCAAAACTTAGCTTGGGCGAAAGTTTTAAAATGATCTTTACTTCCAAGTATCTTGGATTAGTAGTTATGTTAGTGCTTTGTTATGGTATTTCTATTAACCTTGTTGAAGGTGTGTGGAAATCAAAAATCAAAGAATTACATCCAACTGTTGAAGGATATACATCTTATATGGGTATGTTTCAGGCATATCAAGGTGTTGCTGCGATTTTCTTTATGTTGATTGGTAGTAATATCTTGCGTAGAGTTTCTTGGTCTACAGCTGCAACATTTACACCTGTTATGATTTTATTTACTGGTCTTGCTTTCTTCTCATTTATTGTTTTTGACGATAGTATGGGATTACAAATTGCTGCATTCTTGGGTACTGGTCCATTAGCAATGGTAGTAATGATTGGTATGGCTCAGAACGTTTTAAGTAAGGCCACTAAATATTCTCTTTTTGATTCAACAAAAGAGATGTCTTATATACCTCTTGATGATGAAATGAAGACAAAAGGCAAGGCTGCGGTTGATGTTATTGGTGGTAGATTTGGTAAGTCTGGTGGTGGCGTTATTCAATCTACTTTCTTTATTATGTTACCTTCTTATAGCTTTGTTGAGGCAACTCCATTCTTTGCAGCTATTTTCTTTATAGTAGTAATATTATGGATTTTTGTTGTAAGAGGACTTGGCAAAGAATATAACGCCAAGATTGCTGAAAACGAAGCTATAGCTGCATCAGCAAAATAATTATAATTAACAATGTAAAAAAATAAGGGGGCAAAATTTGTCGCCCTTATTTTTTTATGGTATGTATTTCAGAAATGCTGCTAACGATTAGCGCTCTTATAAAATATTCCTGTCAATCCTTCAAGAAATGTTGGATATTTTAGCTTTACTAGAAGCTGGGTTTTAATTTTTTTATTACTAACTTTTTTGTGATCAGCATAAAATTCTTTTGCCATAGGAGATAATACCGCCTCAGAGAATTTAATTATAGGAGGAGCTTTCATGCACAATAATTTTGCAGCAAGATCATTTACTTCATAAGTTGGACAAGGATAATCATCTGCAAGGTTGTATATTTCTGATATTGAATTGTTAATCATCGCAAGTTTAACAATATTAGCTATATCTTCTACATGAATACGCGAAAAACAATGTCCTTCCTTCAAAATTGAGTTGGCTTGCTTTTCTTTTACTGATTTCAGTGCATTACGCTTGGGGCCGTAAATTCCAGCTAAACGAAAAATATTGATAGTAATATTATTTTTCTTGCCATAATCAAGCCATTGTTTTTCAGCTAATACTCTATTTTTAGCACGCTTGCTTACTGGTTTAAGATTAGTGCTTTCATTTACCCATTCTCCATTGTGATCGCCGTAAACCGAACTAGAGGATAAATAACCAATCCATTTCAAATTTATTGCCAAAGATAATAGTCCTTCGAATTCATCTAGGACTTGATCTCCCATTTCTTTAGGTGGTATGGAAATAATTATATGCGTAATTATTGGCAGTACTTGGCTTATTTGCTCTTTATTATATTTTATAATATTATTGTTAGCTTGTAGTGATCTTGTTGTGCCAATAATATTCCATAGATTTTTATCTAAGCTAGCTGCAATATGAGTTGCAGTATAGCCATATCCAAATATTAGTAATTTATTCATAATTTAATAACTGGTTTCAGCAAAATCCCTAAACGCTTTTATGGTATTCCTGCGTGAGAAAACACCTACTACAGTATTATTTCTTCCAGTTAATTCCACTGTAACAGATTTTGCATAAGCAATTTTCATAAATTCTTCGCTGCTTAGAGAGAAAATAGCTTCTTCTTCACTCCCTTTTGAGTTTAAATTAAATGAAACAATTTTTGGTCTTTTAATTGGTGCAAAGGTAAGTATTTGCGCCTTATCAATCAAAAACTTTAGCGTAGTATCATAGCCATTAAATAGTATACTCCCCTTCTTCTTGGTTGTCCAGCGTACAGCTAATTCATAATCTTGCTTTTTCGAGTCTCTACTCAACATAAAATAGAACGGGGTTGATTTAGTATCTTTAAAGCTTAGATATATTGGTTTTGAAATTGACTGCCCCCAGGTAAAATCTCTATTATAATCGTTACTAGTGCCAATCGAGTAACACCCAGAAAGTATAAATGACATTGCGATAAACAAAGATAGGTTTTTCATAAATATATTCACATTTTTTTGTAATATTTTCCACTATATCAGTATTTATGTTATCCGTAAACTACGGTAAATGCGCTATATGTTTATTTATCAAAATAACACTGGAAAATTTTTAAATTCAATGATATATCTTAAAAATCCAAAATGGAGAGGTGGCCGAGTGGCTGAAGGCGCTCCCCTGCTAAGGGAGTATAGGGAGCAATCTCTATCGAGGGTTCGAATCCCTCTCTCTCCGCCATTTTGGGAACTTAATCATTATATAAGTTAAAAATTACAAATTAAGTATAAATACGTTTATGCTAATTAATATGTATAGTTATTTCTTAGTAAATTTGATATCTAACTATTCTCATTCATATTAATTTAAGATAATAAAAAATTTTATTTCACAAATGGTTTTTGTTCATTATAATCCTGAGCATTAATACATAATTAGGACAAAGCTAGATGAGCAAACGTAGATCCATTTTTCTATCTGCGATTTCAGGGAATGTTCTGGAATATTATGATTTTACGGTATATGCCGTATTTTCACTTGCTATAGGAAAGGCCTTTTTTCCTAGTGATAATGAAGTAGTACAAGTGCTATCGAGCTTAGGAGTATTTGCTGTTGGCTTCGTTACACGACCTATTGGCGGCATAATTTTTGGCTATATTGCTGATAGACATGGCAGGCGAGTTTCACTTATTACCTCTATGCTCGGCATGACAATACCTACATTTAGCATCGGACTTATACCTGAATATTCGATAATAGGCTATTGGGCTCCAATAATTCTAGTAGTAATGCGCTTAATTCAAGGACTATGTATTAGCGGTGAAGGAGCGGGAGCTGCTATATTTATCTTAGAACATGACCAACATTTAAAGCCAGGATTTACTGCAGGCATAGTGCATGCATCAAATATAGCAGGAACATTATTTGCTACCTTGATAGGCATATTTTTTGCCACCTTTATACCAGATATTGAATTTGCATGGAGATTAGCATTTATGCTCGGCGGAGTAATGGGTATAGTTGGGTTTTATTTTAGGCTTAGAGTATCTGAAACTCCTATATTTACAATGCTAGCAGAGAAAAAACAAACTCTAAAATCACCTTTTTTCCATGTAGTCAAAACTGCAAAAAAATCAATGTTTATAACATTTGTTCTTGGTGGCTGTGCAAGCAGTATTGTGTACTTAATTAAAACTTATATCAATATTTACCATTGTAATGTCCTACATTTTGATGATGCTACAGCACGATTATATTTAGCTTATTCTGCAATTATAATGATGCTAAGCATGCCATTATCTGGCTATATTTCCGATCATATAGGTAGATTCAGAATGATAACCTATTCTGCTAGTGCCATATTCGTATTAGCTCTACCTACCTTATTATTAATGTCTTGCGAAGACACATGGAGTCAATTATTAGCTCTTACCATGTTGGCTATGCTTGGCGGATCAATTGCTGGTACTGCTTATATATTTATTATTTCGCTATTTACATCTGATCAAAGATTTTCTGGCGTGGCATTTAGTTATAATTTAGGTATAGCAATGTTTGGTGGTACTTCAGCAGCGATTTCACGTTGGCTATTAGAGGTAACTGGAAAATATTATGCACCAGCATTTTACATTATGCTAACTTCTGGAGCTTTCCTCATAACAATTTACTTTATGCGGCACGATATAAGAAAATTACTAAATACGAACTTGAAAAAAATATGAAGAAATACAGACTAGGTATATTAGCTGAATATATAGTCTTAATATTATACAAAATACGCTTTTACAGCATACTACACCTCAGAATGAAAACATACGTTGGTGAAATTGACTTAATAGCTCTACGCGGTGAGCAACTGGTGTTTATTGAAGTTAAAGCGCGCAAAAACGGTATTCATGAAGGCATAGTATCTCAAGACCAACAAATGCGTATAAAAAGGGCGGCTGAATTATTTTTATCCCAAAACATCCAATATAAAAATTACAATATACGCTTTGATCTAGTTGTAATTAGTCTTCGCCACTGGCCTTTAATTATTAAAAATGCATGGTAACAAATATGAGAAATTTAACAGCTCAATGGTTTGAGAAATTACGAAATAATTTATGCTTAGATTTTGAGAATATTGAAATAGATTTTGCTAAAGGAAAAAATATTACTCCAGGAAAATTTAAACAAAAATCCTGGGTTCGAGAAGGTGGAGGTGGTGGCATAATGTCTATTATGCATGGAAACGTCTTTGAAAAAGTGGGTGTAAATATATCTACAGTACATGGAGAATTTTCAGAAGAATTTAGAAAGAAAATGCCTGGTACCAAACAAGATCCTAAATTCTTTGCAACTGGTATATCAATGGTAGCTCACATGTGTTCGCCTTTAGTACCTGCTGTGCATTTTAATACTCGATATATTGAAACATCTACGAGCTGGTTTGGTGGTGGCGGCGATCTAACACCTATGTATGAAGATAAGCAGGAAACGGAAATATTTCATGCTGCATTAAAAGCCTCATGCGACAAACATAACCCAGCATATTATCCTAAATTTAAAAAAGAATGTGATGAATATTTTTACTTAAAACATCGTAGCGAGCTGCGTGGAGTGGGTGGCATTTTCTATGATTATTTAGCAAATAATTTTGTAGATGATTTTGCTTTTACTCAGGATGTAGGACGCGCAGTTTTAGAAATATATCCACAAATAATACGTAATAAAATGCATCTTAGTTGGAATGATGAGCAACGCAAACATCAACTAATCAAACGTGGACGCTATGTGGAATTTAACTTATTATATGATCGTGGTACAAGTTTTGGTCTTTCTACTGGAGGCAACGTAGAGGCAATCTTAATGTCACTACCACCAGAAGTAAAGTGGCCATAATAAAAAAATTTGGATTATAATCTCTAATCTATATCGTCTATACTCTTGCCGTGTGGTGTCTTATTCCATTTAAAAGGAGATACTAGAGTTTCCCAGATAGCTCTATAACTAGCTATGGTATGTAGTACAAAATATAGAGGCCAACAGAATAAGGTAATCCATTCTATCCATGATAAATGCTGGAAAGTTGTTTTATTTTTAGCTAGAACGAAATATCCAATCGCATAAATGTAAGAAAAAGAGAAAATGCTATTTACTAGCCACATATAATAAATAGGATGATAAATATTGAACATCAAAACTAATAACAACCATGGTAAACAAAAAAAGCTATAAGTGGACAACCCCACAAAAATATATACAGATAAAATCTTTAGTACACTGATTTTACTTAGATCTTTTTCTGCTTTAATAAATACATAAATTGTTTGAATAAACCCCTTGATCCAACGAGTACGCTGTGCCATCCAAGTTGAAACATCAGTCGGTGCTTCTTCAATAGTTGTTGAATTAATTAAATGCACCTTATAGCCATTTAGATACAAACGTATACCTAGATCTGCATCTTCTGTAACGTTATATGCATCCCAATAACCTACTTCTTTTAATTTATCAACTTTAAAATGGTTGCTAGTACCACCCAAAGTTACTGGAAGATCAAGTAAGCTTAGACCATAAAGTAAATATTCAAACCATACGCTATATTCCATGCTAAAGAAGCGAGTTAAAATATTTTCTTTTGCGTTATAAAAATTTAATTTAGCTTGAACACAAACATAATTCTCTGGCAAGGTATTAAATGCATGTAATGCCTTTAATAATTGATCTGGATCTGGAATATCTTCTGCGTCATAAATTGTTAAAACCTTACCCTTAACATAAGGCATAGCATAATTCATGGCCTTAGGCTTGGTACGTGGGAAACTATAAGGCACTTTGATTACATGTATATATTGTGGCAAATCAATTATAGACAAAGCTCTCATGGTTAATATATCATTCGATTCTATTATAATCTTTATGTCTAACTTATCTTTTGGATAATTCATATTAGACATAGCTTTTAGTATTGAATCTACTTTAAACTCCTCTTGATACAAAGGTATTAATATAGAATATATAGGCATATTATTATTAATAGGCAAAAGCGGTGACTCTTCTATGTCGACAATTCCACGCTTGAATAATATGGATTTAAGAATATTTTGTAATAGATAAGCAAAATTATTGATAACACTGAATGTATTTAAGAATAAAAACAAAGTAGAGAAAAAAATAAGAGCTGAGCCGCATAACATTTGTGGATAATTAATGGTTTTGGCGGAAGCATTAGGTGAAATTTTTCTAAGATGATTAATAGCATGGTTAGTATTTTGCAAGGCAAAATCCCGATCAATTATTTTTACTAAATCTTTATTCCGAACAAGATATACAGGGAGGCTATTTGTTACATCTAACTTTTTTTCTTTAATAACACTAAGATTATTTACAGCATAACATCTATTACCATCAATATTCTGAAAAATAAAATATCCTTTATTATAGTACTCATTTAGTTTATCAAAATGTACCGCCAAAACGCCAGAACTATTAGCGTCTATGGCGTCGAACTTATATTCTTCAATAAGCAATTCAATGATAGTTTCATTATCAACAGGTGAAAATTTAAAAAGACATGCATTACTGGTTAATCCAACATGAGTTTTAGAAATATGTAATAAGAGTTTTCTTATATTAACTAAAGATCGCACCATAATGAGAAAATTGGACCAGAAATTGTATACATAGGATTTGCTATACTACTCTTCCAGAAATATCCAATCTGAGCAGTAAAGTTTTGTACATTCAAACTATCAAAATAAAACTCTTTTGCAATTGAAACTTGTTCATAGATAGTTCCTTTATAAAGAAAATTACTAGATTTCTTTTTTTCATACTCAGTATAATTACTAACCATAAAACCATTCTTAAACTTATACCCTTCAAGCAAATAAATCACATGACCAACAGGACTCTGTCCTTCTTTACTCCAATATTTACGTGCTATAACTCCAATTTCTTGAAAAGATGTTCTTTTTTTACCTTCCTTAGAATGTAATAAAAATAATCCCAGATCTACATTATAAGCAGAAAAATCATTATATATGGAGTAATGAAATTTCGGTTGCACGGTTAAAGTAAAATTATTACCCTGAAATAATTTATATTTATAAAATGATTCTATATCCTTACCAACAGGCGTTGTTTTTTGTACAGATTTATTCTGTATTTCAGCGAATTTATCTATTGTATAATGAATTTTCATCCCAAAACTTTGACTATCAGTAATACCATATTCAATTTCAAAGCACGACATAACATCATCACTAAAAGTTGCTATTTCTTTAGCAATCCTTTCTAACTCATTTATGTCTAATTCAAGAGAGTGGATTCTGTGTATTTCAAGGTCTGTTGAAATTCTATTTTGTTCTTTTGCTGCTCTTGTAATTTCTTCTTTTTGAGCACCTAGTTTATAAATCATATCCTGAATTTTTACAAAAATAGAAGCCCGATAATCTCTTTTTTTGTTGGAAGTATAATCAAGAGATGAAAAACTCATGGAATATTTATAATTCCCTGGAGCTGTTAAGTAAGCGCCTGCATATGATTTTGATAAACAAACAGCATGCAATAGAATGCTAACACTAATAGCTAGATGTTTTCTTTTAACCATAATAATGTTCTTTTGAACCAGCTCCCATCCTCATAATAGTCAGATTTAAATGATTTTAATTTTACCATACCAAGCGCAGTTGAATACGTGTATGGATTATAATTCTCAGTAAAACCAGTTATCATTTCCGGCTTAGCAATGCGTACTTTTTTCTGAAATATCTCTGCTGCTAAACTTTTTATTCCAGGTAAAGCTGCCGCGCCACCAGTAATAACGATACGTCTTGCCAATAAATGATCCATCGAGACGCGGTCACATTGTTTTTTTATATTTAGAAAAATTTCTTCCATGCGAGGCTGTATAATTTCAACTAATTGTTTAATGCTAATAGGTAAATCTGGGTTAAGATTATTATTTGGCTCAAGGTCACCCAAACGTACAGAATTATCTTTAGTTAACAAACCAGAATTTACATTACCATATAATATTTTTAATTTTTCGGCACTAGCTCGACTAATTGAAAATGTTTTAGCAATATCAGTGGTAATGCAGGCGCTGCCCATAGACACGCAACTAGTATATATAATTTTCTTATCAAGAAAAATCCCAAAGCTGGTTGTATGACTACCAACATCAATAATAATAGCGCCTAAATCTTTTTCATCATCTGTTAAGCAGGCTATGCCAGAAGCATATATAGATGATATAATATCACTGACTTCTACATGACATTTTGCAAGGCATTTAGTGAGATTCATTAATACAAACGAATCAGCTGATATTATATGCAACTGACAAGACAAGTCCCGTGCGTACATATCTACCGGATTTTCCACAACTTGGTTAGAATCAATAATAAACTCCATAGGAAAATGATGTATTATTTCTTGATCTTTAACTTTAAAATCTGCTAATGCTTTATTGATAAGTTTTTTTACATCTTGCTTAGAAATTGGTTGATTACCAAGTTTAATTTTATGATTTATATAATATGATTTTACGCTCGCTCCAGAAAGTGAGATAGCCACTTCTTTGATACTTTTATCACGCTCTTTTTCAAGAGCATAAATTGCATTAATAATAGTATTTTCTGCCATTTTCATATGAGTGATAGTGCCAGATTTAAATCCATCTGAAGATTGCAAAATTTGAGAATTAATTTTAGTTAAGCCCTGCTTATTGGTCTGTGCAGAAATAGCGGCAATTTTACTACTCCCAATATCAAGCGCAACAAAGCTCGAGGACTTACTTTTCATAAATATTATTTCAAAAGCTTAAAAAGACACATTTATGGTATAGATTAAATGTACGAAATATTCAAGAATATTCATAATTTATCTTGAAATGATTTCTAGAATCTGTTATCAACCTTAGTTGGAACAGGACAGGTGTCCGAGTGGTTTAAGGATCTGGTCTTGAAAACCAGCGTGCGAGCAATCGTACCGTGGGTTCGAATCCCACCCTGTCCGCCATATCCCTGTTCGTCATATCTTTTTATCTTAGTAAAGCTGCAAATAAATTCAAGATTTATAGGTGTTTTATTCTCTCTCTTTGTTACGTTAATTTGACGATATACTTAAATTTGCAACATAGTTTTTAATTTCAGAGTATTGCAACATAAAAAATTAGTTGCAATACTGTTCTAAAGACTGTTACTAATAATAGTATAACGTCTAAATATAATTATTAATAATCTAAAAATTATGACAATAGATAATACCAAAACTCCACATAGTTTAACTAGAGAACAAAAAGAAGCTGTTGGGTTATTATCTATTGGGACGTTTTGATTTTTAAACAAATTAATTAGCAGTTATTCTTATGAGAAGATTAAACAAAGAACAAAAGGGATCAATATTTCTTTTGCA
>CAWWAI010000041.1:0-11114 GCA_963934885.1 uncultured Rickettsiaceae bacterium | reverse complement strand
GCATAGGTCGGATTCTCACCGACTGATTTTTACGCACTTTCCTTGGCGCACTCATCTTTTTTTCCCCTTTTCTTTAATCAAATTTTTCATTATTATTGTTTGCTTATGCCAATCCCTGATTGGAACAGCTGGGGTTCCACCCATAATTCCTGTCTCCTTTATATCCTGAATTACACCACCTTGACCAGATATTTGTACTCCATCTGCAATAGTAATATGACCAGCAACTCCCACTTGACCACCAAGAGCGCAATAAGAACCAATTTTACTACTACCAGCAATACCGACTTGTGAAACTAAAATAGCTCCTTTTTTAATATGAACATTATGAGCAATTTGTACAAGATTATCAATGCGACATAAATCTTCTATTATAGTATCGTTCATAGAACCACGATCAATACAAGAATTAGCTCCTATTTCTACATCATTACCAATAATTACTCGACCAGTATGATATATTTTTTTATGCACACCTTTGTTTGTTGAAAAGCCAAATCCATCTTGACCAATCCTAGCGCCTGGTAAGATAACAACATCATCGCCAATAATAGAGCAACTTATGGAAACATTCGAATCAATTCGAGCTCTATTACCTATCTTTACTTTGTAATCAATTACAGAACCTGATTCTATAATGCAATCATCACCTATTTCTACTTCGTCTTCAATAACAACATTATGACCTATATAACAATTTTTACCTATTTGAGCGCTTTTAGAAACGTAAGCACTTGGCATTATTTTGTTAATATATGATTTGCCAGATGAATAAAACATATCCAACATTTTTGCATAAGCATAATATGGATTTGTAGCCTTTAGCAAAATAATGTTAGATTTTTCTGTGAAATCTAGGGGCACAATACAAGCGCCTGCTTGACTATTTTTAAATTCAGTTATATATTTTTTATTACTAAAAAAACTAATATCCGAGTCTTTCGCTTCAGACAAAGATTTTATAGCACTAATCAATATATTAGAAGAATTAACAAACTCACAACCAATATTTTGTGCAATTTCTGATAATTTATAAGGACCAGAATTTGTATAAAAAACTCTATTTGACATTTTTAATTCCCAGCTAATATAACAATATATCTAGCATATAACAGCATTATACAGGTGTAAAACTATATAATAAATTATTTAAGAAAATATAATTTTATTATTTGAGATTAATAAACCTCGAAAATAATCTGTTGCTAACATCTTAGATTTACCAGCTGGCTTTAAGTATTTAATAATTAGCGTACCCTTACCACAAGTAACTTCAAAATTATTACTTAGTTCACCAGGTAATAATTTGTAGTTATTCTCCGTATATTCCGAACTAAGTATTTTTATTATTTTTCCAGCATGTTCAAAATAAACTCCTGGCCACGGATTCATTCCTCTAATTTTACAATCAATAACAAAAGAAGATTCTTTCCAGTTCACTCTCCCCTCCTCTTTATAAAGTTTATGAGCGTATGATAAACCTACTTCAAACTGTTTTATTCTTGGTAAATTATCAATGTTATCTAGTGTTTTAATTAATAATTTAGCGCCTATATTTGCGCATTGATCATGTAATTCTAGCAAAGTAATATGTGGGGATAGTTTAAAATTTTCTTGCAGAATAATGTCCCCAGTATCCAACCCTGAGTCCATTTGCATAATACAAACGGCGCTTTCCTTTTCACCATTAATTATAGTTCTTTGCAAAGGAGCTGCTCCTCTATATTTTGGTAATTTTGATGGATGAATATTTAAACAACCATATTTTTTTGCGTTTAATATATTTTTAGGAATAATAAATCCATAAGCAACCACAATTATTATATCTGCATTAATCGATTTTATAAGTTCTAGAGCTTCTTCATTTCTTAGCGTCTTAGGCACGTAAACTGGAATATCGTTTTCTATTGCTAAATTATGCACAGGAGAATTTGTTAATTTCATGCCACGACCTTTAGCCTTAGGAGCTTGAGTAAATAATGCTACAATATTATGTTCTGTTGAGTTGATTAATTCTTGAAAAGCTGGAACAGAAAAATCTGGCGTTCCCATAAAAATAATATTCATGTACACATCTCCCTAGAAACTAATTAATCAGTAAAATTTTTTAATTTTACTAACTTACGAAGAGCTACATTTTTCTTTAGGTTAGATAAATAATCAATAGCTAACTTACCATCTAAATGATCCATTTCATGTTGTAACACTCTTGCTAACCACCCACCTGTCCCTAGTTCTTGAAGTTTATTATCATAATCAATATATTTTATTTTAATATACTCAGGTCTAGATATAATAATTCTTTGATCCGGTAAAGATAGACAACCTTCCTCAGCCTCAACCATTTCGTCTGAAATTTCTACTATCTCAGGGTTTGCTATAAATAGTGGATAAAAGCCTTTAGATCTAATCTCATCATCATTATGTAAATCAATTACCATGACCCTACTTAGAACACCCACTTGATTAGCAGCGAGCCCCACACCGTTATCTTTATACATGGTTTCTAACATATCGTCCATAAGTTGACGTACTGAACTATTAACCGATTCTACCAAATGAGAGACTTTTTGCAAAATAGGGTCTGGAGCTGTTAGAATTTTTAATATAGTCATTGTTTTGTTCAAAAATAATATAAAACTACTAAATTAAGAATATAACATAATGGTTATATTGAGTAAATACTAACCTTTTATTCAAATGGTTTTACAATAACTAATACCACAGAAATAATCATTAAAACCGTTGGTATTTCATTTATAACCTTATAAAAATTTTCTGAATGAGTGTTTTTTCCTTTTTCAAAATCTTTTCTCAAGCGAGCAAGAAACATATGAAAAACAGTAAGAAATAACACAGCACACATTTTTAAATGAAACCACATACCAAGAGACAAAAATCCATAAATATAAGTTGTTAAAAGGCCAAAAATATAAGTCGCTATCATTGCAGGATTCATAATGAATCTAAGCAATCTACGTTCCATTATTTGGAATGTTTTATCCATTTCTGAATCTGTTTTAGCTTTAGTATGATACATAAATAACCTTGGCATATAAAGCATAGCTGCCATCCAAGATATTACAGATATCACATGAATTGACTTATACCATAAAACATAATCTTCCATTGATCCTCTTTTCCTTATATCTTAAATAACAAGAATATATTCTCGGCATGTTTTTTATTTTTTATAATTTCTGACATAATCAACAAGATATTCTACGTTTTTAACAGGAGTTGTTGGCAATATACCATGTCCCAAGTTAAATATGAAATTTTTATTACCCATACTAGATAAAATTTTATCAACAGATTTAGCTATATTTTCTTTTTCTCCAAGTAAAATAACCGGATCTAGATTTCCTTGAACAACCATATTTTTTTGCCATTTTTTCATTTCTGATACAGGTATAAATTGATCAACTCCAACCCCCTTAATACCAGTTAAGGCAATATATTTTTCGTAATTATATCCAGAACCTCTTGGAAAACCAATTACTGGAATATGTGGATATTTTTCTTTCAAAGCAGAAACAATTTTTATTGTTGGATCAATAACAAATTCATCATATTGAACTTCGTTTAATATTCCAGACCAAGAATCGAATAATTGAATTACTTCCGCTCCTGCATCGATTTGTCCTGATAAATATTCTATAGTTTTTTCTGTAATAAAATTAATTAGTTTTTTAGCAATTATGGTTTTATTATATAAAAAACTTTTACTTACCGAGAAATCTTGTTTCCCTTTTCCCTCTAACATATAGCTAATAACAGTCCACGGACTACCAGCAAAACCAATTAGCGCAACATTTTTTGGTAAAGATGCTTTTACCTTACTAACAGTTTCATAAATATTTTCTATCTTACTAGAAAATTTGTTATTTAATAACAATAAATCTTTTTCTGATTCAAATTTTCTTAAAACAGGCCCCTCTCCTTGTTTAAATGAAACATCCCAACCAAGAGCATGAGGTAAAACCAAGATATCAGAAAATATAATTGCTGCATCAAAACCGAATTTATTAATTGGTTGTAATGTGACTTTTGCTGCTTTATTAGAGTCGTAACAAAGTTCCAAAAAATTATCTACTGAAGATCTTATTTCCATATATTCAGGCATATAACGACCAGCTTGTCGCATAAGCCAAATTGAGGTTATATCATTTTGTTTTTGAAAAGTTTTTAGAAAGTTTTTCATATAATTGATTTCCTATCATCTAATAATATATATATAAATATGTTTTTATGTAGTATGTTGTAGGTATGGTGGATAAGACAGATTATAACTTATACACAATTTTATCAACAATTTTATATCTTACAAATATACCTTATTGATTTAGATTTTATAGTTTATACAATTTATCCACAAGAAAAATTATACAGTGTATATTAATGTGGACAATATACTGTATAATTGTGAATAACTAGGAAAACAGCAATCAGCAACCAATTGATGAACATAATTATCCACAGAAAACTAAAACAACTATATTTCTAGCTTTTTAATAAGAAAGGAGGTAAAAATAAAGCCTAAATAAATAAACTTATCCACAATAGCTATGTGCATAAAATGAAAAAACTAACAATACATTTAGTTTCAGAATCTTCCGGGCAGACAGTTAAGCATGCGGCCAACACAGCCTTGTCTAAATTTAGTGATCTTGAAGTAAAAAAATATCACTGGCCGATGATTAGAAATATAAAAATGCTGGAAGATGTACTCCAAAAAATAAAAATAAAACCTGGTATCATCTTATATACTATATCTGATGAAGGTCTTAGAGAAGAACTAAAAAGATTCTGTTTTGAATTAAAAATACCTTGTATATCAGTGGTTAGTACTATTGTTAAAGAAATATCAGAATATATTGGGACTAAGGCAAATAGCGGAATTGGTTATATTAATAAATTCGATGAAACTTATTTTGATAAAGTAGAGGCTATTGAATATTCTTTACGTCATGATGATGGTCAAACATTAGATGATTTAGAAGATGCTGATATAATTTTAATTGGTCCGTCTAGAACATCAAAAACGCCAACCTCTGTGTATCTTGCTTATAACGGGTTTAAAACAGCTAACATACCGCTTGTGCATGGTTGTCCATTTCCAGAATTTTTACACCTAAATAGACCAGTTATATTTGGCTTAACGATTAACCCAAGTAGATTGATTGATATTAGAGAAAGCCGTATGAATTTATTACAAGTACATGAATCTTCTAATTATACAGATATAAATATTATCCAAGAAGAATGTAGACAAGTAAAAAGATTATGCTCAGCTAATGGTTGGAAAATAATAGATGTTTCCATGCGCTCTATTGAAGAAACCGCGGCAATAATAATGAAGTCCTATTATGAGTATAAAAAAAGGATAAATTAATGTATAATATTGCTATCACGGGAAGTTTTGCATCAGGAAAAACTTTTGTTTTGAATTGTCTAAAATCTATGAACTATAAAACTTTTTCTTGTGATGATTACGTAAAATTTTTATATCAAGATATAGTTATACAAAAATTGGTGGAAAATTCTATAGAAGGGGTTGGTAAGTTTAATAAACAAAATTTAGCTAAAATTATTTATAATAATCCAAAATCACGTGATAAATTAGAAAAAATTATTCACCCTAAAGTGCGGGCCGCTATAAAGGAATTTGAAGAAAAATATAAAACTGAAGACTTTATATTTACAGAAGTTCCATTGTTATTTGAGTCTGGATTTGATAAATATTTTTCGTATAATATTAATGTGTTCTGTTCAGAAAAAACTAGAATTATAAGAGCTAATAATAGAGGCATTATTGATCCAGTGATTTTTGAGAAAATAAAAAAAATACAATTCGCCCAAGAAGAGAAAAACAAAAGAGTTGATTTCGTGATTAATAGTGAAAAAGAAAAGGAACAAATAGAAGAAAAATTAACCGAAATAATAAATAGAATAAAATGAATATACGAGAAATTATACTAGATACTGAAACTACTGGTCTTAGTCCCAAAGATGGTCACCGTATAGTTGAAATAGGAGCGCTTGAGATGGTTAACAAGGTGTTAACTGGTAAGCAGTTCCATTATTACATTAATCCAGAAAGAAGCATGTCTAGTGAAGCGTACAGAGTCCATGGGATTTCTGAAGAATTTCTAAAAGACAAGCCTTTATTTAAAGATGTAGTAGAAGATTTTCTAGAATTTATCAAAGAAGATTCTTTGGTTATCCATAATGCTCCATTTGATATAAAATTTCTTAATTATGAGCTTTCTCTTGTAAACAAGATTCAGCTTGAGCTTTTAAATGCCATAGATACTCTACCGATGGCTCGTAAAAAATTTCCAGGAGCTAGGGCTTCGCTAGATGCTTTATGCAAAAGATTTAAAGTAGATAATTCTGCGCGTCAGTTTCATGGGGCGTTAAAAGATGCAGAGTTATTAGCGGGAGTATATGTGGAGCTCACTGGTGGTAGACAATCAAGTTTTTCTATGCAAGGGGTAGGGTTAGAAAAAAACATAGAAGAAACATTACTTAACGTCGCTATAGGCAATAAAATGGTTATACACCCTTCTAATGAAGAAAAAAAACTTCACGGAGAATTTTTAAAAGAATTTTGTAGTTAAATATGGAATTAAAAAAACTTTTAAGAATTAAAATTTTAGAAAACAGAAAGAATTTTGATGAAGAGGCGTATTTTTCTGAAAATAATTCGATTATCAAATCTGTACAAGAATTAATTTTATCTCTTATTCCTCCAAAAAAAAGAGGAACACTAGACAAGAAGTCTATGGTTGGGATATATTGGCCAATCAAAGGAGAGCCGAATTTATTAAAGCTTGTAGTAAATTCTAAGTGGGTTGTTGGGTTGCCAAAAATAAAAGGCACAAAAATGGATTTTGTAAGATACGATACAGGAGCAGCTCTTGAAAAAAGTAATTTTAGTAAATTGATGCATCCGATTAGTAACAACAAACTATTTCCTAGTATTGTTGTTGTACCAGGAATAGCATATAGTTTAAAAGGAGATAGGTTGGGTTTCGGAGTAGGACATTATGATCGTTATTTTGCAAAAAACAACTCTGGACAAAATCCGATAAAAATAGGAGTGTGTTTTCATGAAAATTTGTATGAAAATCTACCGCGTGAACTTCATGACATACAATTAAATTATATTATTACTGATAAAACTATAATAGCAATATGACTTTTACTTTATTTGATATTTTAATACTGACAATTTTATTTATATCATCTTTGCTTGGTTTGTATAGAGGGTTAATAAATATTACAATTAATTTGCTTGGCTTCATTGCTTCAATTTGCGCTGCAATAGCACTTTATACTTACGTGCGTATAATATTTTCTGGACATATTGAGAATGAACTGGTTACATCAATTGCAAGCGGAATAGCTTCTTACTTGGTATCCTTGGTGTTTTTTACTTTTCTTACCTCAAAAATAATTTTGCTATTTGATGGCACAAGTAAAAATATACTTGATAGATTATTAGGATTAGTTTTAGGAATAGTAAGAGGTATATTATTGGTTTTAATTTTATTCACAATAGTGGCAATTTTTACGGCTGGTACTTATTCTAATGCTAAAAACTCTAAAGATTTAGTAGATAACTTGTCTACAGAAAATTATCCTGCTTGGTTAAAAGACTCTACTACCACGCCACACTTGGAAAAAATGCTTAAAAACTCTGTGTCTTTAATTCCTAATAAAATATGGAATTTGATAAAAATACCTCATACATCCTCAAATGAAGAAGAGGATATTATTGAAACCATAAAAAAACGCAAAAATAAAGATGTAAAATCTTCAATTGATACTCCATTAAATTTAGAGTTAAAAAAAGGTGTTGAAGAAATATCTTCATAATAGGATAACAAAAATTAAAAATATTAAATTGCAAAAATATACTTTCAAAGAGCATTTTATAGAATTAAAAAAACGCCTTTTGCGGGTTATTTTTTGCTTTATATTATTTTTTGGAATTAGTTATTGGTTTAAAGAAAATATATATGATTTTTTTCTTAAGCCATTAGTAGATTTATCAGGTGCTACAGATAGAAAAATAATATATACAGGTCTCGCTGAAGCATTTTTTTCTTATATTAAATTATCTATTTTTGTGGCTTTTTCTTCTACACTACCATTTATTTGTTATCAAATTTATGCGTTTATTTCCCCTGGTTTACATGCTTTTGAAAAAAGAATAGTTTTAACAGTACTGGCATTTTCTCCTATATTGTTTTATTGTGGTAGTTTCTTTGTGTTTTACTTTGTAATGCCAAGGGCTTGGGGGTTTTTCTTGAGTTATGAAAATACTAATATTAGTATACCTCTTGTTATGGAGGCAAGAATTAGCGAATATTTAAGTTTAGTAATACAATTGACGGTGGCTTTTGGCTCGGCTTTTCAATTACCAATAATTATAGTTATATTGGGAGTGCTAGGTTTGGTTAATTCCGCTGGACTAAAGAGGCAAAGAAGAGTTGCAATCGTTATTATTTTTATAGTAGCGGCTATATTTACGCCGCCGGATGTAATAAGCCAGATAGCACTTGCAATACCACTTCTTATATTATATGAAGTTTCAATTATGTTATGTAAATTAGTAGAAAATAGAGGACATTAAGGAATGCTAGATATTAAGTGGATTAGAGAAAACAAAAAAGAGTTTGATAAGTTGCTGCATAAGAGAGGCATTAATATTAATTTTGAAGAGCTGATGACTTTAGACGAAGAAAAAAGACAGCTTACTATGTTGATTCAACAATTCCAACAAGCAAAAAATAAGAAATCAAAAAAATTAAGTGGATTAAAGGACAAGGTTTCTAAAGAATTTGAGGATACTAAACATGACGTACAACATATCAATGAGAAATTAGCCGAGCTTTCAGGGGGTTTAGATAAAAGTGACCGTCTTAAAGAAATTATGGATAATATTCCTAATATGCCAAGTGAAGATGTTCATTATGGTGTTGACGAAAGCATGAATAAATTTGTTCGGGATTTTAAAAAACCAGTAGATATGCCTTATGCTAAAGAGCATTTTGAACTTGGAAAAAACCTAGATATGATGGATTTTGAACAAACAGCCAAAATATCGGGTAGTAGGTTTGTAACTCTGAAAGGAAAATTAGCAAAATTAGAGCGTGCATTAATTAATTTTATGATTGATATACATAGTGATGAATTTCAGTTTAATGAAATTTCTCCACCAACTTTGGTAAAACCAGAGGCTATGTACAATGTAGGGCAATTACCAAAATTTAGTGATGATTCTTATTCAATAGAAGGTGATAAATTTAGGTTGATACCTACTGGCGAAGTTCCACTGACTAATATGGTGGCACATTCAATTTTAAAAAGAGAAGACTTACCTTTGCGTTATGTAGCGTATACAGAATGTTTTAGGTCTGAAGCTGGTAGTGCTGGAAGGGATACTCGTGGAATGATACGCAATCATCAATTTGGTAAAGTAGAGCTAGTAACTATTACAACTCCAGAAGAATCAGAAATTGAGCATATATATATGCTTAGTGCCGCAGAAGAGGTGCTAAAACAACTAGATATTCCATATAGAGTTATGTTGCTTTGTAGCGGTGATATGGGGTTTTCCGCTTGTAAAACTTACGATATAGAGGTTTGGCTACCTGGACAGAAAAAATACAGAGAAATTTCAAGTATTTCAAATTGTGGTGATTTCTTAGCTAGAAGAATGAAAGCTAGATATAAGGAGTTTGGTGCTAAAGACACTAGTTTTGTACATACCCTAAATGGTTCTGGTTTAGCCGTGGGTAGAACATTGGTAGCTGTGCTTGAAAATTATCAAAATGAAGATGGTTCTATAACTATTCCAGAAGCGCTTAGACCTTATATGGGCGGTGATACTAAGATAGAAAGACAGTAAATAAGTAAAGCTATGGAATTATTAGGGTTAAGTTCTTAAAGAAAAGATAGCGCTAACACTTTGTTACAAAAAATCAATTTTATAATTAATTCATTATAGATTATTGTTATTATGTTTGTATCTTATTAAATAATTAGGTTACTTTATATTCTATAATTAAATTTAAAATAGCCATGGTATTAGCCAGATTTTTTATAGTGATTTTTTGTTTGTTTCAATGTATCACTAATTCAGCTGCAGAAATCATTCAAACAGAGGCGACGCCTTATCAGTGTACAGAAAGTTTTCAAAAAAATCGTTTGTTGAATGGTTGGTATTTATCGGAGCCATACCAATTTAATAAAGCTACTTCTGGTGGCTATATCCTTACGGGTATGGATATAGCATTAGTTAAAAATTTAGCACAAAAAGCCGGTGTTGAAATAGATTATGATTTCGTAGATTGGGAGCAGCATCAAAAAGATTTACGTAATGGTAGCCGAGATATTGCAGCTGGCGCTACTTATACTAAAGAACGCGCTGAATATGTTTATTTTTCGGTTCCATATCGTTTTGAAGAGAATTCATTATTTACTTTACATGATAGTAGCAAAACAATTGATTTTGAGTCTATTTTAGAACTTCTAGCTCAAATAAGGCTACAAAATTTTAAATTGGGTATAACTGAAGGGTTTATTTACGCAGATTCACAAATTAATTTATTTATCAATGATATGATAAACAAGGATATTATTTATTCGTATGATAATGATGTTGACGCTTTAAGCGCTCTGTTAGAAGGAGAAATTGATGGGTTTATAAGTGATCGTGTTGTTGGGTCAGCTGCTATTTTAAATAGTAAAAAAACAAGTCTTGTTAAAGAAATACAGTTGCATATTAAAACTCCTATTCACCTTATATTTAGTAAAAAAACAGTGCCTATTGATTTAGTTGATAATTTTAACCAGGAAATCGAAGAATTTTCTAATAGTGATGAATATAAAAATATTGTTAAAACTTATCTATATCCAGTAATGCTATTGCAAACGATTGATTCGCAATGGTTTTATGTTATTGGAGTGATAGGAACTTTTGCTTTTGCTATATCCGGTGTTGCTATTGCAGCAAAAGATAATGCTACTTTGTTTTGTACTTTTTTGTTTGCAATGTTACCGTCTGTAGGAGGCGGAATTATGCGTGATGTCTTAATTAA
>CAWWAI010000040.1:0-11211 GCA_963934885.1 uncultured Rickettsiaceae bacterium | reverse complement strand
ATTCTAGTTACATGGCTGCTTAACCCAATGTGTCCCGAAAACTAGGGCAAGATCATACTGCCACACATTATATTAAACAACTCTTCATTCTCGTTACTAAATTTAGTTATGGTACTTTTCTGATTATCAGAGAGACTATTATTAGATTGTATGTTATTTAGATAATCTGCTAAATTTGCATCAAAGCCTTTTTTAATCATCATGTTTTTATACCTTGACATAAAAACATCATCAATAATGTTATCATCATTTGTAATAATAGAGCACGCATCTTTAGCTAAGATATCTGCTTGAATTACAGATTTTAGTATTTTTACTATTTCAGTTTTTCCTAGATCTGCTGCCCATATCAGAGCTGTATAACCATCATTATCAACAGCATCAACATTAGCTCTACCTTCTTTAACTAAAGACTTTACTATATCAAGATTGTTATCTTTACTTGCCTTAATAAATTTCTGATTGTCTTGCTGTATTTTTTTTATTGATAATTCACCAGTCTCAGGATTTTCTTGCTTTCTTCTATTCATGCAATAAAGTCTCCCTATAGTAATTGAGACAGCGGTTAAAAAATTTACCAAATATAATATTATCATTTTATTTCGCTTTTGTTTTAAACAATTCTCGATCAAATCGAGACATCATCGAGTTAAGATATCATAAAATAAAAGTCATTGAAGCTAGGATTGTAATGACTTATTCTAATTGAATCAATTAAAAAAATATGCATAAATCTCCAAAGAAACATCGTTTTCTAGTATCAATAATAAGTCATGCAGTTTGGCTATTGACAGTTATAATAGAATATACTCAGAAATTATCAGTAGAGCAAATTCTAAAATACCAGAATGAACAAAAGTTTTACAGATATTAGGTAAACGCACGACAAAGGGGGGCTAGAAAAAGAAAAAAGCATGTGTTAAATTCGTGAGATCAATAAAAAGCGGATATTAACAGTATGTCAAATCAAAGAAACGTTTTAAGTGATTCAGTTAAAGAGCAAATTCTCTTGGAATCAGATGATCCAAAATGCGTTATCACCAAACTAGCATCTAAGTATGGCGTGACGGCAAATCAAATATATAATTGGCGTAGACAGAAGCGTCAACATCCCAAGCCTTCAAGCGCCCAAGTGCCTTATGATTCATTAGATAATTTTGTAGAGCTGTAGCACAACAAAGGCGATTAATTAGGCTATGAATAATCAAGTTGCGTTGATGCTCTTTCTTGGTGATGGACAAATAGAAATCGATAATAATGCAGCGGAACGAGCTATTCGTGGCATTGCTCTGGGGCATAAAAACTGGATGTTTACAGGTTTAGACAAAGGTGGACATTAGGAGATGTATGTTTCAAATTATATATGGTTATCCAGCCACCCTTCCATACATGTAGTAGTCTTTATGCTGACCTTCTACAACTTCATATTTCTCTAGAATCCCTTCTTTTTTAAAACCGCATCTTTCTAATACTTTAATTGATCGTTCATTATCAGTAATAACAGTAGCTTGTACTCTTACTATTTCGAGACCCTGATCAGAAAATGTCAATATACCTTTAATAGATTTAAGCATAACGCCCTTACCCCAATAATCAGGGCTTAAATCATAGCTAAGTTCTGCTCTAGAATTTGGAAATGAAATTACATTAAACCCTGCTGTACCAATCATTTTATTAGTATCTTTTAGTGCTATGGCCCAATATATACTTCTTTTACTGGGGAATAAACTTCTCCAATATTGTACTTCTTCTGTTGCCTTTTCTAAGCTTTCTGGCATATTATCTTTCGTCAAAAAAGATTCCATTTCTTTTCTACTCATGTAATCAAAATAATCCGGAGCATCGCTTATCTCAATTTCACGCAATATTATATCCCCTAAATCTAGAACAGGAAAATTATTAAAAAAATATTGTATATTCACAATCTACCTTACATAAACTATTGGATCTATTACTTGATTATTTTTAAATGCCTTCAAACGAATTAAACAAGCATGGCATTCAGCGCATGATTTTCCATCTATAGTCGGATCATAACAAGAAATAGTATTAGAATAATCTACACCCAATTTTAAGCCTTCAGTAACTACTTCGCTCTTAGACATCTTAATTAATGGAGCAATAATTGAAATTTTTTGCCCCTCTACAGATGATTTCGTTGCTAGGTTAGCCATCTTCTCATAACTTTCTATATATTCAACTCTACAATCTGGGTAGTTAGCAGAATCTGTACTATGAGCACCTATAAAAATATTATTAGCACCAATTACCTCGGCATAACCAAGAGCATAACTTAAAAAAATAGTATTTCTAGCTGGCACATAAGTCACAGGGATATCATCTCCCAGATCATCAGAATTTTTGTATTTGGGAACATCTACACCTCCTACCACTAGGGCTGAAGAAGTAAAAGCAGACAAATCTAGATTAATTACCCGGTGTTCTTTTACATTATATTTGACAATAAATTGTTTTATTTTATTTAATTCAATAACATGGTTTTGTGCGTAATTAAAACTAAGAGCATAAATATCAAACCCTTCTTTCTGAATCATTGCTAGTAAAGTTGAAGAATCAAGACCACCACTTACCAGGATTACTGCTTTTTTATTCATTAATAAACTCATCTCTTCTTAATAACACTGATAACTATAAAATCTATAAAACCCCCTGACAAGTTTTTTTTAATCTATTCTATACCAAGGTTTTTATGGATCTGATATGATAGACGATATCCATTGTTAATTGCGAGTTCTACAGCCATTTGTTGATTTTTTTTGTTGATTTTTACATTATATTCATCCATAGCTTGCACAAAAACTGGAATATTATACTTACTTTGACCTAATTCTGGAACTGATTCATAAAATTCTATATTACTAGAAATCAAAAATTTAAAAGCCATGATTTTTGGCAATAGATCTTCTCTAACAGATAAATATTTATTATTAGATACCTTAGGAGAGCAAATAATATCAACTTCCTTAGGAATTTCTCTATAAAGCGTCCCATTTGTTTCAATCTGTATGGCAAATCCCAAAGATAATAATCTTTCACAAAGTTCGTTAATTGGTTGCCGAAATGGTTCTCCACCAGTTATTACAACAAGGTTTACAGAACGAATGGATTGACTGTTTAAACTTAGTTTCTCGATAGTTTTTAATATCTCAAATAAAGAATGCTTTTGATAATTTTCGAATTCAGTATCACAAAAGCTGCATGCTAAATTACAACCACCAAGACGAATGAATATAGCAGGCATGCCAGCATGCGGACCTTCACCTTGTAAAGTCTTAAAAATATTTTTAACTAATAAACTACTACCATCACCTATAGTTGGTGGCCGCTTTGGATTATCCCCTAACATTTAATTATCTCAACTTCAATGATGACAACCCGAAGAGCGCAAAGATGATCGCTAATATCCAAAATCTAGTTACTACTTTAGACTCCGGCCAGCCTTTCTTCTCAAAATGATGATGCAAAGGTGCCATTAAAAAAATACGCTTACCACCTGTTCGCTTATAATAATAAACCTGTATAATAACTGATAATGTCTCTATAACAAATACACCACCAATAATACATAGCGTCAATTCATGTTTTACAATCACACTAATTGTTCCAAGAACACCGCCCAAGGATAGACTACCCGTATCACCCATAAAAATCTCAGCAGGTTGTGCATTATACCATAAAAACCCAAGCGAACTACCAATAATAGCAGAACATAACACTGTTAACTCTCCTACATGCGGTACATATATAATCTGTAAATAATTAGCATAAATACTATTTCCAACTAGATAAGAAATCAAACCAAATGATGCTACAGCAATAGCAATTGTACCAATAGCTAAGCCATCTAAACCATCTGTTAAATTGACTGCATTTGAAGAGCCTATAATTACCACCATGGTAAATGGGATATAAAAATACCCTAAATCTAGAAATAAATTTTTAAAAAATGGAAATGATAATAAAGTTGCATATTCTGGTTTTGCATAATACTGAATGGCTATAAAAGAAATGATACTAACAATAAATTGTATGGTTAATTTCATCTTACCGCTAATACCACGATAATTATCCTTACTTACCTTGGTATAATCATCCATAAATCCTAATGCGCCAAAACTAACCAGCACAAATAAACAAATCCAAATATATGGATTGGTCAAATTTGCAAATAATAAAGTGGAAATAATAGTTGAAGACAAAATAATCAAACCGCCCATAGTTGGAGTTCCGGCTTTGCTAAAATGACTAGCTGGACCATCCTCTCTAATTGGCTGTCCATTTTTATTCATACTACGCAAATAAGCAATTATTTTTGGCCCTATTAAAAAACAAATACTCATACTAACTAAAATAGCCAGCCCACTCCTAAAACTAATATAAGTAAAAAGGTTAGCCAGATGTAAATTATTTTTATATGGTGCCAAAAGATTATATAACATCTTTGACCCCTAAATGCTTAGCTAATTTTTCAAGTTGCACCCCCCTAGATCCTTTGACAAAGATTAGTTCACCACCTTTAATATATGAATCAATTTCTTTAATTAAGGCATCAACATCATGATAATATCTAATTAGTATATTACTTGGTATATCATCTTTAATTTGTTGCATGATATTGCCTACTAAAAATAGCTTAGATACACCAGAATTTACTATATATGGTATCATACGTTTATGCAGAGATAATTCTTCTGATCCAAGCTCAGCCATATTACCCAAAATAGCTATTTTATTTTCATCAGGAAATTGTGTAAAATGTTCTAATGAAGCCTGTAATGATTGTGGATTGGAATTATAATAATCACATATAATTCTATATGATTTATTCTCGCGATCTACAGAGATTAAACGCCCCCTACCAAGCAATACTTCATATTCAGATATTGCAGTTGCAGCTGATTCCAAATCTAGATCTAAAGCATGCACTACAGCAAAAGATGCGGCAAAATTTTCAGCTAAATGAATAGGAATTATATTGTTTATTATTATTTCTATCGATTCATCAGCTACCAAGTATAGTAGCCTAGTGCAATTATCCTGAAGCAATTCATGCGAAACAAAACGTACACCTGCATCTTTATGCGTACCAAAACTTTGTACATTTTTTAATCTTGTAGAGTCTATATTTTTTAAACACCTGCTATATAAATCAATATCACGATTAATAATGGCTATACCTTGATTAATATCTAAACCTTCAAAAATTTCACATTTTGCATCAGCAATCTCTTTAACCGAATTAAAAAATTCTAAATGACCTTCAGAAATAGTGGTAATAACTGCAATATCTGGAATAACTTTATTACTAATAGCGCTAAGTTCACCTTTTGCGCTCATGCCCATCTCGATAATTGCATATTCTGTATTATCTGGCATCGAAGCTAGCGTCAACTGTACACCTAAAGAATTATTAAACGTACCATAACTAGCATGCACATTACCATAGGCACTAAGCATAATCTTAATAGCCTCTTTAGTGCTAGTTTTACCAACGCTGCCAGTAACTGCAATAATTTTTGCTTTTGAAATACTACGTTTATATTCTGATAATAATGAAAGAGCCTCCAAAGTATTGCCTACTTTAATCAATTTATTTTTTGGCACACCAATTATATCCTTGGACACAATTGCTGCGCTAGCTCCACGCTCTAATGCATCAATAACAAAATCATGACCATCTCTTTTGCCAGCTAATGCAATAAATAAATCACCTTCTTCAACATTTTTAGAATTAAACTGTATTTTACCATAACCACCATTTGGCAATATTTTAACTGACAACGCAGTTTCAATTTGTTTTGTTTTCCAAATCATTTTATCCATTTTATAATTGTTTCTTACTTTAATACACTATGAACTAATTCAATATCACTAAATTTTATAAATTTATCTCCGATAATTTGGTAATCTTCATGCCCCTTACCAGCAATCAATAATATATCATTTTTCTTTAATTTTGTGATCGCCTCTATTATAGCTTTTTTTCTATCTCCAACTTCTTTATATTGCGAAGCACCAGATGCAATTTCGGCACGAATTTGAGCTGCATTTTCTGTTCTTGGATTATCATCAGTAATTATCACATAATCTGCATTTTCTGAAGATATTTTGCCCATAATAGGTCTCTTTTTTTTATCCCTATCGCCACCACAACCAAATACTACATATAATTTCCCAGATTTTTTTTTGATTTTTTGTAATTCAACCAATGATTTTTGTAAAGCATCTGGAGTATGGGCATAATCAATGAATATTTGATATTCTGAATGTATTGATGTGGCACGTTGTAACCTGCCAGTAACAGCTTGTATCTTAGATATAACATCTATAATTTTATCAAAATCATTCTCTAAATTATAGACTAATTTTGCAGCTATTAAAAGATTTGTAGCTTGAAATGAACCAATGATATTAGTTGTAAAATGGTATTTATTATTCATGAACTCGCAAGATATTTCTTGCCCTTCAATAGATTGCTTACATTTTTTTATTTTTAAATCACCATGCAAACCTACTGTGCTATAAGCTACCCCTCTTTCTATTAAATGTTTCTTGATAAAATCAAAAAACATCATATCAGAATTAATTACAACATCCGCACCAGCTGCTAAATTCTCCGTAAAAAGAATTAGCTTTGCATGTAAATAGCTTTCCATCGTCTTATGATACTCTAGATGGTCTTGAGAAAAACTGGTAAAAGCAGCGCTATTTACCTTAATATCACCAATCCTCTTTTGCAAAAGACCATGGCTAGATGCCTCAAAAGCAACATTTTCTACGCCAATTTCTGATAATATTTGCAAATTCTTACGTAAGGTAATTGGATCAGCTGTAGTTAAAGCTAAAGATTTATTAGAATAATCCACTGGTAATTGTTCCGTAGATTCTAGACCTAAAGTACCCATCGAAGCACTTTTTCTGCCTAATAATACTAAAATCTGATGCACATACGAAACTACAGAGCTCTTACCATTAGTACCGGTAATTGCAATAATATTTTTAGGCATACGAGGATAAAACATGCCAGCTACCAATGCAAGGCTCATTCTAATATCTTCAACATATATAATTTTATCACTTTGTTTAGATGGATTATCGGTAAAAATAATCGATGCTCCTTGTCCAAAAGCGATATCTATATAATCATTACCATCAAATTTATCCCCTCTAATTGCAAAAAAAGCATCACCAGACTTAATATTTCTAGTGTCGTAACTTATGCCTTTAACTTTATTCTCAAAAAGAATTTTTTGTAATTCAAGTCTCATTTTGTATTTTATATTCAACATTAATTAACTCCTGCACTTCAGGACTATTCTCTTCTATCTTCTCCATTCCATATAATGCAATCATTCTTTCGAATACTGCACCTACTGTTGGAGCGGCAGTCCAACCGCCGCCAGAAAACCCATAAGTTTCTTTAATACCTTGTGGCTCATTATATAACACATATATCATATATCTTGGCTTTGAAGCAGGAATAACACCAAAAAATGATGAAATTCTACGATTCTTATCGTATTTACCAGCAGAAGCTATATTAGCTGTACCTGTCTTGCCGCCAACGTAATATCCTTTTATTTCCGCCTTAGAGCCAGTACCCTTACTTACTACTAGACGCAGTAATTTTCTCATTGCAGTTGATGTTTCTTCTTTAAAAACTCTTTCTGCTACCAGAGGCTTACTTGGGTCACGTTTAATTAAAGTAAGTGGATGCATAATACCACCATTTATTACAGCTATCATTGCTTGCATAAAATGTAATGGACTTACTGAAATTCCATAACCATAAGACATTGTGGTTAAAGTTAAATCATTCCAACGTGATGATGAAGGAAATAGAGGTGTAGAACGCTCAGGAAGCTCAATTTTTGCTTGATCAAGCAATCCTAACTTGCGCAAATAATTAGCTAAATTAATACTACCAATTTCGAGCATAATTTGGCTGACACCAATATTGCTAGATTTTAAAAAAATATTAGGTACGCTATGCCAACCTTTCAACTGATGATAATCTTTTACTTGAAAACCACTAACTCTCATATAACTCAAATCATAAGCATCTTGCATTGATGTAGCGTCAGTGTCAAGACCAATAGCCATAGTTAGTGACTTCATTCCAGAACCCATCTCATACACGCCTTGTGTTGCCGTATTAAATAACTGTTTATTCGATGCTTTACCCGGATAATGCGGATTAAAATCTGGCTTACTAACAAGCGCTAAGATTTCTCCATTATTTGGATCTACTATAATTCCAGCTGCTCCCTTAGCACTGAATTTCTTCATCACCTTATCTATTTCTTCACTTAAGATATTTTGTACCCTTACATCAATTGAAAGGTTCAATGAGCTGCCCCAACTACTTCTATCTTCTTGTTCTTGCTGAGAAGTAAGGAATTTCTCGAAATATTTTTCAACCCCTGCCAGTCCATTTAGATCACGACCTACATAGCCAATAATATGCGATAATAAATTACCGTATGTATATATTCTTTTTTGCTCACGCTCAAAGCTAAAACCAGGCATTCCTAAATTATATATTTTTTCATGCTCTTGCGGAGTAATATCTCTCTTTATCCAAACAAAGCCTTTACCACTTTTTAACTTTTTGAGAAGTTTTTTGGCATCTAATTCTGGAATTATAGTACGTAAATTTTGTATAGCTAATTCAGGATCAAGTATTTTTTTAGGATTTGCATAAAGAGAAGCTCCTGGCAAATTAACCGCCAATAAATTGTTATTTCTATCTTTAATGTCCAATCTATGATTAATTATATTGCTATTTACTTTATGGTAATTTACGTGGCCACTACTGGCAACTACTATCAAGCGTATACTAATAAGTAAAAATACAAGCGTAAAACCAAACGTAACAATCTGTATACGTAAGCGCGCAACAGAATCTGTTAAATTCCATATAAATATAGATCTACCCAAACTATTATTTTGAAATATCGTCTTCAAGAAATGTTTTATTTTAAAAAAAATTGTACGTAAATATAGGAAATTATATAATAAACGTGGAACAGCAAGTAAGGTTTTTTTCTTTATAATATGTCTGTTCATTTTTGCGCTTATAAAATATAGACATTATTATATTAATATTTAAACAGTTTGCAATATCGAATATCATTACATTACCGCACGCTTTTGGCTGAAACTAGTGTTAGATATTTACTAGGCCCTTTTTTATAACGCCATTTAACATTACTGGTGCTAAGTTTAGATGCTATCTGAACTCCAGAATGTTCTGCTTTTACTTGTAATGGATCACTGATCATTTGCGACACTTTAGTTTCATTTAAAGCTAAATGATCTTTATTTAGTTTTTGTAAGCGTTCTGGAGATGCAAGATACGCAAGTTCCGCTTTGAGCAAATGAATTGTATCACTCTCATACTGCATTTGTTTGCTAACTTCACGCAGTTCCATGCGAATAGTCATTACACTGTCTTTAATATTAAACAAAGCGCAAACAGTAATTAAACATAATATTAATACCGTATATACGGTAGTTCTACTAAGAAACATCACTAACTCCCTATTTTTTCAGCTACTCTTAGCCTTGAAGACCTTGCACGCGGATTGCCCTGCACTTCCTCTTTTGAAGGAGTAACCGGTTTTTTAGTAATAATCTTTAGCCATTCTTCTTTTTTAAAAATCTGTAATTCTTTTGCGTATTTTGATCTTGCTACTTTTTTTGGCGAATGATCTTTTAAAAAATATTTTACTATACTATCCTCAAGTGAATGAAATGAAACAACTAGAATACGCCCTCCTGGTTCGAGTAAATCCTGCATTTCATTTAATAATTTTTCCAAAGATTCAAGCTCTTTATTTATATGGATTCTTATTGCTTGAAAAGTTTTTGTCGCTGGATCTATTTTTGCTTTTCTAAAATGCATAGCCTCGCGAACAATCTGTGCTAACTGCAAAGTAGTATTTATTGGCTTAGATAATCGAGCCTCTACTATCTTTTTTGCAATCTGTCTAGATTGAACTTCTTCGCCATATTTATATATTACATTAGCTATTTCTTCTTCAGTTGCATTAGCGACGAACTCTGCTGCGCTTAAATCAGCACCTCCCATACGCATATCTAAAGGACCATCATTCATAAACGAAAAACCTCGTTCTGCAGAATCAATTTGCATAGAAGAAACTCCTAGATCGAGTACTATTCCATCAAATTTTCTCTCTCCTAATCTAGACTTTGCATCCGCAAAATTTGTTTGTATAAACTCAAATCTCTGCCTGAATTCATCCTTCACTTTATCTGCATATACAGACACAGTTGGGTCTTGATCTAAAGCAACTACAGAACACTCAACTCTACCAAGTATAGCTTTGGTGTAACCACCTGCTCCAAAAGTACAATCCAAGTATTTTTTACCATCTTGAAGCGCTAAATATTCAAGCATTTCTGCTAACAACACTGGAAGATGTGGTGCTATTGGCATTACTTGTATATTATTATCACTTACAATCATTTATCAGCTCGTGCTATTATTTTGGTTATTCTTTAAAATCAATCTATTACCTTGGGCAATCTTTCTAGCGGAATCTAAATGCTTATCAAAGCTTTCAGGATTCCATATCTCAAACACTAACCCTTTACCCACAAAACAAGCTTGAGAAGATATCCCCACGCGCTCCGTTAAATAAGCTGGCAATATAACTCTACCTTCACTATCAAATTGAAGTTGCGCCGCCTCACCAAGCACAACAGTCTCAAAGGCGTCCCTTTCATCTGAATATGGATCTAAATTTTGAATAATACGACTAAGCTCTTCAAGCCTAGACATACTACATACTTCAATACAATTATTTTTAAAAGATGGATAAACAACTACGCCATTAAATCTTTCTTTTACAAAAGCTGAACGATAATCAGCCGGGACCGATACTCGTCCCTTTTTATCAATTTTATTTATATATTTCGAAAGAAAAATATTCATAATTTAATATCACGCATTTCAAGTAATCAATCTACTCTTGTTTACATAAAAACATACAAATTGGTATTATTTGGGTTAATATGGGAATTTATGGTATTAAGATAAAAAATATGCGGTATTTTCTTTCACGTCAAGTGATTTTTAGATAATTAATGCGTCTTAACTAAAAATTTATAACTTATTTCTCTTTCACCTATTCCATTTTTTATAGTCTTCCTGTAAACTACAAA
>CAWWAI010000039.1:0-11479 GCA_963934885.1 uncultured Rickettsiaceae bacterium | reverse complement strand
GCTTCTGCCGCTGCTGCTTTATCGGCTTTAAGTTGAGCTTCTGCCGCTGCTGCTTTATCGGCCTTAAGTTGAGCTTCTGCTTTTAGACGAGCTTCTTCTTTTGAGGGGTTTATTTTTTTGGGAGAACAAACTAATGAACCAGTTTTAGAGGGGCTTTTTAAATCAGAACTCTTACTTTCTAATTCATTTTGGGGGGTTGTTACAATATTACAAACATCTCCTATTAGTTTCTCTATCGTTCTAACTCCTTCTTCAGTTAGATAATTATTATTAAGAGTAATTTTCATTGTAGTAGGAGCAATATTTTTGCTGTAACCTAATATAGCTTTTGATAGAACTTCTGATCCTTCATCGGTTATTTCGTTAACATGAAGAGATAGCAAAGTAATTTTTTTACTGCTAGTCTTTTCAATCAAGTTAGCAATTGCTTTTGCTCCATCATCATCTATATTATTATCAGAAAGATCTAATATTTTTAAATATTTACAATTATTTAACCCTTCAACAAGAATTTTTAGTGAATCACTTGTCATACCAGTATTCTTAAAATTAATAGATTCTAACTGTTTATTTTGCTTTAAGTGGGATCCAAATTTTTTACATAACTCAGTAGTCCAATTTATTTTCTGTCCGTTAAGGTCAAGTATTAAACATTTTTTTGTTTCTAAAAATTCTTCAATGGTATTTAATATTCTTTCATTCTTTTGTTTTGCCATTAGTAAACCTATTTTTTAAATTGAATTTTAATTAAGAGAGTCAAGTAATTTTAATATAGCTTCTCGTACTACATTACCTGCTTGCAATATAGTAATACTAGCAGTCATACTTCTTATTTCTTCTACTAGTTTTTGTGATGTTAAAACATAATCTGTTTTTAAATATGAATCTGCAGCCTGCTGAAGATTATTACAGCTAATTTTTAGTGCATTGGAGGTTTCAATTATATTAGATTTTTGATTCTCAATATCTGACTGCATTACTCTAATGGTAGATAGAGCTGATAATAAAATTTTCTGAGCTTCTGCGCGCATGGCAGGGGTTTCTAGACTTATCTCTTGACTGTCTCGTAGTAAATTTATTAATTGAGCTCTATCTTCATCATCCTCTAAACCTATCTCTATATATTCCTGATCAGCTGTTTGTAAAGTAGAATGAAGACCATAAGTAGTAAAAATATCTCTAACTTCCACTCCTCCTATTCTTTCTACTTCAGTAGCAATTGTTGTTATATCGGGTACAATATTCCGTCTTATTTGTTCCACTACAGCATCAACTACAGCAGGCTGAATATTAAGAATATTATTTAATCTCAAACGCAATTCAGTATCATAACGTGCATCAAGAAAATTATTTATTCCCAGAATATCAGCATCAAAACGAGAGAAAAAATCACCTTTATCTCTTACGGCTATTATTGCTGCAGCTAATTGCTGTGCACCTAAATCATCTTCACTTTTTTGTGTAAAATTTACCTTTGATTGAACTGCCTCGTCCAAAGCTTTTTGTGTATCATAACCACCAACTCTTCCAAGCTCTGCGCCCAAATAATCATTCAGTGCCTTAGTTGTCTCATTCCTAAATAATATATCATCTATGTTTGGTATACACATAGAGATTTTATCTGTTATGGAAGTACCTATCTGCATGTCAAGATTTACACCTTGGAACAATATTTTGCCATCAAAGCTAGTATTTTTAATTAAAAAATTTATGCGTTTTATTTTATCATTCAAATTTTGTTGTAAGACTACTAATTTATTAGAAGATACTACTCCGGCACTAGTAACAACACTTAAACATTTATTTAATACTAAGGCTATAGAAGATAAACTTTTACTAGCAATTAAAGCTGTATTAACTCCATAACTTAAATTCTTAGTAAGGTTTTCAAGAAGTATGTTTCTATCCTGCAAGCTATTACCTAAGAAAGAATCTACTGGTGTAGTAAATTCATTTTTGCCTGTAGTAAGGCTATTACCAAGACCATGAGCTTTTACGTTTGCATTATTAATTTCACGAACAACAAAATTCGTTAAATTGTTATTTAATCCTAAAACCATAAATTTTTTCTATATTACGTATTAATAATAAGTGATTTTTACTGATATATATTTATTTTTTATATAAAACTACCAAAATAATACGTAGTTAATATTATTAACGATACGTATAATATATTTAATTTTCAATGTCAATAATTATGTTGACCGTAATTTAATGAATTTTATTCAGAAACTATATTTTTTCTAGGAATCTTATATTAAGTGAGAATGTTGTTTTACGTGATAAAAACTTGCTTATTATTTGTAATTTTATAAACGAGTCCGCGCTCTTGATTAATTCTATGAGACCATATATTTTTCTTAAAAAACTTAGTCTTTCTAGCTTTATTATTTCTTTTGTAGGGTCGTAATAAAACAGCATGAATAATAAATTATTCATGCTGTTTTATTTATAATACCTGAATTGATGAATCAATTATTCTTCAGCTATACATGTTACTTATAAGTATTATTCAGAATCTCCAAGTAGTACTAAGTTTAATTCACTTAGTACGTCACCAGAGCAATATTCATAGGTAAGTGCTGTTAATGAATCCGGAAAATTTAATATATTTAATGCAGGATATATATCATTATACTCTGCTAATAATTTAGAGCTAACTTTATCAGCTAATATTTTTGCAAACTTCATATATGAATCATTATTTCCTTTTTGATAGAATTCATTCCATATATCATCATCTATTTCTAAATTATTAAAAATTGCTTTATACTTTTTTAAGTCACTATCTTCTATAAACTTATGTTCATTCATATTCCAGATAAACGATTCATTTATTTCTGTACTTATTTTTTCTATCGCACTTTGTAATAAGGGATTTTTTATTTGACTAAAGGCATTAGATAAAGCTTGGCTAAAAAGTTTTTTTGATACATAACCATAAACTAAATCACCTACAAAATCAGCATAATTATCTCTATCTGATTGATTTTCAAATATATCCCAATGTTGCATGCTACCTGTAAACTTTTTATAAGCCTCTTTATGTTCTTCTGCAAAAACTTCTCCGGAAAAAGCTTCAAATAAATCTGAGCGTATTTCTTCTATAAGCACCTTATCTTTGTTTTTATCTAATCCTGAATTCCAATCAAGCGCTCTATTTATAGCCATCTTAAGTTTTTCATTAGTATTATTAAATTGAATTGTAGAATCTTTCATATTTTATATTTCTCTTTGATTAATTGGCAAAAAATTATATATGGTTACATATAATTTGTCAAGGCAGTAAAATTATAATGACTCGCAATTTTAGGTATTAGAACCTCGCCTTTCCTCCGTCTATTAGCTAGTAGCCATAAGGCGACGCAGTGGGTTTATCGTGCCCGAAAATATTTGTTATAATTTAGATCAAGTTTATCTAGAGAGTATTCTAATACGTCCAGAAGATTTTAAGATTCCTAATATCATTAAAATATTAGCCCATGTTTGCATAATCCATAAAATAGTACTAAGAGCTGGCAGGGTAAGCAAGATAGTGAATTGAAGTAAAACAAAATTACCAGAGGCAAATAGCACAACGCGGATGCAGGTTTTAAGAGAAGTATTGACGGTAACAACACGTGTTATTAGATAAACCATCAAGATAATAAAAATTTTCTCTAATATTAGATTGATAAAGATTAGTAGGGCTGTAATTGGAAAAATTAAATAAATGAATATAGACGGAGCTCTATTAAAAATATCTGCTAAACTTAATTTTATTACAGTTTGCGTTAAAATCTGAGATTCATTGCCGAATATTTGTGTGTAATCTATAGGAAAACTGTTGCGCTTAATACCTTCTGAATCGGTTAAGTTTATTATTATTTTTTGTGCATTTAGTATTATTGGCAGTTTATTTCTATCTGCTGGCATTAGTTTATTATTTGGGTCAAGTGCTAGTGTTTTTTTGTTTCCTAAACCATATATAAATAAAGGCGTATCTTCTTTTGTAGTAATTTTTAAGCCATTATAATTAATTTCAGGTAGTTGTTGAATAATATGGTCAATAGTTTCTACCTTTGTAGAGATTATACCGTTATTTAAGTATTCTCGTACTTTGTCTAGGTGATTTAAAAATATTATGCTGCAAATAAAGGATGAGATTAATGATAAAATTAAGACATATTTTATTCCATAACCTTTATAAGAATTAAAAATTTGCTCATAGAATTTTATCGAACTAATGGATAACCATAAATGAGTAAATAAAGTTTTTATAAAAAATAAAGGAGTTGAGAGTAAAGTTGTCATGTTTAATAATTTAGTTTAGTATATTAATAAAAATAAAATTCATCGGAATATTATAATGAACTCTCAAGAAAAGCAAAATCATTCGTTAAAAAACTTAAGTGATTGTATAAAAATTTTATCTGTAGATGCTGTGGAACTTGCAAAGTCGGGTCATCCAGGAATGCCTCTTGGTTTTGCTCAAGTTATGACTCTTTTAGCTGTTGAATTTTTGCAATTTAATCCGCATGATCCAAAATGGTTTAATAGAGATCGCCTGGTATTGTCCGCCGGGCATGGTTCTATGTTATTATATTCTTTCTTTTATTTAGCAGGTTATAAGGGCTTTAGTTTAGATGATATTAAAAATTTCCGTCAGCTCAATTCAAAAGCTGCAGGGCATCCAGAACACGAACTATTTGAGGCCATTGAAACTACAACTGGTCCTTTAGGTCAAGGTTTTGCTAGTGCAGTTGGAATGGCAATTGCTGAAAAAAAATATAAATCAGAATTAGGTGTAGAAATCTGTGATCATAAAATATATAGCATTGTCGGTGATGGTTGTCTGAT
Organism: uncultured Rickettsiaceae bacterium; assembly: GCA_963934885.1. Classification (GTDB taxonomy): domain Bacteria; phylum Pseudomonadota; class Alphaproteobacteria; order Rickettsiales; family Rickettsiaceae; genus Megaera_A. Next base: position 6,637 of record CAWWAI010000039.1, on the reverse strand, counting down.
GGAAGGGATTGCGTATGAAGCTGCATCGTTAGCAGGGCATTTGCAATTGAACAATTTAATTGTATTGTTTGATGATAATAATATTACAATTGATGGTAGTACAGACTTGTCTGTATCTGAAGATCATTCACAAAAATTTTCTGCAATGGGCTTTAATACAGCCATTATAGATGGGTATGATTGTGATCAAATTCGCCAGGCCCTAGCTAATGCACAAAATTCAGATAAGCCAAGTTTTATTGTTTGTAAGACAGTAATTGGTAAAGGTGCAAATGCAAAAGAGGGGAGTGAAAAATCACATGGATCACCTCTTGGCACTTCGGAAATAGAACATTTAAAAAGAAGTATAAAATTTTCTGGAGCAGAGTTTTTTATAGCAAATGATCTTAAAAAATTATGGGAAAAATCTTGGGAGAAGAGCCAAGGATCTTATGATCTTTGGCAAAAAAATTATAGTCTTTTGACCATAGAAAAAAAATCTTATTTAAAATATCCGGATTTCAAAAATTTAGATATGTGGGTACCAACATCTAAGCCAGAAGCAACAAGAGTTTCATCTGGTAAAATGATAGAATTATTAATGAAATCAACAAATAAAATACTTTGTGGGTCAGCAGATTTGGCTGGTTCAAATGGTCTTAATAACCCTGAATGTAAGTCGATTTTATCAGAAGATTTTAGTGGTAATTTTCTTCATTATGGAGTGCGTGAAAATGCAATGGCTGCTGTGATGAATGGTCTAGCATTATCTGGATTTTTATCAATTGGCGCCACTTTTTTTGTGTTTTCTGATTATATGCGTCCATCTGTACGTTTATCAGCTTTAATGGGGTTGCCAATAATATATGTAATGACTCATGATTCAATCGGTGTTGGTGAAGATGGTCCGACCCATCAACCAGTAGAACATCTAGCTTCGTTTAGAGCTATGCCTAATATTAATGTATTTAGACCAGCAGATTTTACTGAAACAAAAGAATGTTATGAAATTGCTTTATCTAATAAAAATACTCCATCTATGATGGTATTATCTAGACAATCAGTACCGCAAATAAGACAATTTAGTAAAGATAATCTATCTAAAAAAGGTGGTTATGTTATTTCAGAAGCTAATAATATCAATAGCATTGATGTTACAATTTTTGCTACAGGGTCAGAGGTTTCCTTAGCGATAGGAGTACAAGAAGAGTTGCAGAAGCATAATAAATCTGTACGTGTTTGTTCTGTTCCATCAACAGATATATTGTACAAACAAAAAAAGGAATACTTACTTGGGTTAAAAAATAATGCACGTTTACTAGTTGCCATCGAGGCTGCTAGTAGTTTTGGTTGGCATAGAATTATTGGTTGCGATGGTTTGTTTTTTGGTATAGATAATTTTGGTGCATCTGCACCTGCTGCTGCGCTATATGAACATTTTGACTTAACGCAAGAAAAAATTGTAGCAAATATACTTAAAAATATATAGATAGTTTAAAATCAAGTAAGCGGTAGAAAAGAAACGGCAAAAATTATTATAATAAATCTGGGAAAGATAAATATGCTTCGCCGTTTCTTCTACTAATACACTTCCCATAATAAAAATTTAAAATGCGGAGTTAAACAATCCAACATGGGTAATCGAAAAGTCAACCTTAGGTATAAATACAGATTAGATCTATACCTAAGGTTGACTTTATCACCGAGAAAATAATATGTCTAGTAAAAAGTGCAATTTTTTTTATGAAATCTATAAACTATTCAAAAAATCTGATAAATCCTGCGTAGACGCAATATTGCGTATTGTAAAATTATGTGGAGATTTTTTTGCAAGACCAGTAAGAACACGTCCAGAACCAATTTCAACTAATTCATAAATTTCTAGATTAGCTAGTTTGTCCATAGTTTCTCGCCAACGTACAGTACCGCAGATTTGCTTTAACAAATTTTCTTTTATTTGCGTGGTATCAGTAACTAAATCTGCTGATATATTAGCAATAAGAGGAACAGTTAGGGGAGAAAAGTTTGTACTATCAAGAGTTGTTTGCATTGGAGATTCGGCATTTTTAATAAGGCTTGAGTGGAATGGAGCGCTCACTTTGAGTTTAATTGCCTTATGTCCAGTATCTTTTAAAGTTGCTACAACTCTATCAATATTATATTCATGACCGCTAATAACTATTTGTCCTTCAACATTATCATTGGCTATTTGGCAAACTCCATTTTCCACTAAATCATTTAACATTTTTTGTAAAGATGTTTGAGATATTCCTAGACAAGCTGCCATTGCACCTTCGCCTTGTGGAGAGGCTTTTTGCATAGAAGATGATCTAATGTGTAACAATCTTGTTGTGTCTTCTAAAGTTAGGGCATCAGCAGCACAAAGAGCGCTGTACTCACCAAGTGAATGACCAGCAACTACTTTACATAATTCATTTATTTTTTTTCCTGATTTCTCTTGTAATACTCGTAAAATAGCAATGGAGGTTGCCATTAAAGCAGGCTGTGTATTCGTTGTAATAGCTAGTTCTTCAGCAGAACCATTAAATATAATATTGCTTAAACTAAATCCAAGTACATCATTTACTTGCTGGAAGGTTTGTTTTGCTATATCTTCAGATTCATAAAAATCTTTACCCATACCAATAGTTTGTGAACCTTGACCAGGGAAGATAAATGCTCTATTCATAAATTAAGTACTATTAAATAAATTTCCAGTTGATCTAAATTATGAGAATTCTTTCATTCCTGTCAATTATTTTGATGATATTTTTATCTACGGGGCATGTTTTTGCTCAATCAGATGATACATCAAAAATTTTTACATTAATGAAAGAAAGAAAATGGGATAGCTCTTATAATTTGGCAATAAAAACTGGTGATTCAGCATTGCAGAAAATTGTTTTATCACAGCAATATTTAGATAGTCGCCATTCTGGCAATATATTTGAGGAAATTACTGATTTTTTATATAAAAATCCTTATTGGCCTCAAAGTTATTTACTAAAGCTTAGGGCTGAAAGTAGTATAGATAAAACTAGTGATGAACAGCTTATAGTTAAATGGTTCAAACAGAATCCACCATTGACTGGAAAAGGATATAAATATTACGCTCTGGCCGCTAGCTCTATCATTAAGAACCCAGAAGAATTGAAGAATATTATTAAATCTGGTTGGCATAAAGGAGAATTTTCTATTGCTGATCAAAAGATTTATCATCAGAAATTTAAGCTTTACTTGACTCCCGAGGATCATATAAGGAAAATTGATAATCATTTATGGGATAAAAGAATCACGGCGGCAGAAAATAGTTTTTACCTAGTTGATGAGCACTATCAGAAATCGTTTAAAGCTCAGATTGCATTTATTAAGAAACAGACAAACGCGCATAAATTATATAAAAAAATTTCCAAGAAATATTATACTCCAGGCTTAATTTATCAATATTTGCATTTTCGAAAAAGAAACTTGCCATCTAGTTCTGAAATTATTTCTCTTATTCGCTTGGTTCATGCAGAAAAAGATCATGCTGATGAATTTTGGCAAATTCAATCATATTTAGCTAGAGAGTTTATAGAAAAGAAAAAATATCTTGATGCTTATAAGGTTAGCATCATTTATTTTACTGATAATGCTGCTAATAAAAGTGATGCAGAGTATTTATCTGGTTGGTTAGCCTTACGTTTTTTAAATAAGTCAAAATTGGCATTAGATCATTTTCGTAATTTTAACCGTATAGTTAAAACACCTATTAGTAAATCTAGGGGTATATATTGGTTAGCTAGGGCGCATGAGGCTAATGGCAATAAAGAAAGGGCGGATAGATTATATAATTTAGCTGCATCTAAATATCCGTATACTTTCTATGGACAAGTAGCTCTTATGGAAATAGGAAAAGATAAAATAATTCTGCCAGATGATATAGACTTGGCGCAATATAAAGTTTCTGCTAGTGCTTATGTTAAGGATAATGATGTTATGCGCGCTGCTCAGATTGTTTTAAAACACGGCTCTAATGCTTTAAGTCAAACTTATATAAAATCTGGAATAAATCAAGCTTTGAATAAATTAGATATTTTGCACGTTGCACATAATATTTATCAGTCAAAAAACATACATCTTATGGCATGGATGGCAAAGAGTGCTTTACAAAAACATGTATTTATAAAAAATCATGCTTATCCTACACCCTATATAGTTAGTAATTTACCAATAGAAACCCCTCTAATGTATAGTATAATTAGACAAGAATCAGTTTTTGACCAGCATGCTATTAGTAGCGCGGAAGCACGTGGTTTAATGCAGCTTATTAAGGCTACAGCCTGTGAGACAGCAAAAAAAGTAGAGCAACATTGTCGTATTTCTAAGCTAACTACTGACCCTCATTATAATATCACTCTTGGTAGTAATTATTTGAAGTATATTATTGAAGAATATAATGGATCCTATATACTTGCTATTGCAGCCTATAATGGTGGACCGCATAATGTAAATAAGTGGCTAAAAATTTATGGCGATCCAAGAAAATTGAAAAGCGCTAGGGATGTAATAGACTGGCTTGAGTTAATACCATTTTATGAAACTAGAAATTATGTACAAAGAGTTTTGGAAAATTTACAAATTTATCGTGTAATTATAGATAAAAACAGCAAATTTTCTTTTGTAAATGATTTATTAAAAGGACAAGGAGTTTAAGTAATGACTGAATTAATGATCGGCGATAAAGCCCCAGAGTTTGCTATAAATATAGCAGATAATAGCATTTTAACCTTGGAAAAATTATCTGGTAAATTTGTTGTATTATATTTTTATCCAAAAGATAATACGCCTGGATGCACTATAGAAGCAAGAGATTTTAATAGCTCATTGCCTGAATTTAAAGCTTTAAACGCCGAAATTCTAGGAGTCTCTAAAGATGATCTAAAATCACATAATAAGTTTAGTGATAAATATAATTTGCAGTTTGATCTTGGTTCAGACATAGAAGGTAAAATGTGTGTTGATTATGGTGTGTGGGCTGAAAAGTCTATGTTTGGTAAAAAATACATGGGAATTACTAGGGTCACTTTCTTGATTGATCCCAAAGGACAAATTGCTTATATTTGGCCTAAAGTTTCAGTAATGGGTCATGCCAAAGCTGTAATTAATAAATTACAAGAATTACAAAAATAGATAAGTGTTATATTCCCTATAAAAAAAGCAAGAGAGTTTAATTTATTTAGTCTCTCTTACTTTTAATGAATTATTACATTTTAATATCACAGATGGTTGACATGATAAGCGCAGCTACCATATATGGATCTGCATTTGCGCCCGGTCTTCTATCTTCTATATAGCCATAGCCTTTTTGAGCTACAGGTCCTGGAATCCTAATAGAGCTACCTCTATTAGCAGCACCAGAAGAAAATTCATGAATAGTTGAGGTTTCATGTTTGCCAGTTAGGCGCTCTTCTAGGCCGGCACCATAATGCATAATATGCTCTTTATGTTTTGCTTCTAGGCGATTAATAGATATTTTGATAGTTTCCGCTCCTATATCAGCATTTCGCATATTATTTGTTGAAAAATTTGTATGCATACCTGCACCATTCCAATCCCCTTTTACTGGCTTATTATCATGCGAGATATGTATGCCATAATCTTCACTTAATCTATGCATTAACCAGCGTGCAATCCAAGTATGGTCTGCAACGTTTAAAGCTCCTGCATCATCGCCATCAACGCCGCGATAACCAATTTGGTATTCCCATTGTCCTGGCATTACTTCTGCGTTCATACCGTAATATATTATACCAGCTTCTAAACATGCGGTTCTATGGTTATTTGCAAGTTCACGCCCGAAAATCTGTTCGCTACCAACTCCACAATAATAAGGTCCTTGAATACCAGGAAAGCCATGTTCTGGCCAGCCTAGCGGGATATTCTTTTTGAACATTGTATATTCTTGTTCAAAACCTATCCACAAATCAGCTTTTTGTCCGCCATTTTCTAGAACTTTGCGTAGTAGGGCGCGTGTATTTGATTTGGGGACGCTACCGTCTGGATTCATTACTTCGCATAATACTAGGTAATCACCACCTTCATATAATGGATCTAAAACAAAATTAACCGGTTGTAATAAGCAATCGGAATCTTCACCTTGTGCTTGCTGTGTAGATGAGCCATCAAAGCTCCATTCTGGAAAATCTGAAATTTGTGGTGAGTCTGGTAATTGCATTACTCTAGTTTTGGATCGTAATTGTCCTGTAGGTTTTGTTCCATCTAGCCAAATATATTCAGCTATTTTTATTTTTGTCATATTTTTTACTCATTTATTATATTAAGATCATAAAAAAAACCTCCAAAATAGAACTTTGGAGGTTTTTTACAAATATCTATTAAGCCTTTAGGTTAGTAGATATTATTCTACTAACCTAATTCTATATGTACTAGAAATTCAAACGAACTTTTAGTGTACCTTGATGACCTAGTGACTTTTCAGCCACGTTTAGATCATAGCCGGCACCATATTCATAAACACCAGATACTGCGTTGACTCCAAAACCAACATTAAATACTGTTTTTTGAGCTTTAGCAGATTTAGGTGATAACTGACTTACCATAACATGTAAAATGTAATCAACTATTGACCCACTATTGTAATCAACTATTGACCCAC
>CAWWAI010000038.1:0-11566 GCA_963934885.1 uncultured Rickettsiaceae bacterium | reverse complement strand
TCTCCTTATTATCAATAAGATGTTTTATATCAATACTCTCAACCAGTTTTGATTGAGAGGTTTCTGACAATAATTTTATGGTTGGCAGTTTAGCTAGAATTAATCGATAATGCAAAGAACGTGACTTTTTGTGTTTATATTCAATTTCCAAAAGACTTTTTAACAGATTATATGAGCTATCAACAGGATGCTCTTCTATTTCTAGCAAATGAGTTTTTATACCAGTTAGTCTTAGTTTATTTAACAAAGGAATCAAATCTTTCACGCCGTACCTACCCCTTTTAAGTATAATTTTCTGCTGGTCATACGACGTCTTAATGGTTCCTTTGTATTTTCTTCTAATAATTCATTCAGTAAAGACTGTTATGGAGTAGAGAAGGAGCTCATAATATTTTACAGATTAGAGCGGCAATATGTAGCGAATCATGGGTCAAAGATTGTAAAAGCGTAGAGGGCATGGTATATAAATTAGCTGCTTAAGTCAAAATAGGTGATGCTTCCCAAAAGTTATAGTTATATAAGGACTGACGGATTTTTTTACAAATTATTATCTAGCATTTTTTTAATCTTTTTTGAAGAAGGTTTTGTTAAAGGAACAAAATAATCAATAATTTCACCATCTTTACCAACTATATATTTATAAAAATTCCATATTGGGGTGTTACCAGTCGCTTCTTTTGCCCAGATATAAAAAGGATGAGCCTCATCTCCCCGTACCTTCTCTTTGCTTGCCACTAGGAAAGTAACATTATATTTATCCTGAATAAACTTTTGAATTTCTTTATCCGTCCCTGGTTCTTGTTTACCAAAGTCATTTGATGGTACGGCAATGATCACAAGACCTTTATCCTTGTAATCATTGTACAGCCTTTCTAAATCTGCGTATTGTTTAGTAAAGCCACATTCTGATGCAGTATTTACGATCATTACGATCTTTCCTTTGAAATCTGATAATTCTATCTCCTTGTCTGAGTTAATAGAACGGAACTTAAAATCATATACATTCTTCGCCATAGCTGTTACCGATATAAAAAGTGATAATAAGAATATTGTTAATCGTACTATTTTCATAGAATTTTTGTATGTCTTACGCTTATATGAGTATAAGTCTATTGTACACAAGGATTTACAAGAATCAAGCTTTCTATGTTACGCTATTCCTGTAAACCAGTTTAAGATTAATTCTGTCAAATAGGCTTTGTTGGGAAGCCCCAGCTAAAATAGTTGCTTACAGACAAAGTATTTATTAAAATTCTTAACAGGAATATAAAAAATGATCTCAATATATGCCGTACAAAGAAGCTATAAAGCTAAGAGCTGAATCAAACTCTACAAGCCCCATTCAGAAATCCGAATATATAAGTTGTAAATTGGACTGTTTATAATAAAAGCTTAAGAAACCTTGGAAATCTCAGCTTGTATTTTCCTAATTCAGCTATCCTCTATCCATTTTAAAGTTTCTTGTTCTCTTAAATTAAAGCTAATTTTAAGGATTTAAGCAACAAATGCAATAGATGATTTGTAATGCAAATGATATTTTTCTTGCCACTATACCTAGTATCTGCTAATTCTTTTATTGCGGTGTTTCAAAACACTATCAAGAATCAAAGCCTATTTCTGCTAGGGGTCTTCTATTATAAGTGCCTCTGGCATGAAATGTAGAAGAGAGGTCGTCTTGGTGACTTTTTGAAGCCCCTAGTACCAACAACTAACTAGGTTTTACAATGAAATATTATTATCTTTTTCTATTTTCTCTGGCTGTTTTTTCTTAACGGGTCTTTTTTAGCTTATCAAGGACGCCGAACAAAAACATCAAGTTACTAAACAAAATATCGAGCTGCGCCTGAAATATAATTCAATTAAGCAATATTTATTAATATAAATAAACACGTAAATACAAACAAATATTATATTGACTGTAGTTATAATTGTTGTTATAAAAAGCTAAACTATCATTATTGGGATGTAGCTCAGCGGTAGAGCAACGGTTTTTGGTATCGTAGGTCGGAGGTTCGATCCCTCCCATCCCAGCCATTCTTTTCATATTTCTTTATCATTATTTTGATGTTTCATAATAAAAGGAACTTGTAGCATCACAAATATCAAAGTAATAGGTAGAGATCCAAAAACTTTAAAACTTACCCAAGTATTTTCATCAAAATTACGCCATACTACTTCATTTAAGATAGCCATGACAAAGAAGAACCACATGAAGCGTAAATTTAAAATATACCAATATTTATTATCTTGAAGTTTAATCGTATGACCAAGAACATATTTTATCGCGGGATTCCATTTATAGTTTGTAATTAAAAACATGCTTGCAAATATGCAATAAAGCACTGTTGGTTTCATTTTTATAAACATTGTATTTCCACTAAATAACGTAAGACTTGCAGAGATTAGTAACAATGCAGTTGAAATTAAATTTATTTTATTAATTTTACGTTCGTAAATATATGTAACGACCACGGCTATTAGAGATGCAACTAACATATATAAGGTAGCTTCAAGAATACCAGATTTTTTGTAACCTACAAAAAATGCTATAAGCGGACCAAATTCAGTGATAAATTTAAACATAATTTTTATTAGCTAATTTTGATTGTAACTTTATCATAATTATTGTCTAGAGCAAAGCATATCTAAATCACAATAGATCTGATAATCATTTTTAGTGTGAAAGTTTAATAATAGTTACAGCGTAAATTAGTATAATCATTGATACAACACATAGCATAATTGCATAATTTTTGTGTTTTTGTTTCTTCGATAATTTCTTCATTGTTATATCTTGATATTTGGAATTAATAATAATCATATTATAGCGAAACAAACCTAAACTTGCAAAATTTTTTAAAAATTGCCATAGAAGCAAAAATAGTATATGGTCTCACAATATTTATACAAATTCTAAGGAAAATTAATGACATCATCTATACGTAATATTGCTATTATCGCTCACGTTGATCACGGGAAAACCACACTAATTGATAACATGCTAAAGCAAAGCGGTTTGTTTCGTGAGAACCAAGTTGTTGAAGAACGAGCTATGGATTCAAATGATCTTGAGAAAGAGCGTGGAATTACTATTTTAGCAAAATGTACCTCAGTCATCTGGAAAGATACTAAAGTTAATATAATAGATACTCCAGGTCACGCAGATTTTGGTGGTGAAGTAGAGCGCATTTTAAGTATGGTTGATGGAGTTGTATTACTTGTTGATGCTGCTGAAGGTCCAATGCCACAGACTAAATTTGTACTTGGTAAGGCACTAAAACTTGGTTTAGAACCGATTGTAGTTATTAATAAAATTGATCGTTCCGATGCTAGGTCTGATGAAGTACTTGATGAAATTTTTGATTTGTTTGTATCTTTGGATGCCACTGATTCGCAATTAGATTTTCCAGTTATTTATGCATCGGGCAGAAGCGGTTGGGCAGTAAATGACCTTAATGACCCAAGAGAAAATCTTGATGCTCTATTTGATATGGTATTAGTACATGTAAATGAACCTAAATCAGATATAGAAGCACCGTTTTCTATGATTGTTACCACTAGAGAGTATGATTCATATTTAGGACGTATTTTAACAGGTCGAATTGAATCTGGTATAGCAAAGATCAATATGCCCATCAAAGTTATGGATCGTGATGGTAAAATAGTTGAATCTGGTCGTATATCAAAGATGCTTACATTTAAAGGCCTAGAAAGAATTCCTGTAGAAGAAGCTGTAGCTGGAGATATTATCGCATTAGCTGGTTTAGAAAAAGCTAACGTTGCTGACACTATTTCCGCACCAGAACTAGACATACCATTGAAGGCGCAGCCAATAGATCCACCAACATTATCCATGACATTCTCCATTAACAACTCGCCTTTAGCGGGTCGTGAAGGTGACAAGCTAACATCAAGGGTGCTACGCGCTAGATTAATGCGCGAAGTTGAAGGTAACGTAGCTATTAAAATTACTGAAACAGATAAAACTGACGCTTTTAATGTCGCTGGACGTGGTGAATTGCAGCTCGGGGTTTTGATTGAAACTATGAGACGTGAAGGCTTTGAATTATCTATAAGCAGACCTTCCGTGTTATTTAAAAATGATCCGGATACTGGCAAAAAATTAGAACCAATGGAAGAAGTTCAAATTGATGTTGACTCTGAATATGTGGGTACTGTTGTTGAATCAATGAATTTGCGTAAAGCGCAAATGAAAGATATGCGTGAAACTGGAGCAGGCAAAACTCGCCTATTATTTATTGCACCTTCTAGAGGTTTGATTGGTTATCATGGACCATTTTTAACAGAAACACGTGGAACAGGAGTTATGAGTCGTATATTCCACTCTTATGGTCCATATACTGGTAAAATCGACGGTAGAAGAAATGGTGTTTTGATCTCAATGGAAGATGGCAAAGCAGTTGCATACGCTTTATGGAATCTTGAAGATAGAGGGACAATGTTCATTGGTAATGGCGTTGCTTTATATAAAGGAATGATCATAGGTGAGCATAATCGTGATAATGACTTAGAAATTAATCCAATAAAAGCCAAGCAATTATCTAATGTACGCGCAAGTGGCAAAGATGAAGCAATTAAATTATCACCACCAAGATTAATGTCTTTAGAACAAGCATTAGCGTATATCCAAGATGATGAGTTGGTAGAAGTAACACCGCAATCTATTCGCTTACGTAAAATGTACTTAGATCCAAATGAACGCAAAAAAATGTCTAGACAAGCCTAGATACAAGATTAAATATGTTTAAAAAGTCGTTCAGTTATCTTATGAGCGACTTTTTTTAATGGATGTTAAGAATTAATTATTACAAATAATATACAAAATTCTTTCTACATAATCTATATATTATATAACTTATTACTACACTAAAAATAACTAACAAAGCTAACGTAATAGTCTGATACATACTAGGAATTTGATTATTATATATTATAGTTATAATAGGTCTAATTATAATATAGAAAGGGTTAAACTCAAATAAAAATCTCTTATCTTCTGGTATCATTTCTATAGGGTACACAATCGGCGTAAGCCAAAATGATATATTTAAAGCCAAATTTACAAAATCTCCTACGTCCCTAATATAAGGTGTTAGGAAAGCTAAAGCTATAGATAGTGAGGCTAAGATTATGATAATAGCTCCTAGATATATGGGGAAGAAAACTATAGATATTCCAATATCATGCGTAGTAAATAGTAATATAAAAATATACATAATGGAAAAAGATACTACGTAGGTATATAAATTACGTAATACTTCAGCAATAGGAAATATAGTCTTGGATATCATACATCTTTTTATTGTATCAGCTTGAGTAATTAATGTATTTGATGCACCAATTAAGGAAGAGGATATAAACCCCCATAAAACCACGCCACACATCAGATAAACTACATAATTTTCTACTGGAAAGCGCATAATAGTAGAAAAGACTATTGCATAAATTATAACTTGTGTCGATGGTTGAATAACAGTCCATATAATACCTAGAAATGAATCTCTATATTGACGAGTTATTGCATTATTGGCTATAATTAAAGCGGTTAAAAGATAATATTTATCAAATATTTTGCTAATTTCAGCTATTCTCATATCTTTAAGTCCCATCTAAATGTAGTATTTCTTTTTGATATCGTTCTATCATTTTATCTGTATCACCAGAAGCAATAATTTCTCCATGATGCATAATAAAACACTTATTACATAGTTCAGAAATTTCATTTATAGAATGAGAAACAAAGATAGCAATTTGCACTTCATTCCATTTTTGTTTCATAATCTTATATGATTTGTTAATAAACCCACTATCACCAGCGGCAAAAATTTCATCTAATAGCAGGATATCTGGTTGTTGAAAAATTGCAGATGAAAATGCTAACCTTGATACCATACCAGATGAATATGTTTTTAAAGGCAAATCAATTTTTTCTTCTAATTCCGAAAATTCAATTATTTTTCTTTCAATATCTTTTGAATATTCAGATAATTTACCTCTGTAAGCATAACTTATTTTAATGTTACTCCTACCAGTAATTTCAGGATCAAAACCAGCTCCCATTTCAATTAATGGTGCGATTTTTCCTATTACTTCTAGTTTACCTGAGTGAATTGGATAGTTTCCAGAGATGACTTTTAACAAAGATGATTTTCCGCTACCATTTGAACCTAATATACCAATTCTATCACCCTTATGTGCTTCAAAATTTACATTTTTTAATATAGGAATTTTTGCTGAAGGCGCAATTTTTCTGGTAAGGATCATTTGTCTAATAGTAGAAGATCTTGCATGAGTATCTATTCCATCTACGCAAACATTTTCCAAGATAATTTTAGCAGTCATTTATAATATTAAAATAATGTTGTAACTCAAATAATATACACAAATTCAAATTTATAACAACTAACAACTCTAGTTGCTAGTCAGCAGAATATTTAAGACCCATTATATGATAAGATTCTGGGTTATCTTCCCAATTTTTTCTTACTTTTACGAAGAGGAATAAATGCACTTTGTACCCTAGAAGTTTTTCAATATTTAGTCTAGCTGCGCTTCCGACCGCTTTGATACGACTACCATTTTTTCCAATAATCATATTTTTATGGGAATCTTTAGACACAATAATAACCTGGTTAACTTTAACAGAACCATCAGATTTTTCTTCCCAAGTTTCATATTCTACTGTTAGATTGTAAGGTAATTCTTGCTCTAGTTGTAGAAATAATTGCTCTCTAGTAATTTCACTAGCAAGGAAACGCGCTGGTAGGTTTGTCATGTCGTCTTCTTCGTACATCCAACCAGTATTAGTAGCATTTTCTTTTAAATAATCTAGAAACACTGGTATACCATTGCCATTTAGTGCTGATATATTAAAGGTTTTTGAACTAGGCGCAGCTTGGTTTATAAAACTTATATTATCAAGAAAGTATTTTGATCTTAGATCAATCTTATTCATTAAAAATATAATTGGTTTACCTAAGTCAGATATCCTTTTAACAATTTCTTTAGTCATATCGTCAAGCTTTGTAGCGCTATCAATAATCAAAACAATTATATTAGCGCTATTTAAGCTAGACCAAGCACAGCGTACCATTGCTTTTTCGAGTTTTTTCTTAGGCTCAAAAATACCTGGAGTATCAAATAATATAAGTTGAATGTCATCAATTGTAATGATACCGGTAATAATAGATCTAGTAGTTTGTACTTTGGGAGTTACAATCGATATTTTTTGCCCAATAATATAATTAAGCAAAGTTGATTTACCAGCATTTGGTTTTCCAATAATGCAAACGGATAGGGATTTTTTTAATTCAGATTCTATCATAATTTATTCACTTAATTTATTGAGCATTTTTCTAGCAGCGTTTTTTTCTGCTTCTTTTATAGAATGACCTTCTCCTGTTTGTAATAAATCACCTGCTTGTACTTGCACAGTAAAAGTTGGAGCATGCATTGGTCCCATTTGTTTTATTACTTCATAAATGGGCATTTTTTGTATTTTATGTTGTAGCAATTCTTGTAGATATGTTTTTGGGTCTGCTGCACTGAAATTTATATTTTCAATATGATCTGCCCACAGGATATTAACTATTTCACGCGTTCTTTCAATATTACTATCAAGATATATAGCTGCTATTAAAGCTTCCATGGTATTCTCTATATTATTAGAATTAGTCCTTCCGCCAGAATGTTCCTCACCGACGGTCATAATAATATGTTCTGCTAAATTCAGAGTATTTGCAATTTTTACTAAAGTATCGCGAGATACCACGTATGCTTTAATTTTAGCTATATTTCCTTCTGTATAATTATCAAATCTATTAAAAATCATTTCTGTTACCAGAAATCCTAAAATTGAATCTCCTAATAGTTCAAAGCGTTCGTAATTTGGTTTAGTATTGTCTATTTGCTTTAGCGACGGATGACTTAGAGCCTCTTCAAGCAACAATAAATTTTTAAATTTATAATTTAGGTCTTTTTCTAATTGAACAAAGTTATTTGTCATGATCAGTATTGGAACTATAAAGATTGGTAAATAATCTATTGAATCTTATAGAAGTAATCCACGTTCCAACTCGAGATAATTGTTTCCAAAATCCTGCGTTACTATCCCATAGTTCTTCTTCTGTAGAAAAAATAATAAATTGTCCTTTAGCAATTAAGTTACGAAAAGGGACAGTGCCTAATTGATATCTACTATCCCCAGAATTATCCCTGTTATCACCCATAAAGAAATATTTGTCATCTTCTATTATACGCGGTCCATAATTACTAAGATCTGTATGTAAATTTTTCTGTGTATATTGTAGTTTATAAGAAAAGAAGCTTAAACCATTTGACAGAGTTTCTTTGAATTTATTAAATTTTTGTCCATTTTTATGTATGTATTTTCCTACTTCTACTCTATCAATAGCTACGTCATTAATATAAGTAACATCATTAATTATTTCTATTTTATCTCCAGGTAATCCAATCAGCCTTTTTATATATCTTTCATGCATAAGATGTGGGGGGCGCATGATAATTATATCGCCACGTTCTGGTTTTTGAGCAAGAATCCTGCCTTCAAACAAATCAGGATTAAAGGGAATAGAATAAATGCTATACCCATAATTATATTTAGTTGAAAATATATAATCCCCTTCAAGAATAGTCGCGTTCATAGATCCGGTAGGAACAAAAAACAACTCCAAGAAGAAAGTTCTAACTGCAAGAGCTAAAATTATTACAAGTATCATAGATTTGATCTCTGATTTAGCGCCACTTGTAAAAGTGTTATTTATATTTCCCTGTTTATCCAATGTAGTTTTCCGATATCTATATATTAAAATTATCATTATGATATCTCTCAAAGTGAATTAAATCTATATATTTATGTTAATCAATCATAATTTTCTATCACCTAATTATAATAACAGAAGTCAACGACTCGAATATATAATAGTGCATTTTACAGAAATGTTATTTACAGATGCCCTTGAGAAGTTAACTGATAAAACCTCAGAGGTAAGTGCGCACTATTTAATTAAAGAAGATGGAGAAATTTATCAGTTGGTTGATGACTCAAATATAGCTTGGCATGCAGGGAAAAGTTCTTGGTACGGTTCTGAATCTTTAAATCAAAATTCTATCGGTATAGAGCTAGATAATTTAGGTAATTGTGAGTTTAAGGAGGATCAAATTCTAGCTTTAATTGAGCTTAGTAATTTCTTGGTAAATAAATATAATATTCCTGCAAATAATTTTTTAGCCCATTCTGATATCGCGCCGGATCGAAAAATAGATCCAGGTATATTTTTTGATTGGGAGTTATGCGCAAAAAATGGACTCGGAATATGGCACAATCTTTTAACGCCAAAAAACTCTAAAATATTAATCTCTTTTGGAGATAAAAACTCTTCAGTTAAAGAGCTGCAGAAGAATCTAAAAAAATTAGGTTATATGATTCATCTAAGTTCAGCCTTTGATAAACAAACTAATTTTGTAGTACGGGCATTTCAGTCAAAATTCTATCGAGAACTTATTCTTCAAAAGGGACTTGGCTTTTATACTAATGATGCTTCACAATATTCTTGGTGCAGTTTTTCTGAACATATTTTACAAAAATTGTTAGTATAAAATTTTTCTTGAAGAAATAAGGTATATAATATATGATATTGATTAGTCTCGGGAGTATTTTCGGGAAGAATTCACACATGTAAGCTTTGTTGGTCTGTTTTAAAATAGCAGTTTTAGTAGCTTATGTGGAGGTATAACTAACAAAAACAGGAGATATTTATGTCTAAGTCTAACTTACCTAAAGTTAGCGTTGGCGATTTGCTAGACGCTGGTATTCATTTTGGTCACAAAACTTCACGCTGGAATCCAAAGATGGCACCATATATTTATGGTGTGCGTGATGGTATCCATATTATTGATTTACAACAAACAGTTCCCTTAATGCAAATAGCATTACAAAAGATCTATGAAACTGTAAAAAATAATGGCAAAGTGCTTTTTGTCAGTGGTAAAGTACAAGCAACAGATTTAATTGCTGAATACGCTGAAAAATGCGGTCAATTTTATGTAAATAATAGATGGCTTGGTGGAATGCTTACTAATTGGGGCACTATTTCCAAGTCAATTAAGAAACTAAGTAATATAGAAAAAATACTTGAAGATGAAGAGCAGATTGCTAGCTTCACCAAAAAAGAAATCTTAGATTTAACTCGTAAGAAAACAAAATTATTAAAATCTCTTGCAGGTATTAGAAATATCGGTGGACGTCCGGATCTAATAGTAGTAATTGATACTAACAGAGAGCATTTAGCAATCAGTGAAGCTGTAAAGCTTAATGTACCAATTGTGGCAGTTGTTGATAGTAATTCAGATCCAGACAATGTAAATTATCCAATACCTGGTAATGATGATGCGATTAGATCTATCAGATTATATTGTAGTTTATTTGCAGATGCGGCTCTTGCTGGTATACAAGATGCATTAACTGATTCTGGTGCTGATGCAGGCCTTGCGAAAAAAGTAGAAAATAAAACTCTTGATGGTGTAACCAAAATGGAGAAAGTAGCTAAAGTGTCTAAAGCAAAGCCAGTAAACGCTGCTAAAGCTTCTACACCTAAGAAGCAAGAAGAAAAAGCACCTCTGCAAAAAGTTGTAAAGACAAAATAAGTAATAATAAATGGAGATTGAGCAATGACTGTAACCGCAGCATTAGTTAAAGATTTAAGAACAAAAACAGGCGCTGGCATGATGGATTGCAAAAAGGCACTTGTAGAAGTAAATGGTGATTTTGAAGCAGCTGTTGATTGGTTAAGAACAAAAGGCTTGGCTACTGCTGCTAAGAAAGCTGGCAGAGTAGCTGCTGAAGGTTTAACTGCAGTTTGTGTAAATGGTTTTAAAGGCGCAGCGATTGAAATTAATTCTGAAACAGATTTTGTTGCTAAAAACGAAATCTTTCAAGGAATAGTAAAAGAAGTTTCAGAATTAGCTGTTGCCGTTGATAATATAGATGCTTTAAAAGCTGCCACCACTAAGTCGGGCAAATCTGTTGAAGATGAAATTATTTCTAACATTGGAACAATAGGTGAAAATCTAAATCTTCGTCGTATGCAATCTGTATCTATCAGCGATGGAGTAATTGCATCATATATTCATAATGCAGTGTTTGACAACATGGGTAAAATTGCTGTGCTTGTTGCTCTTGAATCCACCGGTGACAAAACAAAATTAATGTTCGTTGCTAAGCAAATAGCTATGCATATTGCCGCGTCTAGACCAGAATGTTTAGATAAAGAATCTGTAGATCCTGAAATAATTCAAAGAGAAAAAGATATCTTTACCCAGCAAACAAGAGAATCCGGTAAGCCTGATAATATCATCGAAAAAATGATTGAAGGTAGAATCCGTAAATTCTTAGAAGAGATAGTGCTTCTAGATCAAGTATTTGTAATTGATGGTAAAACAAAAATCTCAGATATTGTAGCAAATCTTGCAAAAGAACTAGGTACATCAGTTGAACTAAAATCTTACGTAAGATTCGAACTAGGCG
>CAWWAI010000037.1:0-11709 GCA_963934885.1 uncultured Rickettsiaceae bacterium | reverse complement strand
TCAAGTGTACCAGTACATGTAGCAGAGAATTTATCTAATTGAATAGCTGCAAATTTTTCACGTTTAGATACATCTTGTTCAATATGAGAGTAAATCTTCATAGCGACAACACACTGATTAGCGTTAGGATCTATATCAAGTAGCATGTCTCGATTTGGGTCTTCTCCCATATTTGTTAAATGTTCATCATTACTGTACATAGAGAGATTGCCGCAGTCGCCAGTAGCTCCTTTGCTAATAGAATTGTTGGAGAGGCTATATAAGGAGATTTTGAAAAATGAATCTGCACCTAAACTAAAGAAAAATTGCTTTTGGATTTATTTTATTTATAATGACTACATCAAAAAATAATCGGATCTTATAAAATGAAGAAATATAATTTATTAACAAAGATTTTGTTCTTTGTATTTACAGTAGTTATTCTAATAGCCGCGTATGAATTATTAGCGCCAAAAAAATATACACTCATTTATAAGATTAATAAACATATCGTAAAAAGCAATATTGAAGATACAAAAGAGAAAAATCTACTTTATGGATCACGATCTAACGAAGATGTTGCACCTAAAACTGTAGAATTTGCAAGAGAGGGGATAGATAACATAGCTTTAATTACTATGATTAAAGATGAAGATGATATTATTTATGAGAATTTAGTTTGGCATTTTTGTGTTGGGTTTCGTAAATTTGTTATTGTAGATAATAATTCAACTGATAATACTAGGTTATTAGTTGAGAAATTTAAGAGACAAGTTCTTGGTAAAGCAATAGTAGTGGTCATTGACGATCCAATAATTGAGTATATACAAAGTCAAGTAACAACAGGTGCAATGCTTCTTGCTAATTCTTTATGGCCTAAACTAGATTGGGTTTTCCCAGTTGATGCAGATGAATTTTGGTATCCTAATGTTAAGCTACAAAGTATTTTGGACAAAACACCTAGTAAATCAGATGTTATTCTTACCATGCAATATCAGCATGTGCCTATTGAAACGGTAGATCATCTCAATGGCGCAGAACATTTCTATAAAAATATAAAATTTAGAATAAAGTCTTTATCTGGTGGTCTTGGAAAGGTAGCGGTAAGACCAGGTATTGACGTTATAATTGCACAAGGAAATCACTCTGCTAGCTCTAAAACAAGAAATTTAAATTATTTTGGTGGAAATATATTAGGATTAGATATGCGACATTTCCAAATGCGCTCCACCGCTCAGACAGAAAAAAAATATTGGAATGGTGCTAAAGCTAATATTTTAGCACAAAAACTAGGAATTATATCTGAAGGTGTGGGACATCATTGGACTGCATTTAAAGAAGAAGTAGATCGTAAAGGTATAAAGCAAAGTGCGATAGACAGGTTTAACAATAGCTTCCAACCTAAAGAGTCTTGCATTGAAGATCCGCTTCCTATGGAGCAGGCATTTAAATTATTCAAGGAACTAACAGATGGTTGATTTGTGCGGTTATCTATTACACAAGTATATTTGCACTACTTGATCTATTAGTTTTTCTTTCTGCTTTTTATAGTTAAGAATACAAAGCCAAATTGCCCGATAAAGCAGCAAATTGGTATGATTGCTAGTGCATATATAAAATTATCTATGCTATATAGTGCATTACCTGTAGCACTTACTGACCCATCCCAACTTGATTGGAATGCATTGCCTATGCTAGTGTGGAAAAAATACCCAAAAAATGTATTAATACAGTTAGTTATTGCAATAGCAAGACCGGCTGAAGAAGCTTCCACTTGATTGCTAACAACAGTGAATACTAGTACTTGGTAGCAGCACAATATCCCTAAGGTAAACATTAGTCCTGCGCTCATTATAAAAGATAAAGGTGGTAGATAGAATAATATAGCAAATATTGCTATTGTAAGTAGACCAGTTAAAAATATCATTAAATTTGCAGAACGTAACAAGATAGCTGATAATGCTAGGATAGGTCCACCAAAACACATGCCAATATAGATAAAAGATGTTATGGTTGTGCTTTGCGTGGCTGACATATTGAAAACTTGATTAAAAAATGGAATTGCCCATACATCAGCAAAGCCTTCAAGAGCTCCAACCATTAAACCACCAGAGACTCCAATTAAGATAATAGTTGGATTTGATACTAATTTTAAAACTGATTTAACTGTATCACTGGCACTATTATGAGTATTCTCGTTAGTTTCTAACTTGCCAAAAATAAGCATCATTGCTGCAAGAGCAAAGCCAATTAAGGTTAAGATATTAAAAGTATAGTCGTAACCAAAACGCTCAAATAATAACTTCATTGGAGTCGATCCGAACACAGCTCCAGTAAGACCAAATGAGAAAGATAAGCCAATAAGCATTGAATGAAATTTTTCATTAAAATGTATTTTAATAATTTTAGCTATAGCAAGGAATGCAACTCCGCTTCCTGCTCCTATTAAAAAGCGACCAAATAATAGTAAATCCCAGTTATTAGAAGTAACAAACATCATAGTGCCAACAGCAGAAGTCGCTATAGATAAAGATGTTACAAGGCGAAAGCTAAGGCGGTCTAACATTATTCCAAGTGGAATTTGCGTACTAGAATATCCAAGATAATAATAACCAGCTAAGGTACCAAAGCTTGCGGCATCAATAGAAAATTTTTGAATAATATCTTCGCGTAAAATACCTGCAGATAATCTGAGAATAAATTGAAAAGCAAAAAATAAATTAGCTAATAACCAAAGTAATATAGATTTTCTGATTGATTTATTGTGCATATTTCAAAATTGATAATGTCTAGGTCAAGGATGTTAACTCTTTTAAAATATACTTGTCAATAAATTTAAACTAATTCACCTATTACTTATTAGGTAGTGATTGCTTTATATAATAATTGCACGTATGTAATTACTTTGTATAATGATCTTAAGAGTTATATTATTACTAATTCAGCTATATAAAAATTATGTTACAAAAAAATTATATGAAAATAGTTACCATTATCTGTATGTCTGTAATGCTATCTGGTTGTTTAGAGACGATGTTTGCAGGTACTGCGGGCACTGTTCTGGAGTTTGCTAAAGACCGCCCAGCCGGTGACACAATGACTGATGTTAGAATTTCTACTTCTATAAAAGGAGAGTTTATAAAAAAGAATTTTCGTGATTTATATACAAAAATTAAAATTGAAGTTGTGCAAGGACGCGTATTATTCACTGGTGTAATTGAAAATGAACAAGATTCAATTACAGCCATACAAATTGCTTGGAATCAAGAAGGCGTTAATGAAGTAATAAACGAATTGAAGGTTAATAAAAACAGTGGAAAATTTAATTTGGTTCAGTATACAAGAGATACCATGATAACTAGTCAGATTAAATCAAAAACATTTATGAATCGGGATATTAAATTTGTAAATTATACAGTTATAACGCTTACGGATATAGTTTATTTATTTGGTATAGCCAGATCAGAGGAAGAGATAGAAAAGGTAGCAGCGATTGCTTCTAATGTTCATGGTGTAGCAAAAGTAGTAAGCCATGTTAGAGTATTAAATAGTGCAAATAAAATGAAGACTCAATCAAAAGGAACTAATAATTCTAATGATTTCTTGATTGACAAAGATGAAGTAGATTTAAATCTTGATCAAGGGTTGAGCGGTGATTGGTAAACTAAATAACATATTAGTTATAATTATTTCTTGTGTAATATTATCTGCGTGCCAAGGACCTGCTGCTAAAAAAAATAATACGTATAAGATACTTTCTAAAGATGATCCCAAAAACACTCACTATAAAGGGCACTATAAAGTAGGAAAAAAATATCGTATCAAGAATACAACTTATCGCCCAAGGGAAGTTAAGAGATACAGTAAAATCGGTATAGCCTCATGGTATGGTTCGCGTTATGGATTCCATGGTAAAAAAACGGCTAATGGTGATATTTATAATAAAAATTTATTGACGGCTGCGCATCGTACGTTGCAACTTCCTTCCTTGGTAAAAGTCAAAAATCTAGAAAATAATCGATCAATTATAGTATTAGTAAATGATCGGGGTCCTTATGCACATAATCGTGAAATAGATTTATCTGAACGTGCAGCTACCATACTCGGCATGAAGAAAAAAGGTACGGCAAAAGTGAAAGTGCAATATTTACACGAAGAATCAAAGAAATTCTTAAAAACTTTAGGGTTAGAGAAAAAAACCGGATCTAGAGCTAAAAATCCGTTAGATAATAATAAATGCACTGTCAATTGCCATATTAAGTTGGTGAATTTGAAATATAGGAATGATCGCAGTGTATAGAAGTAAATATATTTAATTTTTATTCCTTCTCTGGAGTTTTAGTTTTTATGGTTACAGCGTGTAGTTGTTTTTGTAAAATTCCTGATAGAGCATTTTTAACTAATCTATGTTGTTTGATCAGTGATAGTCCTTGGAAAGACTTAGAAATAATTTCTATAGAATAATGGTTTTGATCCCCCGCGTAATCTTTAATTATTATTTTGTCATTAGGAAAATTTGTTTGCAAAATATCCTTGAGTTTTAATTCTGTAATAGCCATATTAATGTTATATATTTAGATAATTTATAACATGCAACTTACACAAAATATTATGAATTTACAAGCCTTAGGTTTCCTACGAAACCTAAATTTACGTATCGGCGTGCTTGGCGGTACTTTTAATCCTGCGCACTCAGGGCATTTGATGATCTCTATGGAGGCATTAAAATTCTATAAATTTGATTATGTAATTTGGCTGGTAGCTAATCAAAACCCACTAAAAAGGACTAATAGTAAAAATATTTTTTCAAGAGCAAGGGAATCTTTGGAGATAGTAAATCATCCACGAATTATAGTATCAACAGCAGAATATGATTTGGGCTCTTTTTATATTTATGATTCATTAAAAGCCCTAATTGAACGTTTTCCAACTATTGAATTTTCATGGTTAATGGGCATAGATAATGCTGCTAGTTTTAGGAAATGGTATCGTTACAAAGATATCCCCAAATTATGTGATATAATTATTTTCGATCGTCCTGTATACGCAAGGTTGGTAAATATCAATTCTTTTATCTGCAAACCCAAGGGAGTTCTTGCTAAAACTCAAACAAAGAATATAATCCTTCATAGAAATAGTTTATGTGCTGTTTCTTCAACACAGATTAGAGCTAATGAATAAAGAAGAATTAAAAGATTTTATATTAAAATGTCTTAATGAAAAAAATGCATCAAATATCACGTGTATGGAAATTAAAGGTGAAGTACCATTATCAGATTATATGATATTTGCTAGCGGTAGGTCGGTTAAAAACATACGTGCTATTGGTGAATATATAGCGTTGCAATTGAAGCATGAATTAAAGTTGAATGCTTCAGTAGAAGGATTACAAGGCTCAGACTGGATTTTACTTGATGCTGGTAATGTAATAGTACATTTATTCCAACCCGAGACTAGAGAACAATTAAAGCTTGAAGAATTTTGGACAGAAAAAAAATAAAATTATTTTAAAAAATATTTAGAGAATTATGGAAAGCCAAGTTTTAGTTATTGTAATAATGTTGATTGCAACAGCGGTGTTTGTGGTCGCTATTTTTAAGCGCTTAAATTTAAGCCCTGTACTTGGTTACCTTGTAGCTGGGGCATTAATTGGTGATAATGGTTTGAAAGTCGTAACGTATGATCAAACTAGCCTGCTTGGTGAAATGGGCGTAGTTTTTTTGTTATTTGCAATAGGCTTGGAGTTATCTATCGAGAGGTTGAAAGCCATGCGTCGTTATGTTTTTGGATTAGGATCACTTCAAGTTATGATTACTGGTTTGATTATTGCTGCGGTCATAATTCTAGCTACGGGAGATAATAACTCTGCTATTATTATATCTGGTGGATTGGCTCTATCATCTACCGCGATTGTAATTCAGGTTATCAATGAAACAAAAAGTCAATCAATGCAAGTTGGTAGAATAGCATTAGCAATATTGCTTTTACAAGATTTTATTGTTGTTCCTTTATTGGTTATTGTGCCTATTCTGGGTGGTGGTGATGAGATAGTTGAATCTCTTCCTTATATACTTGGTAATTCACTTATAAAAGCCATTCTTGCTTTGGTAGTAATTTTTATTGCTGGTCGGTTATTATTGCGTCCATTATTTTCTTTTATTTCGCCAGATCATAATGAAAGTAGCGAGTTACCTATTGCTGTTACTCTTCTTGTAGTTCTTACCGCTTCTTGGGGAACTGAACATTTTGGTTTATCGCTTGCACTAGGTGCATTTGTATCGGGAATTCTTGTCGCTGAAACAGATTTTAGATCTATGGCAGAAGAAAGTATCTATCCGTTTAAAAGTTTATTACTGGGCTTGTTTTTTATGAGTGTTGGTATGAAAATTGATGTTATGGAGATGTATGCGGAAATAACTACTATAATTATTTTATGTGTATCTTTGATAGTATTAAAAGCCTCGATTATTACTGGACTTTGTATTTTATTTGGCTTTAACAAAGGTGTGGCTGTACATGCTGGACTATTATTAGCGCAAGGTGGTGAGTTTGCATTCATTCTATTTGGTCTAGGCAAAGAATACGGTGTTCTCGAAGAAGGTACTTCTAATATATTATTATTAGTAGTTACATGTTCTATGGCTCTGACACCACTTCTGGCATTAATCGGACAAAAATTTTCTGAGAAAATTGAAAAGGGCTTAGGTCGAACACCTAATCAGATTATAGAGTATGGAGCACGTGATTTAACTAATCATGTAATTATTGTTGGTTTTGGTATAGTTGGTAAGATGGTAGCAAAAGTTTTATCAGCTGAGGAAATTAATTATATAGCCCTTGATGTTAATGACGATATTGTACGTGAAGAAGTTTCTAATGGTCTGCCAGTATTTAAAGGTGATGCCTCACAAGTGTCAACCCTTGAAGCTATTGGGGCAGACCGAGCCTTAATAATGGTGGTGACTGTGAATAATGAAGTCACTGTAAAAAAAATCAGTAAAGTTATCAACTCTAAATTTAGTAATTTAGAAATGATAGTAAGAGCTAAGAATTTAAACGGCTCAATTGAATTATATAATATCGGGGTAGATACTATAATCCCTCAGGATTATGAAATGGGTTTGCAGCTTGGTGGTGCAGTTTTGAAGTCTATGGGTGTTATTGAAGATGACATTAACCGTGTTAAAAGGCAATTTAGAGATGGTAACTATGTTTTAGTAAAACCAGATAATACGTTGCTAGAATCCGCTGAAGAAGATGAGTAAAATAGTACTGATCATTATTAATCTAGTATTGATTACTATATCTTATGCTGCACCTAAAAATTTACCAATACCACGTTTTGTTACCATTAAGTTTGATGAAGCGAATGCTCGTACAGGACCTGTGAATGATTGCCCTATAGAGTGGGTTTTTGTTAAAAAGGGTGAGCCGGTAGAAGTAATTGCAGAATATGAACAATGGCGTAAGATTCGTGATATTAGTGGCGAAGGAGGTTGGGTTCATTCTAGTGTAATTTCTGGAAGAAGATCAGTAATTATGGTCGCTAAAAATATAATACCACTTCTTGAATCTGCTGGTAAATATGATCAGATAGTTGCTAAATTAGTACCGCAAATTCGCTGTGGCTTGCATAAATGTGAAAAAGATTGGTGCCAGGTGAGTTGTAAATCTTATAAGGGGTGGGTTGCAAGAAAATTTCTCTGGGGTGTGTATCCTGACGAATAGAGGTAGATAATATCTTTGATGGCATGATTATTGCTTAAGTATACTTGTTAACTAGATTGCAAATCATAGGTTAAATAACTATACCTAAATAATTACAAATAAGTTTTAATAAATAATGAAATAAATAAAATGGCCCTAACATTAGGAAATAATTTAAAAGGATTAGTATCTAGAGAAGTAGATGCAACAGGTAGAAAAACTATTGGTTTAGGCGAGAGCATGACAACAGGGATTAATAAATTTACGCCTGTTGTTGATGCTTTCTTGGGTAACTCTCTAAGAGATAGTGAAATAACTATTAGTTCCATTACTCGCGATCTTTCATATTCGGCAAATATGTTAAATGTTGCAGATGAATACTTAAAAGTAATTGCTAGTTTAACGCAAGAATGTCTTACAATAATATCAAGTGCCGCTGGTAAGTCTGATGAAAAAACAGTAACGTTGCAAGCAGCTCTCAATAATAAAAAAGATCAGATAAATATGTTTATCAACTCTGCAGGTTTTGATAATAAACTTTTATTAAATGGTAGCGTTAGAGATCTTAATGTTCAGGTAGGAAAAACTAGTGATGATGTAATAGAATTAAATATTATTAATATAGGAGATGGTAAACTTTTTAGATCTTCGACGGCTCAAGGATACAATGAATATTTACATAATAACTTTGCTTTAACCAGGTATTATGTTAATCAAAATGAAATTAATCTTGATTATAAAGAAAATAAAAATTTACTACAGTTAGCGGAACGTGAAGCTCCATACCCTGGCTCGGGCACTGGAAATATACCTACATGGCTTGAAGTAGCTACGGCATGGAGAGCTGTATTAGATGCTAACCATAAATATGCAGAAGTTTTGAATAAAGCGGCTCCACGTACTTTAGCTGCAATTCGAACACTTGCAAATGATCCATTGCTTGATTTTTCTAATGCCACTCCACAACAAATGGCTATGGCATTTGTTTACGCAGGGGCGGTACATTATCTTCCCGAAATCAAGGCAAGCTGCTAATAAGATTCCTGAAGCGGCTCAAAGACTACTTGATGCACTTACTAGATAAATAAAACTCCTAACTGCAACCTAGCAATTCTTTGTTATAGGTTGCAGTTACCAAGTATAAAATAGTTAAAGAAATAAGTTTTCTTATTTTATCTCGTTTAATAGAGCTTGTTCAGATTTTGATAAATTTTTATATTTCGTATCTTTTTGTTTTTTAGGTGAATTTACCTGATAACAAGGCGGTATTTCAAGCGAGTTATTACGCTCTACTTGGTATTCATCAGGCATAGTTTCGGTTAATCCTAATGTTCTTTTAGTGTTTTTGCTGCAAGCAGAAGTGATAATTAGGGCTACGCTTAGTAATAGTATTTTTTTCATTATTTTCGCTCTTGATTTGTTGATTTTAGGTATAGCGTGAATTTATTGGTTCATCAAGTCATTTTTGTATTATTTTTACTACAAAATAGATAATCATAGATAAAAAAACATGCACCAACTGTGATGAAGCTATCCGCCATATTAAAAGCCGGAAAGGCTAGGTCTTGGTAGTAAATGTAAATAAAGTCAAAAACAGCCCCGCGTATTATTCTATCGATTAAGTTACCTAGCGCACCACCAATAATTAAAATTAATCCTAGTTGTGCTAAGCAGGCCTGGGTTTTTAATATTAAACAACATAAATAGATAATGATTATGCTGTTTAATATGAAAAAAGCAATATTACTATATTGGTGATATTCGCGAAATAATCCAAAGCTAATACCATAGTTCCAGGCATAAACAAAATCTAATATGGGTAGCAATTCAAGCGCATAATTTGGTTGCGTTTTTAGATAAATAATTAAAAAGCTTTTTGATCCTTGATCAATAGCGATTAAAAATATTATTGCTATGAAATAGTAAAGTAGTTTCTTTTTGCTCATTGAAATTAGTATAATTTTACATCGATGTCATTAGCGTCTAGTTCAGTATTACTACCAAGTTTGTTAATCAGAGTTTTTATTTGTTGTTTATGGTTATTAAAGTTAGCAAGTTTAGTTCCGGTTAGTTTAGTTCCAGGAGTTGATTTAAACTTCATAGGGTTTACTTGCTTTCCATTAATACGTACTTCATAATGTAAGTGCGGTCCAGTTACTCTACCACTTTTGCCAACAAAAGCGATAATGTCACCTTGTTTAACATGAGAGCCACGTTTAAGATTATTTGCAAATTTAGATGCATGCGCATAAGCAGTCGACAAACTACCATTATGTTTAAGCAATATAAAGCGTCCATATCCTGATTTCGAACCGATAAATTCGATCTTTCCGCTACCTGCTGCATATATTGGTGTGCCAATCGCGGCTGCAAAATCTACACCTTTATGCATTGCTCCATACCCTAGAACTGGATGTTTTTTTCTATAACCAAAATGGCTTGAAATTCTGGCTACTTTGACTGGAGTGCGAAGTAAATTACCTTTGATGCTGTTACCACTATCTGAAAAAAACTGAGCATTAGAGTCTTCGTTGTTTGGAGAATAGCGGTAAATATTATATTCAGCCCCACCAGTTTTTAGAGATGCGTATAGTATTTGACCATGATGAGAAAACTCTTTTTTAGTGGTAACAAATTTTTCAGTTAGTACAGTGATTTTATCTCCTAATTTAATTTGTCGTTGAAAATCAATTTGATGAGAATAGGCATTAATGAGTTTAATAATACTATTTGTGCTCATGCCTGATTTTTTTAAAGATGATATAACACTTGAATCAATAGTTGATTCATATTTAGTAACAAGCTTTTTAAGAGGAGCAGATATGTGATGCGTTACAAATTTATTATCTTGTCGTATAAATTCTATTGAGTTTATTTTATCAACTTTAAAATCCATGCGATTTAAAGATAATTTTTCTTCATTTAGACTGTCTCCTGGAGTTTCAATAAGTTCAAGGTCATAATTAAAGGTTAAAACTTGTCCGATTTTTAAGTTGGAAGTTAAACTTTCATTTTGAGCTAATTTAATTAATTCTTTAATGTCATCATTAGGCATGTCCTGTTCTCGTAAAATAGCACCAAGCGTATCACCTTTTTGAATCGTTACTTCTCTAATGATATTTTCTTGTAAATTGTCTGTAGTAGTATTGGTTGAATTACTAAAAAAATCTACAGAAAGATTACTAGCTATATACTCCCTACTAACAAATAAAATTAATGCCAGCAACACTAATCCTGCGAAAAATGAAAAACGCTGTATAATTTTATGTAGCAAATATAGTGCTGGGTAAGCAAATAACACTCTAATAATTTGAACCATTGGATTAGTCATTTTATTATTTATATTTGTGTAATATGCACTATTTGTAAAGCATGCACAACAATATATTTAGAATAATTCGCTACATGAAGAGCTGTTTTTTTTATATTAGTAGTCTATATTTTATTTTTTACTCATAATTATGTACAGGAAAAAAATATTATGTTTTTTTGAAAATTGTTGTTGACAGGGCTAGAGATATTGCTTATAACTAGCCCTACCAAAGCGTGGTCAACTTAAGAAGACAAGAAAACCACGAAGCTGTTTTAGAAGTGAATATCAACATATACCAAGTAATTAGATAAAGGTAGTGACAGTAGCAAAATTGTTATCGTTAAGATAACACAAACTGTCGATTTTTTTGAAAAAAAGAGTAATGACAGAATCAAACTTGAGA
The DNA here is from genome assembly GCA_963934885.1 of uncultured Rickettsiaceae bacterium. GTDB lineage: Bacteria > Pseudomonadota > Alphaproteobacteria > Rickettsiales > Rickettsiaceae > Megaera_A. The sequence continues at coordinate 307 of CAWWAI010000037.1, read as the reverse complement.
GTTTGATCCTGGCTCAGAACGAACGCTGGCGGTATGCTTAACACATGCAAGTTGAACGAACATTACTGGGGCTTGCTTCAGTAATGTTAGTGGCAAACGGGTGAGTAACACGTGGGAATCTACCCATCAGTACGGAATAACATTTGGAAACAGATGCTAATACCGTATATTCTCTAAGGAGGAAAGATTTATCGCTGATGGATGAGCCCGCGCAAGATTAGGTAGTTGGTGGGGTAATGGCCTACCAAGCTTACGATCTTTAGCTGGTCTGAGAGGATGATCAGCCACACTGGGACTGAGACACGGC
>CAWWAI010000036.1:0-12103 GCA_963934885.1 uncultured Rickettsiaceae bacterium | reverse complement strand
TTAGACCAATCTTCGCAATCTTCGATTGCTCACCCTGCAATAGTCGGTAGAGAGCACTCTACTAGGGTGGGTCAGCATCCTGCTGGGGTAAACCAAGTAACTTTATTTGATTCGGCTATTACTAGTAATGAGGTAACTGATGAAGTCAATAGCCAATGTTGTTGTGTAATATTATGTGGTGCAATATACGATTTTTTCTGCTTTGGCTGAGGTTATGCTTAGGTTATAGAGTAAAATTATACTCAGCTATACTTAGATTAATTTTATTAATGTAAATTAATAATGTTTGTTTATAAGCATAGTGAAGTTCCATCCAACTATTAAACATAATTAGTATTTTAATAAATTAAAAATTAAATATCAGCTATTTTATCCAGTGACAACCTTGTTTCTACCTCCTTTTTTGGCCTCATACATGGCTTTGTCTGCTCTAGTGATAAATTCCTCTGCAGACTCCCCCCCATATTTGAGTTCAGCAATACCGATTGAGGCTGTTTTTTTTAAAAATTTATTTTGCCCCGGAATAATAAATTCTACTGATTCAATAGCAACTCTTACTTCTTCTGCTAAGTGAGTGCAGGCTTTGAGGTCAATATTGCCAAGTAATACTACAAATTCTTCACCACCATAGCGTGCAATAAGATCTGTTACTCTAAATGAAGATTTTAGAGTATTTGCTAGTTTTTTTAATACCGCATCACCAGCTGGATGTCCATAATTATCATTCACTTCTTTGAAATGATCCATGTCTAACATTATCATGCACATTGGTTTGCCAGATGATAGGGCATTTTTTGACATTTGCTTAATATGTATATCCAAGTAGCGACGATTAAATAATCCAGTTAAAGCATCTTTGGTAGATAAGTCCATGCTTTCTTCTAGTTCAGCGCGTAAATTATCTTGATAATATTTTCTGCGTAATTGAGTTTTAATGCGTGCTTGTAGTTCATTTTTATCGATAGGATAAATAAAATAATCATTTATGCCAAGTTCCATACCCTTAATAACCATAGCCATATTTTCCTCTTCAGCTAGAAATATCAATGCAGCATTCTTAAAAATTGTTTTTGAACGCAGCATTACTCCAATACGTATGGGGTCTACAAAATCTATTTGGCAGCTAATAATAACTATATCTGGTATGAATGATCCAAGGCTGTCAATGTCTTTTGGTGATGTTAGTACTTGCACTTGCGTAGTTAAAGTATGGAGGCTAGATTTGATATTTTTGGCTTGAATAACATCGTCATCTAGAAGTAAAATTTTACTATTAGCAAAATTTTGTTTTGTAATTAGGATCTTTCCGCCTAACTCAGAAATGGTGTTATTTCTTAGTTTAAGTTCATCAATTACGGTCTTCATGCGAGTCAAAGATTTAACTCTGGCAAATAATGCGGTATCATTGATTGGCTTTGTAAGAAATTCATCTGCTCCAGCTTCTAAACCTTTTATTCTATCTTCGGTTTCAGAGAGAGCTGTAACCATAACTACGGGTATATGAGTAGTCTCTGGATTTGATTTTATACGTGCGCATGTTTCGAATCCATTCATTTCTGGCATCATGACATCTAATAACACTATATCAATTTTGTTTTCTATTAAAGCTTGTAGGGCTTTAATTCCATTAGTAGCTGTGACAACATTATAATATTCACTAAGTAGCTTTGCCTCAAGTAATTTTACATTTGTGTCTAAATCATCTACTACTAATACAGTTGCCGTCATTATTATATTCTTGGATTTGGGTTAATAAAAATATCAATTGATACCGGTTTTGATAGATACATATCACATCCAGATTTAGAAATTAATCCTTCATCTGTTTTTATTGCAAATGCAGCTATTGCAATGATTTGATACTATAATTTTACATTTTTTAATTATCAATAAATCGCAGAATAATCTTAAGTTTATAGAGTAACTTTTAATATTTAACTTTATAACATAAAGATGCTATGCGCAAGTAAACTTGAGTTGTATAATGTTACTATTAATTCAAACTAATCAGAATTTTTTAGTTTGTGTGGGTTTCAAGATAGGTTTAATTCTTCCCAAGCGCCTTGTTTAGTTTGGTTAAAGGCATTTATTACAAATCTATTAATGTAGCTTTTTTCTAATAAATTTTTTATGATATCAGAGTGTATTTTTTGTATTTCATCGTGTATAAAGAGTATTTTTTGTACAAGCTTTGGTTGAATTAGGCTATTTTGAGAAAATGCTTCAAGTATAGTTTTTTGTGAAGGGTTGATAAAAATAATGATCTTAGATTGATTATATTCGTTTATATTATGAGTAATATAAACAGGCTGTTTTTCTGGTAATGGGTCTAAGCTAGTAGCGTGGGGAATAAAATGCTTTTTAGAGTAAGTCCAAAGGATTCTGTCTAAATTTTGTGAATAATCTTCATTTTCAGTAAAAATAATAGTTTTTAAATTGCTATAATAACATTTTTCAGTAAGTTGACAAAAAGTTTTAGGTAGTTGATTCTGAGTAGTTTGATAACAACTAATTTTTATCATTGTATTCTCGTCTAAAATTTTTGTTAAATAATCTAAATTAGATCTTTCACTCTTGCCTAGCAAGGATTGTGAAAGTATGATTTCGTAAAAGTATTATACCAATAAGGATAAATATATACCATGTTAAGATGTACATACATAGTACTTATTCATAATAATGAGAGTAATATTCTAAGTTTGATTGCTTCGTTAAAGCAAGTTAGTGGCAATATTCGCAAGGAATTTATTTTTGTAGATGATGGTAGTACAGATGATTCATTGCAAGTATTGAAATTTGCTGTAAATGATTTACCGCGTACTACTATTATAACTCAGCAAAACCAAGGACCTTCCATTAGTATCAATAAAGCTTCAAGCCTTGCTACTGGCGATTACATACATTTTGTTGAAGGTAATGAGGTATTGCACCCAGATTCTACTCTATTACTCATAGAATCAAGTTTAACATTAGGTACTCAAGTAGCAGTTGGACGTATATCATCAGAAATAATGGCAGAAAAAATTAATATAGTTCCTATGTTAATCGAAACTCCGATTAAAGAAATATTGACCAATAAAGTTCCATCTATGAGAGAAATTGGTAAATCGGGATCTCTCGTGCATAGGGTGTTATTAGATAAAGTAGATAAAGCTGATAGTAGTATATATACGCAAAATATGTCTTTATCTTTGCGTTGTGCGAAATATAGTAAATTTGTCTATATTAATGCTGATATATCTGGTTCTTCTAAGCTATGTGATGATCAAACTAGTAGTTTTGTATCTTATAATAATTTAAGGGCAATATATAATTTTGTTAAAGAAAACCCAGAACTTTTTATTAATTTAACATCTGAACTTTTATTATCTTTAAGCCAAGAAACTAGTAAAAGCAGTGATAAAATTAATTATTCCATTAAATCTATAACTAGTAAATATATAAAATCCACTTCATTAGATACAATACTTAAGTCTTATAAAAAAGAGTTAGACAGGTTATTTTAAAAAATAATGTAATTTACTCTTGAAGTAAATTTTTCAAAGCATATATAAACAAGTACAGATAAAGTAAAGACTTAATCTGAAATCAACTAATATAGAAAGAGGTTACGATGAATTTTAGACCATTGCATGATCGTATTGCAATTCAAGCAATAGCTGCAGAAACAATAACTAAAGGCGGAATAATTATTCCAGATAATGCTCAAGAAAAACCAATGCAAGGCAAAGTAGTAGCCGTTGGTAAGGGAGCAAGGGATGTTAATGGTAATATTATTCCATTAGAAGTGAAAATTGATGATGTCGTAATGTATGGCAAATGGGGTGGAACAGAAATAAAAATAGATGGTCAAGATCTGGTTATAATGAAAGAGAGTGATGTTGTAGGCATTCTATCTAAATAAATATTTGATTAAACATATTTCAAGGAGAAGTAATAAAAATGGCAAAGCAAATTAAATACGGCACAAAAGCTCGTGAGGAAATGATCAAGGGTATTGATATTTTGGCTAATACGGTAAAGGTAACATTAGGACCAAAAGGACGTAATGTGGCTATTGAGCAATCTTTTGGTCCTCCAAGATTAACAAAAGATGGTGTAACCGTTGCAAAAGCGGTTGAATTAAAAGATGCTAACCAAAATTTAGGAGCGCAGCTGGTAAAATCAGTAGCAAGTAAAACAGCTGATACTGCAGGTGATGGTACTACTACAGCGACAATCTTAACACAAGCGATTGTAACAGAAGGAAATAAAGCGGTTGCAGCTGGATTTAACCCAATGGACCTTAAAAGAGGTATAGATTTAGCAGTGGCGCACGTGCAGGCTGATATAAAAAAATCTAGTAAAGCTATTAGTACGCAAGAAGAAATAGCACAAGTTGGAACGATTTCTGCAAATGGTGATAAGCAAATTGGTGAACAAATTGCTTTAGCTATGGAAAAGGTTGGCAAAGAAGGTGTAATAACCGTTGAGGAAGCTAAAAATTTCGGTTTTGAAGTTGATGTAGTTACAGGAATGATATTCGATAGAGGTTATTTATCTCCGTATTTTGTGACTAATTCCGAGAAAATGACAGTAGAATTAGAAAATCCATATATTCTTATTTTAGAGAAAAAACTATCAACATTACAGCCAATGTTACATATACTTGAAGCAGTTGTGCAATCATCAAGACCATTATTAATTATAGCAGAAGATGTAGAAGGCGAAGCTTTGGCAACTCTTGTTGTCAATAAAATTAGAGGTGGTTTAAAAGTGGCTGCTGTAAAAGCCCCTGGTTTTGGTGACAGAAGAAAATCTATGCTTGAAGATTTAGCAATGCTAACTGGAGCTCAGTTAGTTAGTGAAGATGTAGGCATGAAATTAGAGAATGTTGATCTTTCTATGCTTGGAAGTGCTAAAAAAGTAAAAATTTCTAAGGAAGATACTATCATTGTTGATGGTTCTGGTACGACAGCTGATATCGAAACAAAATGTGGTCAAATTCGTCACCAAATTGCTGAATCTACTTCAGATTATGATAAAGAGAAATTGCAAGAAAGATTAGCTAAACTTGTTGGTGGCGTTGCTGTGTTGAAAGTGGGTGGTGCAACAGAAGTTGAAGTTAAAGAAAGAAAAGATCGTGTTGATGATGCATTACATGCAACTAGGGCTGCTGTTGAAGAAGGTGTAGTTGCTGGTGGTGGAGCAGCATTATTCTATGCTGCTAAGAGCTTAGAGCAATTAAAAGGTAATAATGATGACCAGCAAGCTGGAATTAATATTATTAAAAAAGCTCTGCAAGCGCCAATTCGTCAAATTGCAGAAAATGCAGGTGTCGATGGTGCAATCGTGGTAGGTAAACTTAATGAATCTAAGTCAAACACACTAGGGTTTAATGCGCAAGATATGGAATATGTAGACATGTTCAAGGCTGGTATTATTGATCCAACTAAAGTAGTACGTACGGCGTTACAGGATGCTGCATCTGTTGCATCTTTAATTATTACTACGGAAGTGTTAATTACAGCAGATCCATCTGCAAAAGAAGATTCTTCTGGTGGTGGAATGCCAGGTGGTATGGGAATGGGTGGAATGCCAGGTATGGGCTTCTAAATTTCTTTTCTAAATAAAAACTTAAGTATGAGTTGTGGCGCAACTTCACAATCATTTATAATGATTGTGAAGTTGCGCTTAAAATCTTATAGAAAAATAATATTGCTAATTTATGGCATTCAAGCTAAAAGCTTTGTAAATTCATTTATATTATTGAGTCAGGTCTTTGTTAAAAAATATTTTTTTTATTCTAGTTATTGTAACTACATTAATTGCTGATATTAGTTCGGTTTTGGCAGCAAAATCACGTAAAACTCCGCTTAGGAGTTTCGGGGATTATGCACAAATTATCAGTCCATTAATTGCTGGAAGTATAGCCTCTCAAGAAAAAGGCTTTGGACATTTTGTTATAATTTATGGGCAGAGTTTTGTTGCTATGCATAGTATGAAGTATGCATCCAACCAAGGTAAGTGGAAAGCTAGTAAAAGACCATCTATTGAAAATAAGAAAGAGCGCTATGATGGTATGCCATCCGGACATACAAATTCTGCGTGGATAGCTGCCTCGTATGTGCGTACTTTTTCTGAAGATAATAAATATATATCAATTCCACTTTATATTACTGCAGCTATCACTGGCTATAGCCGAGTACGCGCAAAGGAACATACAACAACACAAGTTATTGCAGGCGCAGCATTGGCTGAAGTTATTACTTATATAAATAGCAAACTGGACTGGAGTAATGAGTACAGGTCTAGTAATTTCTATATTGGTGGTAATGAAGTTTCTGCAAGCTTTGAGTTTAGATTTTAATTTATAATTCTTATTTTTTGTGTTTTAACAAAGAATAAATGAGCTAGCTTTAAGTTACAAAAATAACGCTTATCAATTAAAAAACTAAAATTTAATTCGTTTAGATGTTGATAGGTTGTTCTACAGGCTGCTAAACTGTTAAAAATATAAGTAGATTTGTTACTGAATTTATGAATGATGGTGAGTTTATTTCATTTTAAGAATATTCAATAAGACTAATAATTTGCTCGACTATTTCTTCTATAAATATTAAAAAAGTTATGTCCACTTTAAGTTTAAGCTTAATGTTATCAAAATGAACAATAAACAGTATAAGTAATGCACAACTAACCCACTAAATAAAGAAGATTTGTGTTTAGAAGTTTTAGCCGGTTATATTGTTTTATTGTGTACTTAAAGAACAGATTAATGAGTAAAAATGTAACAAAAAGCTACTGGGTAACATTATTATTTATAGTAGCATTGATATTATCCGGATGTTCGGGCGAGACTTGCATTGAAGCTGATGATTTTGGTCATGCGCAATTTACGGTTTCAGCTCGGTACAAAAAAGATGAATTTTTAGGCAAACAAGTTGGTTCTAATCAAGTAGCTCCATGGCGTGATTCAAGTTATCGTGTAAATGGTCGTCCATTGACTGTTGCGGTGCGTGGTTGGGAATATAATGTTGATTATAATAACTCTAGCGATCTATCTGCGTGGTGCGCATGGTATGGTCTAAGTGACGATACTAATACATTATCAAAATTTTGTGAACGCTTGAAAGATTGCACATTTATTAATGACGAGATGTGTACTGATACTCTTGATGCTAACATTAATAATAATGCCCCATGTTTATTTCGAAATGGTGTTGGTTTATACGCACTTATTGCAAAGAAGGGCACAGACCCTAACTTAACCATGTCTTCACAGAGATCTCCGGATGGACTTAGCTTCCATGTTGGTGCACCTAAGTCTGGTTATAAAATGTATGAAGTTGATAAAAAAGGTAAAACCCGAGAAATTGGCGGTAGAGTCTATGATTATGATCAGAGTAATACAATAAAAAAACAATATTCGGATAGTAAACTTTATTTTAAAATTATGGATAAATTCTATGATGATAATAATGGTCAATACCGAGTTGTAGTTAAGTCTGGTATTACTAAGGTAAGTCCGGATCCTGTTACTTATGTAACTAATATGGTTAAAACTTTCTTGTTTGGAGCGGATAATGATTACGGGTTAATACGTAAAATTTATGCGGGAGTTATTAAGCAGCCTGGTTATCGGTTGGCAGTCTCAGCAATGCTTACTTTGTATATTATGTTTACAGCTTTGTCTTATTTGGCCGGTAATATACAGGTTACACATACCGAGTTATTGACAAGAGTTGGTAAGATTGCCATTGTTTCTGCTTTGCTTAGTACGGAGTATAGTTGGAGCTTTTTTAATGATTATTTGTTTGTTTATTTTATTGGCGGCGTAGAACAAATATTACAAATGATTATAGAAGCTGGTGCGACTGGTCCTGGATCACCAAGCATTTTGGCAATGATGATTGCTCCTCAGACGCTTTCTAAGCTCTTTTCGTTGTTATTCGTCGAATGGAGGGGCTTTATATATATTATTTTATTTATAGCTGCGCTTTATTTTATCATTATGATTTTCTTTGAAGCGGCTATTATTTATCTTACAGCGCTCATTGCGATTGGAATGATAATTACCATGGGACCAGTTTTTATATGTTTTATGCTGTTTGGTATCACGAGGTCATTGTTTGAAAACTGGTTAAAGCAGTTAATTTCATATGCAATACAGCCAATTATTTTATTCACTGGTTTGATATTTATTTCTATGATTTTACGTCAGGAAATTTATGGTTCACTAGGATTTAGGGTGTGTAAAAAAGGCTTTCCTAAAATGAGTACTAATGATCAACAATTTTTTGCTAAGGCAACGAATGGAACAATAGCTGCTGGTTTAAAAGACTCAATATTCTATTGGTGGTTTCCATCTCCAATGAAGGGAGAGAACTTTAGCCCAGATAGATTGCCAATACCGGTACCTATCGACCATTTTACTTCTGATAATGGTTTTTGTGAGGCGTATGGCTGTATTGAAAAAAGATATATAGATTTACCCTTTTTGGATCCTGATTCTCCTAGAGATCTGCAACGTATAGGACAATTTCGTAAGGGTAGATTCGTACAACTAGATGGTATGTTGCTAATTTTTGTTGCAATATACTTATTGAATAAGTTCAATGGTTTAGCAGTTTCAGTAGCAAAATTCTTGACTGGTACATCTGGTAATCTAACTAATATAAGTAATGTAGGTGATGCGGTTAAAGCGCAAACTTTTGGTAAGATGAATAAGCAATTAGGAAAAAGGCCTGGTAGAGCAATCGATAAAGCTATCGGCCAAGGTGACCGTGAAAAAGGTAGGAAATTAAGGCACGATGTAGTTGGTGCTATAAAAAATGCTCCATCTAAATTGTTTGATAAGAGAAGAATTAGCAATTTAAATAATGACGCTTTATCGAAGAATGCAAATAAATCAGTATTATCTGAGGTGGAAAAAAATACTGGCCTGAAGCAAAGTGAGATAAATAAAAACGCTATTAAAGATTATCAAAAAGCGCTGGCGGATAAATTAAATAAAATTGATAAAAATTTAACACCGAACCAAAGAAAAGATTTAGCTAAAAAAATGTCTAAGGAAAGCCTATCCCAAATCAAAGATGAGTTATCTAAAGCGCAGTTTAATAAGGAGTATGAAGCTCTTAGCAAGGATCAGAAAAAAGATATAGATGGATTAAATGATAAAGAATTTCTCTCCCTAGCACGAGATGCAGAAAAAGCAAAGAAATTCCAAAAAGCTTATGTTGATGCATACGTTGCTATGTCAGATCGCGGTATAGGAATTTTGGGTAAGCACAGTAAGACTATTCGTAGTTTAGAAGAAATCAAGCATCGTTCTGATAAAAGACTAGAGCTAAGAAGGGAGAAAGAGCAACAAATTGGCAAAGAAATTTATTCAGAGATTGAAGGGATAAAAGGTAACATATTTGCTAAAGTTACGGGGGGTAAATACGATCCTCGTCATAAGCATGATGGCAGTGCTTGGCATGGTATTAATACTGATCCTAGACTTAAATATGAGGGTGCTTCAAATCATACTAAGGAAACTTATGCGGAACAATTGGCGCAAAAAAAAGAACAGATAAAACGTGCAGAAATCACCCGTGATATTGAAAGTTTAAACCGCAAGCATGGTAATAATGTAACTTCACCAGAGTTCTTGGTACAAGCTAGAAAAGAAGCCAACCCAAATCTTGGTACATTCCAGGAGTTAGAGAGAGTAAGCGTGCGTTCTATGGTTAAAGATCGCTTAAGAAAAGGCGAAGAACCTTCATTAATGGGTAATACTTATATGAGTAATTACGCAAAAGATAGCGAGATGGAAAAAATGGTTGATCGTGCTTATGAGGTACAAAAAAATATATTTGCTGATGATGATTTTATCTCTAGAAAAGAGCAATATAAAATTACACAAAAGCTTGCTGAAGAAAATATTAAGTCAGTTTATGAGGAATTGCAGGCTACAATAAATTTTGAAGGTAAAACATCAGAGGAACTAATAAAAGGGATAGAAAGCTTTTATGCTCAAGATGATTTAATGAATTCAGAAAAGGCAAAATCTAATATAGAGCAATTAAAACAATCAATATCAGATTTTAATTCTAGTCAAGAAATATTACAACAAATTGATAAACGCAAAATGGAAGTAGCAGAAGAAATTGAATCACATGTATCGGGTATTAATGAACATAGAAAAAATGCTGATATGGAAGAATATCGTCCAGAACAGCCAGTCATTAGTCAAAGAAAGCTACGTAAGATAGAAGATTTATTGCGTAAATAAATGATTATTCGTTCTATGCTCGCAGTGATGCTCCCCCCAGTCTATTAGCGAGGAGTCGGAGGTGTGACGTGGCAATCTCACTTTGTCGGTTTGTGATGGGGTCTAAATGGTGGGTCTAAATAGACTGCCGCGCTTGCGTGACGGTTATAATTATCACTTGATTTCATCAAATAAGGATACTTGTATATTACTATTTGTGTTAGGAGTGGGTAATCCCATGTGACGAAATGCATTATCAGTAATTACTCGCCCTCTTGGTGTGCGTTGTAGCAGTCCTATTTGTATTAGGTATGGTTCTATTGCTTCTTCAATAGCATCTCGTTGTTCGGAGAGCGCCGCGGCTATAGTTTCGACTCCCACTGGACCGCCATTATAATTATCACAGATAAATTTGAGATAACGGTAATCATTACTATCAAGGCCGGCATGATCTACTTCTAGACGATTTAAGGCATTATCTGCAATTTTTTCGTTAATTTCTGTTTTATTATCAACGGATGCAAAGTCACGTACTCTTTTTAGTAATCTAAGCGCTATTCTAGGTGTACCACGTGAGCGTTTTGCAATTTCTTCAGCTCCCTTGGTGGTAATCTTAGTTCCAAGAAAACCTACTGCTCTGTTAATAACTTTGATTAATTCTTCCGTTGTATAGAAATTTAAGCGTAAAGGTATGCCAAACCTGTCTCGCAAAGGGTTGCTAAGCAGACCAAGTCTTGTAGTGGCACCAATTAAAGTAAAGCGAGGTAAGTCTATTTTTACAGATCGTGCAGCAGGACCCTCGCCAATTATTAGGTCAAGAGAAAAATCTTCCATTGCTGGGTATAATATTTCTTCAATGTTAGTATTAAGGCGATGAATTTCATCGATAAATAGTACATCATTTTCTTGCAAGTTGGTTAAAATGGCAGCAAGATCTGCAGCTTTCGATAGAGTAGGGCCAGAAGTTGCTTTGAAATTGACCCCCATTTCTCTTGAGACAATATGTGCTAGAGAAGTTTTACCAAGACCTGGAGGGCCATAAAATAGAGTATGATCTAAAGCTTCTTTGCGATTTTGTGCAGCTTTGATAAATACGCTTAAGTTAGATTTTATATGTTCTTGTCCAACAAATTCTTGCAAGAAATTTGGGCGTAGTGAAGAATCTGCGTCAGTTTCGAGTTGATTACTAGATAAAATTTCTGTAGTCATAATTATTCAATTGCTCCATTTTTTAGCGCTAATTTAATCAGGTCGTTAATTGAAGAATCTGGTGCTAAAGATAAAACGAAATTAACTCTGTTTTGAGCATCAATTTTATTAATACCTAAACTTACAAGAGCAGAAATAGCATCACTAGCTATAGTAGATTTTGAGGATAATACTGTGCGTGATGTAGTATTGCCAATAACTATTCCGTTAGTAGCGATGAATTTATCTTTTAACTCAGTGATTATGCGTTCAGAAAGTTTTTTTCCTACGCCAGAAACTGAATTAAAGGCAGTTTTATCTTCAGCAGAAAGTGCTAGAGCTATTTCTTCTGGAGTTAGTTGTGATAAGATAGCTAAAGCCATTCTGGTACCAACTCCTTTAACAGATTGCAAAAGAGAGAAAGTAGATTTTTCTTCTAAATTATAGAAACCGTATAAGTGTATATGGTCTTCCCTTACATGAGTTTCTATTAGCAATTCGCTAAATTCTCCAATGGAGAATTTACTAAGAGTTTTACCGGAGCAATAAACAAGGTAGCCAACTCCATTTACATCAATAATAAAATGGTTGTCGTAAATTGAGTCTACTTGTCCCTTGAGTTTTCCTATCATAAGATAATATTGGTTGTTGTATGTTTGATCTATGCTATATAATATC
>CAWWAI010000035.1:0-12505 GCA_963934885.1 uncultured Rickettsiaceae bacterium | reverse complement strand
CTTTGACTATTTTTTATGGCTTCAACAAAATCATTTTTACCAATCATAGTATTGTTTTGAAATAAATCATGATTTTTTATAATAGTTGTTGCCATTTGCGTCGCTAAAAAATTAGGTTGAGTTACTTTCAAAGTATCAATTTCTGTTTTAGCCTTCGGATTTTCTGATTTTGAAACTACTAATGGTGATTCTTGTATTGGTGCAATAACATTTAATGGATTTTGTACCGCTGATGCTGATTCTATATAAGAAAAAACATTAGCTCCAAAATCACTGTAAAAACGTGTTTTTTCATGCGAATCTTTGGGATCAAATAATGGTGTATTTGTAGTAATTGCAGCAATATTTGAAGCAACGGAAAGACCGCAGCCATTACCAAATTGCTGGTCAATAGATCTGTCTAATACGCGCTCATCACTAAGTTTTACACCTTTTTCTTTTAAATATTTTAGCACCTCATCTGCAAAATCCTTACCCACTTTAGACATTTTCTCTTGTTCTAATATAGTATCTGAGATACTAGCTATACTAGCTTGTAACATTAAGGCTTCATCACTTCCTTTTTGATTTTTTGGAAGATTATTAAATTTGTTCTGTAAAAGGGTCTGTTCTTTTAAAAGCTCTGTATCTGGTCTTGTGATTGAGTTAATATACTTGACAGACATGCTTTGAGGATCATTTTCATCTGGTACTAATGCAACCGTAACATAATGCCCTTTATCTTCTACAACAAAGAAAGCAGGCTTACCATCTTTTGCTGCATTTATCGATTCTGTGAGATTGAATATAGCATCCAAAAAACTATCACCTTTTTGATTAAAAATTGATTGAACATCTATTGGTCCACTATTATCTCTAAGAGAAAAACCATTTATACAGCATTTTTTTCTAGATTCTTCAAGATTAGAAGAAATTTGCATTAGTGCAGCTACTTCAACTTGTTCTTGAGAAAGTTTGTAATCACTATTATAGACGCCATCCTTAAATGCTCCAACGCTGCCAATCTTAGCTTGTTGAAGTAACTCGTTTATTGCTTGTGTCATAAAAAATCCTCACCTTAATTAATAATATTGCTTTAACATTGATATTGTATGATATTCAATAAAAATATAATCAGCTTCAATAAGTCATGTAATAAAAATTTATTCAATGTAAAAAAGTTGTTCCAAAGATTCTTGGCAAATACCATATTCTTGCCAAGAACAGCCATTGCAGCTTTGCAAAAACTTTTCTATACTCATATATTTCTTTATACGATTTTTTGCTTGTTTCCAGCTTAGTATTTCTCCGGGGACAAGATGTAAGGCAGCACTGTGCGCGGCATCTAATTTTGTAATTCTGTTTTGAGTTTTACAAATAGTTTCATCAATTTTATTAGGGCACGCAAAGCATATATCATCCATATAATTTACTACTTCTATAAGAGTATCTTCAGCTTCATTAAGCGTTTGAACAATCTTCTTATAGTTTTTAATAAAATCTCCCGAGTACCCTTTTCCACGAAAGCCTAGGGTGCACATAAAATGATGCGGTCTAAATTTAATTACTTTTTGCATGATGCATATTTTTTAATAACTTGACCGATGAAGCAGTAAAAATTGCTTTTATAATACCTGGAATAATAAATGGGTATAAACCAAATTCTATTGCTTTATCAATGCCAATAAATAAGGCAAGTTGTGGTATTCCTATTATAAATAAACAAGCAGAACCAAGCGCGCTATATATCACTAATTTTAGCCAACTATCCTCACCATATCGTTCACGTAATGTAGTAACTAAATATACACATAAAATCATACCAATAAGGTAGCCACCCGTAGGACCGATTAAAACTGGTAAACCACCCTTGAATCCTGAAAAAACTGGAGCTCCTAGAGCTCCTAAAGAAACAAACCCAATAATTGATTGCATTGCTTCTTTTTTAGTATAGCAAAGAGCAAGTATCAACACACCTACACTATGTAAAGTTATTGGTACTGGTTTCAAAGGTATTTGGACTTGGGCTGAAAGGAACATAAGCAAGATGCCAAGAGAAACTCGTAATGTTTTGTAACCAAACATAGATTGAACATAATTTGATGATTTTTGCATAAGACAACTTAAATTAATATAATTATATCCAGATCGTAACAGTAAGCTAATTTTAAATCAAGCTTTCCGTATAAACTGATATTTATAAAAAATTATTTATTTAAGTTGACATATAATTATTATGTTTTATCCTGTTTATACATATCAATAATATTAAATTGTAACGAGGGTTCTCTTCAATAATAATTCAAGTAATCTTACTATCTCTGATTTAAGGCTCTGGGTGCATTTAGGTTGTTCGGAACAAGAAAAACATAATGCTCAATGCGTTTCTTTTAATATTGACATTGAATTTTCTACAACCCCACAAGGGGCTATGAGCGATGATTTAAAAGATGCTTTTTGCTATGCAGAGGCTACCAATTTAATTAAATCAACTATTGAAAATAAAAATTATAATTTGATTGAACACTTAGCTACAGACGTGCATAATATTTTGACTATAAGTTTACAGAATCAAAAATTTTATAATACAGCATTATCGGTTACTATTATTAAATTATCACCACCGGTTATTGATATTCATGGCGGAGTATCCTTCACTTATCGTAGTTAAAATACAAGGTCTTAAATGATTTATATAAGTCTTGGGTCAAATTTGGGTAACAGGCTCTCTAACTTAAGACAAGCAATTACGTTATTAAAGACTGATATCTTAAGCAATAGTTATGAGTCAATAATTATTGAAACTAAAGCCCGGCTAAAGGATAACTCGCCAAAAGAATGGGATATACCTTACCTAAACATGATAATTGCAGGTGAATCTAAATTATCTCCTGTCGACCTACTAGACAAATTAAAAAATATTGAACAAAAAATGGGTAGGGTTATCAATTCTGCAAGTTGGGAGCCAAGATTAATAGATCTAGATATTCTAATCTATAATGAACAAATTATTAATAAAACTGGTCTGCAAATTCCCCATCTGGAATTAGCTAATAGGGGTTTTTTAATACATTTGCTAGCTTTGATGCCCAAAGAATATATACCCAAACTAAAGATCCAAGAAAGTTTTATTAGAGCGGATGAATATGCTCATAGCAATATAGATTGCTCAGAATTATTTTCTAAATCATTTACCTTAGGTCCAGAAGTGCTTGGTATATTAAATATAACCGAAGATTCCTTTTCTGATGGGGGTAAAAATTTTACCCCAGAAACTGCTATAAAAAATGCTTATAAAATGGTTAATGATGGTGCAGAAATAATTGATCTTGGTGCTCAATCTACTCGTCCTGGTGGTATAGAAATTATTGGCCCAAAAAAGGAATATGAGCGTTTAGTACCGGTACTAGATGGAATAAAAGACATAAAAGCCAAAATAAGTATTGATAGTTATCATCCACAGCTGATAAGAAAAGTTATTGCAAACTATAAAATTGACTGGATAAATGATGTTACTGGCAATTTGAGTGATGATGTTTTAAAAGATATAGCTGCAGCTGGTATAAAAATACTAACTATGCACTCACTTTCAATACCACCAAATAAGAGGAATATTTTATCACATGCACATAGCGCTACTAGCTCTATACAAATATGGAGTGAAAAAATATTAGATCAAATGTTACGCTGTGGCTTCAATGTTAATGACGTAATAATTGACCCTGGTATTGGATTTGGAAAATCTATCTACCAAAATCTAGAATTGATTAGAGAAGCCGAATCTATAAGAAAAAATGGTTGCAAACTTTTAATCGGACATTCTCGTAAATCATTCATACGTGGATTTTATGATGGTAATGCGCATGAACGCGATATTGAAACACTTGCTATCTCCAGCAACTTGGCAAAACTTGATATCGACTTTATTAGGATACATAATATACGCGATCACCATAGATTGCTTGTAGCAAACAAGGTGTCGTCTTTATGAATATCACTGGTTTAATGGCTTGTACAGAAAAGGGGGTTATTGGCTTTAAAGGAAATGTTCCATGGCGATATCCTGATGAATTAAAACATTTCCAAGAAATTACTCATAATCAAATTATAATTATGGGTAGAAAAACTTTTGAAGAAATGTCAAAATTAAGCTTATTAAACAATCGAGAAAGCATAGTATTTACACGCAATGACCCATTGCATAGTATACCTACTGCATATAATATTATATTTGTAAATTCTCTTAAACAATTTAGTGATCTAAAACTGACAAATAAAAAAAATATATATATGATAGGGGGGGGAGAAATTGCTGAATTATTTTTAAAAAATAATATGCTAAACAAATTTCTTTTAACTCGTTTACACAAAGAATATGATGGAGATACATATTTTCCATTATCTTTGATAGAAAAATGGAATGTTACAATAATAACTACAAATAAAAACTATACTATTTATCAATATCAACCAATTTAAAAGAGGCCATATATGAGCTACCTAGATATATTACACCAAGAGCTTGATCAATATCATTTATTAAAACATCCATTTTATCAGGCTTGGAATAACGGCGAGCTTTCAATTAATACATTACAAATTTATGCAAAAGAATATTATGGACATGTCGCCGCATTCCCTAGATATATAAGCAGTATACATTCTTTATGTGAAAAAATAGAAGATCGACAAATATTGCTTGAAAATCTAATAGATGAAGAACAAGGAGTAGATAATCATCCCGAATTATGGATGCAATTTGCAGAAGGTTTAGGATGTTCTAGAGAAGATTGCCAAACTCAAGAGCTAAATTCCACAAAAAAATTAGTCAATGAATATTTCGACATTACCAGAAGCTGCTATGCAAGCGGTCTTGGGGCTTTATATGCGTATGAAAGGCAGACGCCAGAAGTGGCAAAATCTAAAATTGATGGACTACAAAAATTCTATAATATAAAAGACGAGAAGACTTTGAAATTCTTCTTAGTACACATGGAAGCTGATGAATGGCACACAGAAGAATGCGCTAACTTATTAAATAAAATGAACCCAGAAGAACAACAAAAAGCTCTAAATGGCGCTGTTAAAGGTGCGCAACTATTATGGAATTTTCTGGATGAAATGCAAGAAATTCATTTAAAAAATTAAAATTGCCTTTATTATAGCCTTCTCTATTATAGGGGATATTTCTTATATTTATATAAAATTGACATTTGCTGTGTAGATCTATGACGAATCCAACTCTTGAACCACTAATTGCTGTACTAATGTGTACGTATAACGGTGAAAAGTTTCTAACTGAACAATTAGACTCATTATTAGGTCAAAGTCATAAAAATATTGTTGTGTGGGTATCTGATGATGGATCTACAGATAATACCATTATTATCCTTAAACAGTATCAAAAGAAATTCCCTAAAGGTTGGCTCAAAATAATCAATGGTCCAGGAAAAGGCAGTATAATAAATTTTTTATCACTACTCTGCAATCCAGATTTAAAAGCTGATTATTACGCTTTCGCTGATCAAGATGATATTTGGGAAGAAAATAAATTATCTATTTCTTTATCCAAAATTAGTGCTTTACCCAAAACCACACCTACGCTTTATGGTGCTCGTACTAAAACAGTAACAGAACAAGGTATAGAAATTGGTCTTTCATCCATATTTTCTAAAACACCATGCTTTGAAAATGCTCTAGTACAAAGTATTGCTGGTGGTAATACAATGCTGATGAATGATGTAGCAGCAAACATAATGAAGCAAGCTGGAGTAATTGAAGTTATTAGCCATGATTGGTGGGCGTATATGCTGATATCAGGTGCTGGTGGGACAGTAATTTACGATAAACAACCGAGCCTTTTATATCGTCAACATGATAATAACCAGATAGGCGCAAATATGGGGTGGTTAGCGAAGGCAAAGCGCATAAATTTACTTCTTGCTGGAAGTTTTAGAGAATGGAATACAACAAATATAATGGCACTTTTAAAAGTAAAATATTTGTTAAATGAAAAAAACCAAGCTATATTAAAACAATTCGAGATTTCTCGTAATAGTTCTTTTTTTTCAAGAATAATAGGTTTGTGGAAGCTTAAAATTTTTAGACAAACTATTCTAGGACAATTCGGGTTAATTCTTGCTATTTTTTTAAAAAAAATATAAATAATTATACTTAATTTATGACAATATTAGTTACAGGTGGTGCGGGTTTTATTGGAGCAAATTTTGTTCTTAAATGTATCAGACAATTAGATGAAACGATTATTAATCTGGATAAATTAACCTATGCTGGAAATCTAGGAAACCTTAGTTCTGTCGAGAAAAACAGCAAGCATATATTTGTCAAAGGTGATATTGCGGATAGTAAGCTTATAAATGATCTTTTAATTAAGCATAAACCAAGAGCTATTATTAATTTTGCGGCCGAATCGCATGTTGATCGTTCAATCAGCGCTCCTGAAACCTTTATTCAAACCAATATTGTTGGTACTTTTAGATTACTTGAATGTACAAAACAATACTGGCAAAAATTACCACAGGATCAAAGTAATGCTTTTAGGTTTCTACATATCTCAACAGACGAAGTATACGGAACTCTTGGTAAAGACGATAATGCTTTTAATGAGAAAAATCGTTACGAGCCAAATAGTCCTTATAGTGCGAGTAAAGCTGCATCTGATCATCTTGTAAGGGCTTATTATCATACTTATGGACTTCCAGTACTAACTACTAATTGTTCAAATAATTACGGTCCTTATCAATTTCCCGAGAAGCTAATACCCCTTGTAATTCATAATGCTCTAGATAATAAGGATTTACCAATTTATGGTGACGGACAACAAATTCGTGATTGGTTATTTGTAGAAGATCATTGTAGTGCAATTTTAAAAGTTCTTGATAATGGAACTTTAGGTGAAGTATATAATATCGGTGGACTCAATGAAAAAACAAATATCGAGGTTGTAAATCATATATGTAAAATTCTTGATGATCTAAAACCACGACTTGATGGAAAATCTTATAAAGATCAAATTACTTATATAAAAGATAGACCTGGTCATGATCGTAGATATGCTATAGATGCTGCTAAAATTAGTAATGATCTTGCTTGGTCTCCGGAATTAACTTTCGAAGATGGTATTAAACAGACCGTAAATTGGTATTTAAATAATCAGTCATGGGTTGCAGAAATTATTTCTCGTGATCATAAAATGGGTTAAGAGGCAATATTCATGAAGATTCTTTTATTTGGCAGTAACGGACAAATTGGCTCTTATTTACAAAATTCTCTTGTAGGCCTAGGGGAAATTAAAGCTTGTACAAGAAAAGATTGCGATCTTGAAGATTTAAAGCAAGTACAAAAACTTATACAAGAATATAAACCAACCGTGATTATCAACGCAGCTGCTTATACTAATGTTGATAAGGCGGAATCTGAGCCAACCAAAGCCCGAGCAATAAATGCCAATGCAGTAGGATTAATAGCTAATTTAGCCAACAATCTAGATGCACTGTTAATAAGTTATTCATCAGATTATATTTTTGATGGTAAAAAATCTACCCCTTATTTTGAAGATGATAAAGCAAATCCATTGTCAGTTTATGGTAAAACAAAGTTTGAAGTGGAAGAAAAAATTAGAAATTCTGGGTGCAAGCATTTAATCTTACGTACCAGCTGGATTTATAGTCCTAGTGGTTCTAATTTTGTTAATACAATAATTAAACTAGCTAGAGAAAAAGACAAATTATCCGTAATTAATGATCAAATCGGGGCTCCAACAAGTGCAGAGTTTGTTGCTAATGTTACAGCGCAATGTTTAAAAAGTGGAATTAACTACCAAAATATGGGTACTTACCATCTAGCATCAGGCGAGTCTGTTAGCTGGTATGAATTTGCAAAATATATTTTAAATTATCTAAAAAATAAAGGTGCAATCTTTCGTTTAGATATTGATAATATTACTCCGGTAACTTCTGCAGAATATAACTCACCAGCAAAAAGACCTCATAATTCAGTTTTAGATACACAATTAATACAAAAAACATTCTCTATAAATATTCCTTCATGGAAAGATCAAATAGAGCAAACTCTAAGTGCAATAGAAATAAGTGGTTAATATGAACAGAAAAGGAATAATATTATCGGGTGGTAGTGGTACTCGCTTATATCCAATTACTAAAGGCGTATCAAAACAAATGCTACCAATATATGATAAACCAATGATTTATTATCCACTTTCAACCTTGATGCTTGCAGGCATTAAGGAGATTTTGGTAATTACAACAAGAGAAGATATAACAAGTTTTCAAAGATTACTTGGCAACGGGTCACAATGGGGCATTAAGCTAGAATACGCAATTCAAGATTCACCAGATGGAATCGTACAAGCTTTTTTAATAGGAGAAGAATTTATTGCAAATAATCCTTGTGTATTAGCCCTTGGTGATAATATCTTTTTCGGTAGTGACTTTCCAAAATTACTAAAATCAGCAAATGGGCGGACTGACGGCGCAACTATCTTTTCCTATAGAGTGCATGATCCTGAACGTTATGGAGTCGCTGAATTTGATAAGAACGGTAAAGTGTTAGATTTAGTTGAAAAGCCTCAAAATCCCAAATCACACTACGCGGTTACTGGTTTGTATTTTTATGATAAGGATGTAGTGGAATACGCCAAACAAATTAAACCTTCAGACCGAGGAGAGCTAGAGATAACTGATTTAAATAAAATATACCTAGCAAAAGAAAAATTATCTGTAGAGGTAATGAACAGAGGATATGCATGGCTAGATACTGGCACACATGAAAGCTTGCTAGAATCACATCATTTTGTTCAAACCATTGAAAAAAGACAGGGGCTGAAAATTGCATGTCTTGAAGAAATTGCTTTCCATAATAATTGGATAGATATAAATCAGCTAAAGCAATTAGCGCAAGAAATGAAAAAAAGTACTTATGGTTTATATCTCAAACAAATTATTGATGAGGCTATAAATGAAAATAACTAAATTAAGTATTCCAGATGTAATTTTAATTGAGCCACAAATATTTGCTGATGATAGGGGCTTATTTTTCGAGAGCTTTAATGACCAAAAATTCAAAGAAGTTACTGGGGTTGAGGTGAATTTTATTCAAGATAATCACTCTCAATCTCAAAAAGGTGTATTACGGGGTTTACATTATCAATTACCGCCCAAGGCGCAAGGAAAATTAGTACGCGTCACAAGAGGTGAAGTTTTTGATGTAGCTGTAGATATTAGAAAAAACTCACCTAGCTTCGGACAATGGGTTGGAGAAATCTTATCAGCAGAAAATAAAAAACAATTATGGATTCCTGCAGGATTTGCCCACGCATTCCTAACTTTGTCAGATATAGCTGATTTTTTATATAAAACAACAAATACCTACTCAAAAGAAAGTGAACGTAGTATAATCTGGAATGATCCAGACATAAACATAGACTGGCCACAAATTTCAGCTATAAATATTTCAGAAAAAGATAAACAAGGCTGCTTACTCAAAAACGCAGATTTGTTTTAGAAATAAACGCTCTAATTTATATAGTAACAAATTTTATGGATTTAACTCTAACGCATAGATTAGGTATTTTTAGCCTTAAAATAATAAATTATGATGATTTAAAATTTCTAATGGAACTTAGGAATCACCCAGAAACTAGAAAGTTTTTAGGTTACAGTCTCAAAATTTCTATGAATGATCAACAAGCGTGGTTTAATAGATTAAAAACTGCAACTGATAAGTTATATTTTATTTTTCAATTTCAAAAATTATCTAGTGATAAAGTTGAAAAAATTGGTATGATAAGGATTCATGATATAGATTGTATTAATAAAAATATGGGAGTAGGTGGAGATATACACCCATTATTTCGAGGAAAAGGATATGGAAAAATAATGTACGACCTAATATTTCAATTAGGTTTTGAAAAAATGAAAATGCATCGGCTTTGGCTTTCAGTGGTTGAATTTAATACAGTTGCTAGAAACTTATATATCAAAAAAGGATTCATGGAAACTGGAATTCAAAGAGAAGCTATTTTTAAGAATGGTAAATATGTCAATTATATTTATATGGACATATTAAATAGAGAATATTTGAAATAAAATAATATAATCAATATGATAAAAAAAGAGATCCCCCTATTTAAAGTATTTATGGCTAATACAGTCGCTGATAAAGTTAAAGAAGTACTTTATAGTGGTTTTATCGGAGAAGGACCAAAGGTAGCTGAATTTGAAAATAAAATTTCTGAATATACTGGGCACAACAGAGTTTTAACATTAAATAGTGGCACCTCTGGGTTACAGCTCGCTTACCATATAGCAATTAACCATACTCCTAATGCAGAAATTATTTCTACTCCTATTACTTGCACTGCGACAAATACACCTATTATTACAAATAATGCAAAAATTGTTTGGGCTGACGTTGATCCTATATCTGGTAGCATTGACCCAACAGATGTTGAAAGAAAAATTACTAAAAACACTAAAGCTATTACAATGGTACATTGGGGTGGGAACCCATGTGATATAGATAAAATAAATGAACTTGCTGGCGCGCATAATATAAAAGTGATAGAGGATGGTGCGCATTCAATGGGTACCCAATATAATGGTAAATCCCTTGGAAACGAGTCAGATTTTGTAATGTATTCACTGCAGGCTATAAAACATATTACTAGTATCGACGGTGGTATTTTGATTTGTAAATCCATGGAAGACTATAAGCGTGCTAAACTACTTCGATGGTATGGAATTGATAGAAATACTAATAGTTCAAAGGATTTACGCTGTGAAATAGATGTTGTTGAGGCTGGATATAAGGCGCATATGAACGATATCTGTGCAACAGTTGGTATAGAAAATTTTGCACATTTAAATTGGATCGTTTTAAAACATAGAGAAAATGCATTATTTTATAACAATGCATTTAAAGATATTGAATCTATAGGTTTAATTCCAGAAAATCCAAGGGGCAAAGCCGCCTACTGGTTATATACATTTCATGTAAATAATCGTGATGAAGTAATGGATAAATTAAAAGAAGATGGCATTGGTGCCTCTAAAGTACACTCTAAAAATGATACTCACTCTATGTTTAAAGATTTTCGCACTAAACTACCTAATGCTCAAAAATTTGACAATACTCATCTATGTATTCCAGTTGGTTGGTGGGTAACAAAAGAAGATAGAGAATATATTGCCGAAAAAGTAATAAACTATACAAAATAAATAGGCATCTATATGTATTCTGTAAATCCTGAATGGACTATTGGAATAGTTAATTATAACAGTGCCATATATATAAAATGGCAATTAAAAATACTGTTTGAAAGTAATGATCCTAATGATTTTAAACTCATTATAGTTGATAATTCATCTTTACACCAGCGTAAAGAATTGGAAGAATTAACAAAAGAGTACGTAGATAAATATCAAAATATTGAAATAGTATACTTTTTACCAACAGAAGCCACAGCAAGCGGACAACATGGGGAAGGGCTTAGCCTTATTCAAGAAAAAACAACTACAAAATATCTTTTAGTCCATGACCCAGACTTTTTTTGGGTTCAAAGTGATTACTTAAATTGTTTTAAAGAGTATCTTGAGGCGGACAAGAACAATGTAGCCATAGGAGCCCCTTACCCTAATAAAATAGGGGTAGGAGACCCTTGGTTTCCATCTGCGTATGGTTGTGCATATAAAGTTGCATCACTAGAAAAGCTTAATTTCTTGCCTGATGTTACTGAAAATAAAAGAGTTGAAGGATTTAGGAAATATCCCATCGCAGAGGGCTTTGAATTTTCGTATGATGTAGGATGGAAAATAAGAGAAAAATTGTCTAACAAGAATTTTGCTACATTTTCCCAACGTGAAGCTTATGAACTAAAAAAATTAATAGGTACTCACTCGTTTGAAATGCTAACAAGGGAATATTTTTATAAAAATAAAACTATTGGATTTCATTTATTTCGTGGCACTTTTACTGGTGCTGTACAAAATCATGAAGACCCTAAAGCTCCAATAAATAATAAATGGGTTATTACTAGAAATAATTACGGAAATTATTTCTACAACTATATAACCAATAAATCGAATTTTTCTACTGCTATCAAAAGGAAGTGCTATTTACTGATATATGCTATACCATTCTTATTAAAAACCTTAATATATAAAATTATTCTTCCTATAGTAAAAAAAACATTAATAGGTAGGTTTATAATTAAAAAGTTAAAACAATTACTGATAAAAACAAAAATTATTTCGCGACCAAATAATTAAACTATATGTAATATTGCGTTAATAACCTTTAAATTATTAATTAATAAAAAGGGTTGTGCCTTATATTGACACAACCCTTTTTAAGTAATAATTAAGCAATACTAACTTTTAGCCACTGCTGCTACTTCGTCTGCGAAGTTTTTTTCTTCTTTTTCAATTCCAGCGCCTAGTTCGAATCTTACGTAAGATTTTAGTTCAACTGATGTACCTAGTTCTTT
>CAWWAI010000034.1:0-12591 GCA_963934885.1 uncultured Rickettsiaceae bacterium | reverse complement strand
TTTTGATTACATTTTTTGCTCTAAGTGGGTCAATAGTTGATTACATTTTACAAATTATTATCAAAGGTACACATAGAATTAGTAGAGACATATTTTGTTTTTAATTTCAGAAGTCTATGTAGGTTAATCTTTAAATGCAGCTCGTTAGGAAAATTACGCCCATTAACAACAATAGTTCTAAAACTTCTAGAAGCTAAACCCTTATTATCTAAGCGTATTATTGCATCTTTTAATTGAGAACGAGTAAAATCAAACTTCCGTTCAAAATATGTATACCCATCATTAAATTCTGTACTATTGTTTTTACGATATAGAAAGTATAATTCGGATAAAATAGTAATAGCTACTAAATCTGGCTTATCACCAGCGGCTCTAATCTCTTTGTACCACCAATGTGGGACTATGTTGCCTACGCCTAAACTAGATGTACTAATACATGTATTACTATCCTTCTTGCCTGCGGGTAGTTCTTTTGCTATAATCATATGAATATCTTTAAACGTATTTGTTTGTTTGCAAGTATTACGAGAACTAAAAACTAATATTTAATAGAATTAACACTATATTAAATATCTATAAGAAAGAGTAATTCGTATACATACTCAAAGTATGCCATATTTTTTGTATAGATACAATGGATTTTTACAAAAAAGTATTTATTAGGTGCGTTTATAGTAATTTAGCAACAGGCTTTATGACTTACCAATTATTAAAGGATAATATTGAATCTCTTATTTCTCAAAAACAATATAGGGTATCGAAAGTAGAAGAATTAGCTGGTTTAAAATATGGAAATCTAAGTAATATTCTGTCTGGTAGATCTAAAAAACCATCTGCTGAAATATTATTATCGATTGCTAAAGTATTTGGAGTAAAGGTAGAAGATTTATTCAAGAGCAATGAGATAAGCGCATCTCAGCATCTTAGCCAAGAGCAAATAATATTATATTTGGATATAACGGCTTACTTGAATGATAAAATCATATCTCATAATATTGAAATTTATTATCAGGATTTTGTATCTATGATTAATGAAATATATGAATATTTTGCAAGTAGTCAGGATTACAAACTAGATAAAAAATTCATTGACTGGTTTGTTAAGCAAAAATTTAGTTTATAAACTTGGTATTTTTAATATCTCTTGACTCCTAAAGTGATTTATACCGAATTTATCTATGTGACGTTTTTTAAATTTATTAAATGAATATTGATCTCTAATAGAACTAGCCGTCTTTATTGCTTTAAAATAAAGTATACTAACTTCATCTAAATGCTTTATTTTTGTATTATATTTATTGTAATATATTGCTTCTGCTGTTGCATAATAATGCAAAGCTTCTTTTTCTTTTTTAAGCATAGAAAGTCCGTCTGCATAAGCTATATAAGCGTCTGCAAGATCAGTGTCTACAGATACTCTTAAATCTAAATTTTTTCTAGATTCGTCTTGTTTATATATATTAACTGCTTGGTTTGCATATTTGTAAGCTTTTTTAAACTCTCCTTTCCCAAATTCTGATCGTGATAACTCTATAATTACCCTTAAGCGAATACCACCTGCATTACCTTTTATTATTTCATTTATTTCCTTATCGTATATATTTTTTATTATGTCATAAGCGGAATTATAATCACCTATACTATTTAATATAGTAGCTTTCATAACGTATATAGGAGCAAAATAATAATCAACTGGATGGTCTTTGATTATATCAATAAATTGATTGATATACCACAATGATTTTTTATAATCGCCCGCAGATAAATAATATTTCGATTCTATATATAGCAGCAATGTGGCATCCAATTCTATACCTAGGAATTTTGTATTTATTTCTTTTGCTTTTTTTATATAAGTAAGTGCATTATCCATCTCCGCATTATATACATAAGCTTGAGCAAGTTGTGAATAGACCATATATCTTAAATCATCATAGTCTTGTAGATTTTCTATTATTGTTTCTGCTTCATGCAACATCTCCATTGCTGAAGAGGCATCTGCGTTTATAAAATAATCATATATGCCAATTAATATAAGAAACTCTGCGCTAACTGCTTTAATATAAGAAGGTGCTTCTTTTCCAGTAAATCCAATTTTTTTATTAAGAAACCATTCTTTAAAATCCGTGCATCTAGTAACTCCCATTCCTAAATAAAAGCTCATAAGATTTTTTTTTAGTTCAAGTGTTTTAAACTCATCTATTTTATATTTTTCACAATTATTTAATAATTCTTCTAAATTATCAATTAGTGTATCATCTTCTAAAACCAATTCTTGTTTTGTGTTTTTGCCTTTTGGAACAAACTTATTCACCTTCTCTACCGAACTGCTCAGAGTTTTTTCTAAAACACCACCCTTCATTCCAGCCAATACCGCTTCTTTTAATTTATCATGCATTTCAAAAACTGGCTGTTCCTTATTCCCGCTCTTTAAAGAAATAATTTGGTATCTATTTAAATCAACGAGATCATCAATAAAACTCTCGCTATTAGACAACTTTTTTATCAAAGATTTAGATAAATTCTGATTATTAAAAAACACTAATTGATTAAGTAATTGTATTGTACTGGGATTTAGTTGTTTGTTTAGAATATTCACGTAAGTCTCCATATCATCTGTATTTTGTGTAAGGTATTTTGTATATTCCTCAAGCGTTATATAGCTATTAGAATTTAAAAAAATCGTTGATTTTGCAATTGTTATAGGATATCCACCTAATTCTTTTGCTAATTTATCTGTAGATATTGCAGAAAAATTAGGCATAATATTTGATATTAATTTTTTAGATGCAGAGAAATCTAAATATGGTATTTTAATTATATTAGGCAAGGTTATGGTATCTTGTGAACAAAAAATAATGTGTCCATTGTTCTTCCAGTTTATAAATAAATTTGCATTTTCATTTTTATTTACTTTGAGATTATCTACTACAATAAGAAAATTATTTTGAGGGGCAAGATAATTTAATACCGAGTCTTGCGCCTCATTAATACCTTCAGCAACCTTAGTTTGGTTAGATTGTTCGTTAATTACTTTAGCAAGTTGAACGAATTGCTGATTTAAATTGATGTTAGCATCAAAAAACCATATCAATTTATATTTTTTAAAATTTAAATCAGCATATTGTCTGGCTAATTGCGTTTTTCCTATTCCGCTAACTCCAATAAGAGAGGTTTTTTGAAAAGCATAAAGGGTATCGGGTATCTTGATTATCTCTGCTTCGTGGTTTACATAATAAGACACTGGTCTCACAAAGTTCGTTACCTTTGTTGCCTGAGTAGTATGAATCATTAAAGTCAAAAATAAGAAAATAAGAAAATTACTCTTATTCCTCTTTCTTCGCCACAAAGTCAAATACATTTTTTTGTTTTTCTGTTTTCATAAATTCAATTTCAAAAAGATTTATATTTTTTTCTGATCTAATTTTATATTCTATGTCATGCTGCATTAAAGAATCTATTACTTTTGCAAAATCTAATATAAATGTTTTCGGATTATTTTTATATATCATATGTGAAAGTTGTTCCATTTTTTTTAAATTTAGTGGAAATGAGATAAATTTAAATTTAATTACCGACTCATTTATGGTTATTTCTATAGTTCTTTCCTTGTCTGTTTGACCTTGTATGACAGATGATATATTATCAATAATACTAATTATCAGCTGGTAAAATACCTCTTCTCCAATTGGGTAATAAGCATTGTTACAAAATATTTTGATTTCAATTTTAATCTTTTTGTAATAATTCCTAAAATAATTTTTTATTATAGTTTGTAATTTTAATAAATTGATGTTGTTGTGTAATTTGTCGATTAATACTAATGGAAATAATTGTACATTAACACTCTCAGCGCCCTTTATTTCATTTAAATATATAGCCGTGGCCTTTTTTATGAAATTTATATTAATATTCTCGTGAGCTTCTATTCTATTTTTATAATTTGTGATTCTGGTTTTTTGCTCTAAAACCTCTTTTTCTAACTGATGGACTATATTTTTTACTAATTTAACAATATTAGCATAAATTAATGCGCCTAATAAATATGCTAAAACTGAAAACATGCCGTAATAAAGCTGCTTTGTCCATATTTCTTGAATCTTTTGTGAGTAGAATATTTGATCTATATCCAAAGTAATATTTAAAGTCATACCATTCTCTAGATCGTATTTCATCGCTGTTTTATATGGACTATTTACAAAATCCTTCTCAGTTATCAAATATTCATCTAGCTTAATTTTATAATTAAAATAAGAAGGCAGTGTGTTTTGAAAATATTCCTTTAAAGAAATAATATCAATTGATATATGATTTTCTTTGTTGTTAATCTCAATAGAATATGGAGTAATTTTTATATTTTCATTATGAGAATCAATTAAACTTATAGGCTGTACGTCAAATATTAAATTGGCCGTAAATGCGCAAAACTCTTGCCCTGATATAATTTTTTTTAAATTATACACTAACCCAAGATCCATTATTTTATTATAAATCTTAAACTTACTATATATACCTAGATCTAACTCTTGTTTATTATTTTTATAATACCAAATATTAAAAATTAGAAGAAATGCTAATGCCGTAATAATCAAAATATAGTGATATTTTCTTTTTTTATTTTTAAGTTTTTCTAACATTGCTAATAACTAGGCTCTCTGATAGTTTGTATTGAAAGTAAAAAAACGTTACAGCACCACGCTGGTTTCAGAAAGTAAAAAATTTATTTCAACACAAACTATCAGAGAGCCTATATTCTTTTGTGATGAGGTTAACTTTGCAGTCGCTTTTGAACACATTCTAGCTATAGTTGCGCTTATATCTGGTGTCATTTCTGGAGGAATTACTTGTGCCTTGTGGAAGCTTGGGAATTCTTTTGTGGTGCTTACTAGACTTTTAAAAGACGAAAGTGTATAGTCCATAGTATCTTATCCTTTTTAAGGGTTAGGGTTATTATTTTGAGGATATCTAGCTCGTGAAAGTTTAAGAATATTCTCAATTGCAAAACATAAAAAACGTTTGAAGTTCAAGCTTCAGGCGTTTTTTTGTGCCTTGTGAACTAAGTATAGTGGAAAGAAACAGACTTGTCAATATCATATTGATATTATTATGATATAATTATAGTATCACTTTAATATTACAATGATATCACTTATACTCTTTTAGCTCTTTTAATTTTTCTCTTACTGGCATTCTTAATAATTCAATACATGATGCATTTCTAGAGATTCCAGTAATTGCACTAATTTCTGTTAAATCTTGCATCATGGATAAAGGTAGTCTTATTAAAAAAGCCTTTGTATCTTCTTTCTTTAAAACCCTCTCCTTTTTATTTATTGTTATATCTTCTTCTTTTTTTTCCTTAGAAAAACTTAGGAAATCCTCAGCTTTTTTCTCTTTCTCGACTTTGCTTAAAGGAGCTTTAATAAATTTATTCATTTGTTATTTCTCCGTATATTTCTTCGTACAAGTTTACTACTTCTGCAACTGCCTTAGAGTCTTCTGGCTTATACTCTGTTACCCCCATACCTCCTAATGCCGCTCTTCTGTAAACTATTCTTTCGTAAACTATTGTTTTTAAAATATTAAGTTGGCTAAACTCTTTTACTAACTCTATCATTTCTTCCGCCTCCTTAACATTGGGATTAGGAGAAGCCATATTCACAACTATATAAGCATCAAGCGATTCATTAATTTCTTTTGCTGTTTCTACTAATACATTTAACCTCCCTAATGTCCATAAATCAAACTGAGAGGGGCGTAATGGAAAGATAGCCTTATCACAAATCAATAATGAACCTCTTAGTTCTGGAGAATCTCTTCCCCCTGCATCAATAATTATATCCTTATACTTTTCACTTAACGCTCTAACTTCTGTTCTTACTGATCTTTCATATTTTTGAATACTACCTACTCTGGGAGAAATCCCCTTCTCCTCTCTAACGGAACACCAAAAACTAGAAGTAGATTGACGATCTGTATCTACTAATAATGTTTCTGGCTGCCTTGATGTTCTAAAAGCTGCAACATTTGTAGCTAACGTTGTTTTGCCAGCCCCACCTTTTTCTCCTCCAAATAAAACAATCATTATAATTACCTCTATGTATTTTTATATATTTAGTAATAACATCATATGTATATCACAACAATATCATTGTTATATAATATTTATATCAATATGATTATTATTTCCTAGTTAGAGTCTCTGTATCAAGGAGTTACAACGAATAACTCTTACTCCATAAAATGCATGTATCTAATTTAAAGTCATTGTTATTTTATCACTAATACTAGTTTTTAACATAGCCAAAATATTGCAATTTATATATCATAATGGTATTTAATTGATATTATAGCAATATAAAAATGATACTTTATCAATATAAAAATGATACTATTTTAATATCATTTTTATATCACGCTATGGAATATTTAATACTTGCATGATAAATTGTTTGGTGTATCGTCAATATTATTAACGCTGTTTTAATAAAGGACAAACTAATGAATATATGAAATAAAAAAGAAGAAAAAAGAGTCAAAAGGCTACCAACAATTAACCGCTAAAGTGAATGTTGATAGCCTTAATAAAAATAGATTAAGAAGACTTGGAATCTTCTACACCTTAACAATACTCACTTGTTATGATAGTAAAGATTTGCTTAAATGTCAAGTTTTTCTTAATCGCAGAAAGATTAGGATTATGACTAAACAAAGAATAGACGAACTAGGCTGTACAGATAGTCTAGTTCGCAATAACCTACCAACACTAAGAACCAAATCCCAACTAAACACCATAATAACCAACAAAGATGGAACACCAGACTATCTAGCTATTAACATATATTGGGATAATTTTCGCTCTTGGTATTCTCCAAAAAAACAACACCAAGCTGACGGTAATGTAGTACATATTAAAAAACTCAAGACACAGGGTATATATTCCCAAGCCAAAGCATTAGCTAAAATACATGGAGCTTCAAAAGAAACTATTAGAAAGAAGATAGTGAAATTAGAAAAATTAGGATTAGTACTAAGAAGCTTCAAACACAAATTTCATGCAGCTACAAATACATACAACCAGCGTATTATATACGTGTTACAAGATACTCCGCACTTTTTCAATCCTTGTGGTATAAACAAAGAAGAAATAAAGGAAATATCTCCGCAAACTAACGCAGAATATATTAAAGAAAAATACGGCATCATTTTCACCCCGAAAACTAAGCAAACTAAACCATTTGGAGTAGAGGGTGGTATCCACACGCTGGAGGGTACTAAAAAACTAAGGGAATCTTTTAATAAATTAAAAGATAGATCTAATAAATCTACTTTTTTAAATAATTCTGATTTTTCAATTCTTCAACCTAAAACATCAAAGCTTGTTGAAATACAAAAGAAAAGCGCAGCAGAAGAGGGTATTAATAAAACTACAATACACATCCTAAAGCCAAATAAGCCCCACCAGAACGTCAAAGCATCTAACCACCAGAAGACAGACAATTCTTACATCAAGTCTAAAAGAGTCAAGCTATTACGTTTTAACCAATACAACAAACCAAAAACTTTAGCAGAACATTATCCCTTGAGTAACGATGATTGTTCGATACTGCAAAGTAAATCATGCCGTGATTTTAATCTTAATTCCATGAATGAAATATTATTATCACTATCAAAAAAATCAAATCAAGAAGGTCATATATTCCCTTCGAAAGCTAGCTTTATGGCCTATATGTCAAAAACTTTGCTCTATGAAAAAAGAGATGCTGTTCAAATAAATAATATAGGGTTTAGAATCAACGCAAACCTAACAATAGAAGATATTGTTGAACGCGCTCATTCTACAAAAATAGAAGTCTATTTATCCGAAGTAGAAACTAAAGCAATCACTAATCGAAGCGATGAAGCCCAATTTAGGGCAAAGCTAGTCGGTGTGTTAGGTGAACGATCATATGATATTCTACCCCACCTTGTTAGTATCGAAAAAAAGGATGAAGTGTTTGAACTTCATTTGAACAAGGCACTTGAGCTAACCAAACAAATAAAGGATTCAATACTGAAAGAAGCTAATGCTGTAGATGGTTACAGAGGTGTTGAAAAATTAGAATTCATTGCGTCAGAACTTTCAATTGACGAGTGGTGCAGGGTGGACGATACCACGACACCAAGCTCTACCAGAAAACAATCCGAATCACTAGAGCTACCACAAGGCGTATGGGGTCTAATTTCAAAAGAACTTGTTGCTGAATATGGTGTGGACATCTACAGGAACTGGTTTAAAAAACTAACGGCAACAGTTGATGAAAACACAAAGACTATAGAACTTAAGACTTCCAGTGAATTTGTAAAAGATTGGATAGTAGATAAATATAAAAACACAATAGAGCAAATAGTGAATACTATGGGCTTTAAATTAAAGGCGTTGTGCGCCAGGCATACTAGGCACTGCCATTAAGTTAAGGAAAAATTCCGTTCCAAAAACTATAATAATAGACCTGTTTTTTTATAACGGAGCAATGTAGTACATAAAACTTAAAAGTTTTGCGTACTGTTTTAAAAATGCTTCATTTAGTACACTAAAAATATAAATTTAGATTAAACAGTACTGTTGCAGTACAATTTAAAAAGCTAGATTAAATTGTACAATTTTATTGACGTATAAAGCTGCCCATCTTTAGACATTTACAGCTACAATCGCTGCAGCATTGCATCGTATCATACAGCGCCGAACATTCTTTTTTGCGTTTCTGATAATAACTCAGTCATTTTATCTAAAGTCTTTTCGCTTGTATCTGTACCATATTTATATTCTGGCGAAGAAATAAAATCACAAAAATTATCTCCAATACCGCCCTGATTGTTCTTAATATCGTGATATTCTTTGAATATTACAAATAAATCAACCGTAACTGGCAATAATTCTAATGTTTCAACGGAAATAATAATTAATGGATGGATCGTTTTTTCCTTTTTTAATTCACATAAAGCTAATTCTTTTTTTAAATTTTCTTTTAATAAAAACTCACAGGTGGCTATAAATTTGTCCTGTACTACTAATACCGGATAAATAATATTATTATTCTCTTTAAAACAGTTAATTCTATTTGTAAGTTGCTTTATAGCTTTATCATATTTTTTCTCTATTTCGTCCATTAACTCATTGGATTCATTAATCAGCACAGCTTTGATCTCGTAAATAATTTTAGTATTATTATCTAGTTCAACCAGAAAATCTACTTCCAATTCATCGGTTTCATTTTTTCCTTTATTGTGACTTAGCTTTGTGTGTTTCGTTAATTCGCCAGTCTGGTGTCTCATTTCGAGTAATTCTCCGACATAACTCTCAAAACAATCTCCATAATTTGCAAACACAGTATTGCTAGTCTTATCTGGCATTTTAGATAAACAAAACAAAATTCCTTTTGAAATAAAATCATCAATAAAATATGTAGCATCTGAAAGTACTGATAAACCATCGGGTAAATCAATAATAGGTGTATCTCTTAATGCTCTTTTAAAAGCCAACTCCTTATCGTCTTTGTTATTATTTGTGAGTAGTGTAGTTAATTTGTCTGGCGTTGTAGACAAATTAACTACTAATTGTTCCAACTGATTTTTTATATCAATATTCCTGATCTTGAGGTAGAACGACTCTTTCTTAAAGTAGTAACTATTAGGCAAGCTGTCACCGTGAGTAATATGCGTTGCATATAGTAATATGCATAAATAATAATCGTGTAACGAGATATTAAATTCCGATAAAAATAATTGATCATATGTATTACCTACGCCTTTCTTATAGTTTTTTGTACCTAGCCGCGCGAATATACTATATCCACGGTAAAAGCTGTTAAACATAATATTTTACGAAATATGATTGCTTTGCTCAAGAGCATCTTTAATGACTGGCAATGCTTTTTTACAATTACTAAAGAGATTTTCGTTTCTTTCTAATTTATATTTTGACGTCTTGCATTCTAGTACTAATAATGCAGATCTAGAGAAATTTTCATTAAATTTAGTATCTTCTGACCCCAACGCTTCCGAAGTTGGACAGTATTGAATGATATAATAAATCATTGCAAGCATCGACCCTCTTGAAAATCCAGGAAAATCAGATGCAGAACCCTTCTTCTTTTGTTTATAAACAAACCACTCAATTCTTTGAACGGATGAGGGTGAAAAGTTTTCCTTGATTAATCCTTTGTGCACTCCATTTAAATCTTTAAATAATGCAAAGTTGATTTTACAACATCTTGTTATTGCTTCATCTCTATTTAGTTTTTCTAAACAGGCTTTAAGGGCTGTATCTTTGTTTTGTATATCTTCAGCAAATGCATTTTCATATGCTAAATGAATTTCAGTCTGTATCATATAAAGCAACTATCTTATTAAAATTATATTCACAGCGATTGGTGTTTGCTGCCCATCGACAACTAAACTTAGATAATTATAGATACTGCATTGAACGTCAATAGTAAAAATAAAAAGATTTACAAAATTACAGGAGATTGATGACTGACTCAGATTATTATTACTGACCCAACCCTGTCAACTAAGACATGTGTTAAAATGGACAATGATGGGTGTTTTAAAAACCGAGAGAAAGCCAAGGTTTAAACTGTCAATTTAAAGTGTCCAGCAATATTATGTATATTATAACCTTAATACTTGACAGTAAAATTTACATAGATATCAGCTCCGTTCATTTGATTGCGTCAATTCTTATAAGTTAGTGGACACGCCAAAAGTACTCAAAAAAACCTGTGCATTAAGTCGTGAATCTGTATATATTAGACTAAATAGTCTACTATTCGATTTAATAAACAACTCGCTTATTATGTTTGATTTGCGAATTTAATTGCACTCTCCAAACAGCACTTCTATTGCTAGATCGCTAATTTTCTCGGCATCATCTATGGTAAAATATTCTTCTGCTTTTCTATTGGCATTCAAGCTCTTAAATCTATTTATAATTTCTTTTGTCGTATTATTAATCCATCCTATGCTCAAAGCAGTTTTTAGAGCTTCCTCTAGGCCCATATAAATTTTTTCTAAATTATCAGTATTAAATATTTTACGTTCTATTTCCTCTCTAGAGAAATTAATATCCGTTTTTATATCAAGTTTTTCGCTGGTTATAGGATTGATTGAATAGCTATTGTGAAATTCTTCGCCCTGGTACATATTAGAGAGGCAAACTACTATTCTAATAGTACTATAAAACTCTATATAGCCGAGCAATTGACCAGTTGCCGGAACTCCTTGCACAGCAACGTGATGAAAAATTTCGTTAGTAGGGCGATTAATTAATAGATCTTTCTCGTAATAATAGTTCCAGCATATTTCAGTATTGTCATCTTCACTTTTTAAATATTTTATAGCTTTCTCACAAACTGTGGGACAGATACCAGCATCAAATACTAAGCCAAGAGCCGATTTTACTAATGAACGTCCTGCTTTTTCACATCCAAAATTTTCGATGCTAAAAATAATATTTTCTTGAAAAGGAGTTTTTGCGTGAACTATATTATGTAAACAACTTTCTATATCGAGTTTAGGATATTTCTTTTTTAAGTTCTGCAATACTTGTTTTGCGTCCTTCTTATCTCTAGCCTCTATTGAAAATTCTCCCGTACTTTGATCGAGACTTAGTGGGTTATGCTTAGTGGGCATTGCAAAGCTACCATCGCCGCGCAGCAATACTTCTTTGCCATTAGTCGTTTTAAAATCCTTATAAAGCTTATCAGTACCTTTTTCTCTTGTTATGCAAAAATATAGACTTAAATCTTTTAAGCTTTCTGCTAAAAAGCTATCCCAATTACTTCCTGTTTTATTATTGCAAGAGTTACACAGAAATCCTTTGATTTTTTTCCTCCCACCTAGTGCATTAAGAATTATGTGTTCTTTACTATTGTCTTCGGGACATTTTTCACAAAGAGTACAAGGATGAGGATGAATTTTCTTCTTAAGAAGCTGCGTCATATTTATTCTTTGAAATTATATTACAGCTCTTCAAAATAGAGCGTCGCACAAACACATGTTTTAGACATCTCAAAATAACATTGTGATTTTACGATATTTCTAACCAAAAATTGCTTCTAAACTAATACCAATTACCTTAGTGGGAAAATATCATATCCTTAATGTTTCTGGAACAGATTTTTTAAACAATTTGCAGCACCAGGTTGTACGCTTCATATTCCTTGTAATTCTTATAATGCCTATTGTCCGCAAACGAAGGGTTTCGTACACCACAAATTAAGGTGTCCAAAAATTACGTTGATTGGCTTTCGGACATGCGATATATTTTGTACATCCTTTTTGTATATTTTATGTTTATTATTGCTACGAAAGCAAATTTTTAATAAAAAAGGGTAGGGCGTTACAAAACACTTAACAATAAATGAGAATATACCAAATACATTAAGATTTCAACTTCTCTATTTCGGCAATTGATAAACTAGTAGCAACAGAAATAGTTTTAACATCTATTTCTTGGGCAAGTAAATTTTTAGCTATTATTATATTTCTTTTTACTTCACCCCTAGCTTCACCCCTAGCTTCTGCAGCTTGTAATTCATCCCTGTCGTT
>CAWWAI010000033.1:0-13158 GCA_963934885.1 uncultured Rickettsiaceae bacterium | reverse complement strand
ATTCCTCTACGTCATCTGTTTTTGATTTATAAGGAGGGTTTAAAAACCCTATTGTCGGCTTTTTATTTTTTATAATTTCTATTATATCATTATCAAAACAGCTTCCACTGATAATATTACTTTTCCCGTCCCCGTGCAGAAGCATATTTGTCACTGCTAACGGGTATATTTCTGGTTGATATTCTATACCATATAATTGGTTTTTTTTAATATTTTTTTCTTTGTTTAAATCCCCTCTGCACTTTTCAACCATCTTTTTCATAGACGAGACTAAAAACCCCGATGTTCCAGTGCAATTATCAAGCACAATATCGTCACTTTTTATATCTATGATATCAGCAAAAAACTCAGTAATATGTGGTGGTGTTAAAACAATACCCAGCCCTTTATCCGCATTGGAATATCTTAAAAACTCTATATAAAACTGTCCTAATACATCGTAATATTTATATGTTCTTGAATAACCATTAATTTTATTATCTATTTCATCAATTAAAATTTTTAGACCTTTGAGTTCATTATGTTTATTTTTGTGTATTAAACTTGGGTGACTTTTGATAAAACTGTAATTCTCCATCAGGATATTGATTTTTTCACCCTGTAAATTCTCATTTTCAAGTTGTTCTTTTATAGTGCTTACAAGGGCATTAGCCAGCATGCTATTACTTGATAACCCTGAATAACTTCTGTAAAAGTCGTGGTGTTTTAATGCTATTAAAATACCACTAACAAGAAGACTTCTTTTATCTTCTTTGATTTTTAATTTGTGTAGATCTATATTTAAAACTTGTGAATATTCCAACAATTCTTGGTATTTTTCTTCTCTCTTGACAACGTCTTGCCACAATCCTGCAATAATATCTTCTATAGTAATTAATTTATTGCCAAAAATCTGTTCCGCAGATTCTTTACCAACTCTCTGTATAAAATAAGAAACTCTAATATTATCTTTTTTTACGCCACTAATAGCCAGGGATAAAACATCATATTCTTTCGATAAATAAGAAGAATAAAGCAAAACCCCATCAACTGCATAATTTGCAAATTCCTCTCTATCTTTACTTTCATGTTTTAGAATATCTGCTTTACATTCAATTATAATTAACAATTTCCTTTCTTTGTGTAAGGATATGATAAATTCAGGTTTACCGATACCATCACCTTGCTTTGAGGCGTTTTTCAGAAGTTTTGTTATTCTTGGATTCTTGGATGATTGTTCTTCAAGCGTAATATTAGAAAATAATTTATCATTCTGAAAATGTTGTCTGATTATATTTTCAGTGTCTCTTTCATTTAATTTTTTTATTACCATTGAGTCTTACCGTCTGTATTTTTCCATCAGAATACCCACTTATCCTTCGCCCCTAATACTTATCTTGCCCTAGTTTTCGGGATACATAGTATTAAGCAGCCAAGTAACTAGAATCATAGAAATGAGGTATTTCATAATTAATAGTTGAGTGTCTACGTTTTCTATTATAGTAACATATTATATATTCCACAATTGAAGATTTAGCTAATTCTCTGGTTTGGTAAGGAAGCATCTCTAATACCGACGCTATGTGACATTTCCGTATATACTTTTTCTATTTCTCTACAGTCTTTATTCCAAGTGTAAAGCGTGGTATTAATTCAACGAGTTGATTTAACGAATACATAAAATTCTATTGTTTATTTATTAATAATATATCAGTTAAATTATTTCTAATAAAGAGTTTTGTTGTAAGCGATTTTTTAATATATCAAAATCTATAATATCTGAATCTTGGTCTTGGCAAGCGCAGGAGAAAATATATTTTCTTTCATCAGTTACTTTTTGTATACATTGTCCACATATACCCTTCATCATGCATTGCATAGGCGAGTTGATACTACAGATCATTTTTGTGTTACCAAATAGTTTTGATTTTTGTTTTGTTACCTCAGCCATCATGCCATTTGATCCAATACAAATAATATGGTCTGTGTTTTTTAGTATTCCTAATTGTTTTGCATGTATTATACTATCTATGATATTGCCTTTAATAGAAAAATCTTTTTCTCTAGAGGCGTGTATTTGTTCTTGCTTGCAGCTCCAAACTACATGATCAGAATATTGTTCTATGCGCTCCGGATAAATCCTATCTTCTAGTTTATGATAGTTTGCAAAATAGGTTACGTGGCAATTATTAGTTTTTATCGCCTCGGCAATAGGTAGCAAGGCAGTATTACCAAGACCTTCTGCAATTAGTACAACTTTTTTATTTTTAACTATTTCTGTAGGCGTACCAGTTGGACCCATTAGAAATACTTCATCACCTTTTTTTAACGTTCGGCATAAGCGGCTTGATTTACCAACTTCTAGGATAATTAGTGATAAAAGATTAGCTTTTTTGTCTATATAAGCGCCGCTTAGAGCCAGAGGTTTTATTGTTTTTTTTATATCATTGCTGGTGTTTTGTAATCTAAAAAATTGTCCAGGCTGAAAATTTTGTACACAAAAGGGGGAATGAATAATGAGTTCTACTATATTTTTCGATAAAATATTTACCGCATGTACATAGCTTTTAAATTGGTTATTTAATTTTAAATTGTTAACGGGTGCTAATTTTAAAGCTTCAGTAATAGATTTATAACCATTCTTTGCACTGGCTAAGGCCTTGACAACATTACCAGAATATTTTTGATTACAATCACCAAAATAGCTTATTTTATGATCTCGACTTTTAAATATATCAGATTTATAGCTGCTTATATTGTCAATATCCTGAAACTCATTTGCTTCTGTGCCTATAGCTAGTAAAACACATTTAGCATTTATTATTTTATTATTAGAAAATAATACTGATTGTACCCAGCCATGCTGATCTTGATTTAATTTTTTTGGATATAGTGACTCTTCAAATTTAACACCAATAGCCATAGCATGCTCAATCTCTTCATGATTTAAGCGATATGCAGGAGAGTCTTCGAGAGTTTTACGATAGCAAATAGTTACTCCGCCAAGCTCTTGTAGTATTTGTAATTTTTCTATATCGTTTTTAGCAGACTTAAATAACTTTGCATGCGCTATAAATTCTTGGGCTATTTCTTGATCTTCTGAGTTTAAATTTTGATTTAAGTTAGTTTTACTTTGCCAATTATTATAAAAATTTTCTACATGAATGGGATAATAATGTAATATTTCCACAGCGCTATCTATAGCGGTTAATCCACAGCCAATAACTATAGCGGGCATACGTAATAACAAATTACTATTGCTATTTGCAAGGTAGCTGGCACCTTGTTGTAAGTTCATTAAGAAGTCAGCAGCACTTTTAACTCCTTTAGCAAAATAATCATCCAAGTTCATAAAGCGTGGTTTACCAGCACCAAGGCATAAAGCAATATGATCAAATCCTAAATCAAATGCTTGCGTGGTAGTGATGTTACTACCGAGCCTAATTCCACCCTGCATGCTAAAATTAGCGCGC
Organism: uncultured Rickettsiaceae bacterium; assembly: GCA_963934885.1. Classification (GTDB taxonomy): domain Bacteria; phylum Pseudomonadota; class Alphaproteobacteria; order Rickettsiales; family Rickettsiaceae; genus Megaera_A. The sequence goes on along the minus strand of CAWWAI010000033.1, from coordinate 9,706 downwards.
CTTTCTAGTACAAGACGCACTAGGGTTAGATTATTTTTATCCCAGCGATTAGTGATACCATATTCAGCCACCCCACCAAATCCTTGTGGCTTTTTTTGTGATAAGGGTAGTTTAATATCTTGCCACGACTTAATGGGCTTATTAACATCATATTCCAATGGTGATATTTTTAAACCATCAATAGCATTTACGTTATGTCCTTCATTAATTAGATAATGCGAAAGAGCGAATCCAGCAGGGCCAAGACCAGTTACTAATATATTTTTATTTGTTGGGCTTTTAGGTAGATGTGATTCTAGATTTAGCGGATTCCACTTAGTCAATAAAAGATATATTTCTACTCCCCAAGGCAGTGATAATACTTGTTCTAGAATGTTTGATTCTACCATAGGCGTATTCACAGGATCTTGTTTCTGAAAAATACAAGATTGCATACAATCATTGCAAATACGATGCCCTGTAGCCGCTACTAGAGGGTTATCAATCATAATAACACTAAGAGCTGCAATATTTAACCCTTGGGATTTTAGTAAGTGCATTTCAGATATTTTTTGCTGCAACGGGCAACCATTTTTATTTGTATCGGCTATTCCGTGAGAGCAAGAATCTTTTTCCTGCTTATGGCAATAAATACAATATTTTGAATGTGCTATCGCCTTGTCGATCGGTTTTCCTCGATCACGGTAATCAAAACCTAAATTTATATCTTGTTTTAAAGAGGCGATTTTATGTTTTTTGATGTACTCCATTGGCATAGGTACATCAAATAGCATTAAATTACTGTGATTATGCACCATAAAAGCACAGTATTTTGCCACTAAATCTAATTGCTTGGAATGTTTTTCAGGAGTTTTTTGCCACTGTAATACGGCATTAGATATAGAGTATTCAGTAATTACTCCAAGGATATCGACTAATTTTATAGAAATATGCTTAAAATCAAAGTCTGCAATCGTATCTTTTGGATATTTTTTTAGCACATAGCGCTGGATAAATTTACGTCTGCATTCGTATATTATATCAAATTGTTCATGCGTTTTTTTAGTAGCTAAATTTTCTTGGTTAATATTAAAAAGTTCAGATATAAAATCATCCAGAAATGGAGATAATTTTACAAGAAATTCTGAATATAGTTTGCCTTTATTAATTGGTTGTTGGCGATTATACTTTAATTGATTAGCAAGGGGTAAATCTTGTTCTGCTAGATATTGAAAAAAACTCTCATCTAGTTTTTCTAAACCAGATAGAGAGTTTAAATCTTCAAAATTACAGTTAAAGTTTAAGTTAAGCATCTATATAGATGAATTAATCCATTCCATAAGGGTATTTTTTGGTTGAGCTCCTACTTTCGATGCAATTTGTTTACCATCTTTGAAGATCATTAAAGTTGGAATACTACGTACACCAAGAGTCGATGGTGAATTTGGGTTTTCATCAATATTCATTTTAACGATTTTCACTGTAGCTTTCATTTCTTTTGAGAGCTGATCAATAATTGGAGTTAACATTTTACAAGGTCCGCACCATTCTGCCCAGAAATCAATTAATACAGGTTGTTTAGAGTTAATTACTTCTTGTTCAAACTCATTATCGTTTATTTCTTGTGTCATAATTATCCTTTAATTTAGGTTACAAAGCTCTGTACTAAGCTTCCAGATAGTAAGTACCATCCGTCAACTAATACAAAGAAAATTATTTTAAATGGTAGTGCCACCATAACGGGTGGCATCATCATCATACCCATTGCCATCAATACTGAGGCAACAACTATATCAATAATTAAGAACGGTAAGAATATTAGAAAGCCAATTTCAAATCCACGTTTTAATTCGCTAATCATAAAAGATGGTATGATAACGCGTAGTGGTAAATTTTCTAGCTCTTCTGGACTATCTACTTTTGCTATTGATCTAAATAAATCTAAATCTTTAATTCTAGTATTGGAAACCATGAATTTTTTAAAAGGTTGTATAATTAATGGGAAAGCTTCTTCTTCTGTTAATGTCTCTTCTAGCATAGGCTTTAGTCCTTGTTCATAGGATTTTTCTAGGGTGGGAGACATGATAAAGAAAGTTAAAAACAGAGCCAAGCTAATCAGCACCTGATTAGGTGGAGATTGTTGTAGACCCAATGCTGTACGTACAATCGATAGAACAATAGATATTCTAACAAAAGAGGTAACCATTATTAAAATAGAAGGTGCTAGTCCAAGAACTGTTATTAATAGAAAAATTTGCATTAAGCGGCTGGTCATAGAGCTACTACCCAAGAGGTGCTCTAATTCGGTAGCAAAAGAATCCGCAGCTAGTGCTATTTCAGGCGTTATTAGCAGAGTAGCGCTTAAAACAAAGCTAATTATGGTGATAGTTTTTTTCATTCTTTTTCTGTTAATGCTTCGTATTTATCAATCAAGAAAGAATTATTTTTACCTACAGCAAGTATATAATGTGAACCTAATTTATTGCTGATATTAACAACTTTCGTACTTTCATCAATATACACAATATTTTCAATTTTTAAACCACTTCCTTTTGCGCTTAGTTTTGAATGACTACCAATATTGCTATATTTTTGTAATATCTTTAATACTATATACATAGTAAGAAAAACAGCTCCTAGGGAGATTAGCGCTTTAAATATTATTTCTAGTTCCATTTTTTAAATTATTTTTTATAGTTAGAATTCTTAAGATAGCGTGAAACTTGCTCATGTCTTGTTAAAGATTCTGTGCTAATTTTTTTTATCTCACTCTTTTTTTGAGCAAATAGGTCGCGTAATTTTTGTAATTTACTATGTATTATTTGAAGTTGCTTGTTATCGAATTTACCATCATTTACTGTGTCTTCAAAATTTTGAAAGAATTCAGGTAATGAAGCATCATCAGAATCTTTAGAAAATTTTTCTTCAAAATTATCAAACTGGGCAATTATTTTCTCCCATTTTATTTTGTTTGTCATCATTTTTTCATTTTATTTTGTTTCTTTTTGGCGTCTTCTTCGTAAATATAAGTAAAAATTTCAGCAATTACAGCATAAACTTCTAGAGGTATATATTCGTTTATTTCTAATACTGATAAAACTTCTACAAGATCAGCATCTTTATGTATAGGAATATTATTTTCTTTGGCTAGTTCAATAATTTTTTCTGCAATCATTCCTTTACCAGAGGCTAGTACTTTTGGCGCATGATCTTGATTTTTTTCATAGCCAAGTGCGACTGCCTTTTGATTTTTTTGAAAATTCTTGTAATGATACATAAATATAATTTAAATATTTGATTATGAATATGCACAAAAAACTCGCAGAGTTCTTCGCAACAGTTGGTTACATTGGAAAAATTAAATACGCACCAGGCACTTTTGGGTCTCTTGTAGCTTTTCCATTATGTTATATCATAATGCATTTTACCCTAAATAACCAAATTGTTTTTCATATAGAGGGATTTGATCTTGCAGAGCAGCAAATTATCACACTAATTATCATAGAATTACTGGTTACATTATTATTATTTATTATAGGAACATACTTTACAAGTATTTATATAAAAGGCTCAGGAGACCAAGATCCAAAGGAGGTGGTGATAGATGAGGTTGTAGGGCAAATGTTAGTTATTATATTAAGTTCTTTATCCGTTACCCTTGCTTTAAGTACTACGCTACCAGAGCATTTTGATGCAGCAATAATAGATTTTGTCCTTTTATTTTTATCTCCGTTTATATTATTTCGTTTATTTGATATATTTAAACCTTGGCCAATTAATTGGTTAGATAACAATATTAAAGGCGCTATGGGAGTGATGATAGATGATGTAGCTGCTGCAGTGTTTGCCGTAATAGTGCATTATGTAATAATATTTTTTATATTAGATATTTATGCTACATAAAGAGCTAATAAACTTAGTTAAGCGCATTAAGGATATCAAATCAGGCATTATAATTTCCACTGCTGAATCTTGTACGGGGGGAATGCTTGCTGCCTTCCTAACAGAATCTGCAGGCGCTTCTGAATATTTTACGAGTGGTATAATTACTTATTCTAATGCGGCTAAAATAAAATTTTTGTCCGTGCAAGAACAAACAATAAACAAGTTTGGAGCCGTATCAGAAGAGGTGGCCAGAGAAATGGCAGAAGGAAGTAGAAATATTTCAGAAAGCAATCTTGCTATATCGATTACTGGAATAGCTGGACCAAGTGGTAGTACGGTATATAAGCCAGTAGGAATGGTATGTTTTGGAGTAGCAACCTCGTCTTATACTAAAACTATCACACATTATTTTAAAGGCAATCGAGCAGAGGTAAGGTTACAAGCTTGTTTGATAGCACTAAGGTTGATATTATCTGAAATAATTTGATATTATGCTATGATATCAAATTATTAATCCCAAGCTCTTTTCTTGTAATTTATCCCAAAATCAATTATCCTTACAGCCAATAATAATGGTTATAAGTAAAATTTATGTTAGATCAAATACTACAGTCGGTCACTGCAAAGATAGGTATGGCGGGAACTTCTCGACAGTTGCAGGATTTGAAGGTGGAATTTCTTGGTAAATCTAGTTTGATTAATCAGGAAATGAAGAAGCTAGGCAAGGTCTCATCAGAAGAGCGTAAAGAACTAGGGCAAAATATCAACCAGATCAAGCAACAGATTCAAGCGCTAATAGACCAGCAATTTGTGGTGATAGAAAAAGCAGAATTAAAAGAGCGTTTTCTTGTTGAGAAAATAGATTTAACAATTCCAGCGAGGTCAGCAAGATCTGGTAGCATTCATCCAATTACTCAATGTATGGATGAATTAATTCAAGTATTTGCTAAATATGGCTTTGACATTAAAGACGGTCCAAGCATTGAAGATGATTGGTATAATTTTAGCGCATTAAATATTGATGAAAATCATCCTGCCCGCCAAATGCATGATACATTTTATTTAAAAAAGACGAATGAAAATACCAAGTTGCTTAGAACTCATACATCTCCTATTCAGATTCGTACTATGCAGAATGAAAAGCCACCATATAGATTTATCGCTCCTGGTAGAACTTATCGTTCAGATTCGGATTTAACTCATACTCCTATGTTTCACCAGATTGAAGGGCTGGTAATTGACAAAAATATTCATATGGGACATTTAAAACACGTGATTATTGATTCCATCCGGACTTTTTTTGAGCAATCAAATATTGAAGTACAATTTAGACCGAGTTTTTTTCCTTTCACAGAGCCATCGGCAGAAGTTGATATTAAAATGAATAAAGATGATAAATGGCTTGAGGTTTTAGGCTGCGGCATGGTTCATCCTAATGTATTACGTAACGTTGGAATTGACCCCGAAGAATATCAAGGTTTTGCTTTTGGTCTTGGAGTTGAACGTTTTGCTATGCTTAAATATGGCATTCGTGATTTACGTGGATTTTTTGAAGGTGATATGCGTTGGTTGAATCATTATAATTTTAGTGCTCTAGATATACCAACACTTGCAGGAGGGTTAACAAGATGAGATTTACTATATCGTGGTTAAAGCAATTCTTAGATACAGACGCAACTATAGAACAGATCGCTAATAGTTTGACTATGACAGGTTTGGAAGTAGAAGAAATCGAAGATCGAGTAACCGAATTAGCAGTATTTGAAGTAGCAGAAATTTTATCAACCGAGCCGCACCCAGATGCAGATAAACTGAAATTATGTCAAGTGCAAACTAAATCAGAAATATTACAGATTGTTTGTGGGGCCTCGAATGCTAGGGCAGGTCTTAAGGTCGTGCTTGCAAAAGTTGGTGCATTAATTCCTAATGGTAATTTTAGGATTAAACAGGCAAAAATACGTGGCATTGATAGTTCTGGTATGATGTGTTCATTTGAAGAATTGGGTTTAAAAGGAGATTCAAGCGGTATTATTGAGCTTAATCCAGATGCTATTATTGGTGATGCAGCGTCAAAATATCTGGGCGTAGATGATCCGATTATTCAAATTAATATTACCCCAAATAGAGCAGATGCGCTTGGAGTATACGGCATAGCTCGTGATTTAGCCGCTTCTGGTGTTGGTCGTTTGAAAGAATTGACAGTCCCCTCTATTATAGAACAATTTCAAACAAACTTTACTCTAGAGATAAAGGATAGAGCGGCTTGCCCTTTATTTGCTATTAGAGAAATTAAAGATTTAGATAATACAAAATCTCCAGAATGGTTGAAGAATTTGCTTGAGAATATTGGCGTTGGCTCTATTTCGCCTTTAGTTGATGTAACCAACTATATTTCTTATAGTTTTGGGCAACCAATGCATGTTTATGATGCAGATAAAATTAGTACAAATATTATTTCAGAAACTCTAAATTCAGATTATAAACTTACAGCATTAAATGAGAAAGAATATACGTTGAAAACTGGTGATATAGTCATACGTGATGAACATGAAGTACATTGCCTAGCTGGTATTATAGGCGGCAAGAATAGCGCATGTGATGTAAATACAAAGCGTGTTATTTTAGAAGCTGCAAATTTCAATGCAGAGCATATTGCCAAAACTGGAAGACGTATAATGGTTGATACCGACTCTAGATATCGCTTTGAACGCAATGTTGATCTAGAATTTACGCTTAAAGCACTGGATTTTGCCACAGATCTTATATTATCTATTTGTGGTGGTGTTCCATCGAATCCAGTAAGAATCGGAAGTGCTGAGTTACCAGTGAGAACTATTAAATTCCCACTGGATTTTTTAAAATCTCGTACCAATGTTATTTTGTCCTCAGACGAAATATGCGGTATATTAAGTAAGCTAGGCTTTGTCTGTAATGTTAATTCTTCATCTATAGATATTATTATCCCCAGCTGGCGTTATGATGTGTCGATTAAAGAAGATATTATAGAAGAAATAGTTCGCATTTATGGATATGATAAATTACCAGAAAATCCATTACCACCAGTAAATATATCAAGAATTATACCTCGTGATCAAAGGCGTATTTCTGATATAAAGCGTTTAATAGCAAGTAGTGGTTATACTGAAATTGTTACTTGGTCATTTATGGATAGTCAAAAAGCTAAGTTGTTTTCAGATATTAAAGAAGAGCTGACTTTATTGAATCCAATTAGTTCAGATTTAGATTATATGCGACCATCAATTATTCCTAATTTATTAAGCGTTGCGCATAATAATATTAATAGGTCTTTTCGAAATTTATCTCTATTTGAAGTAGGGCCTATTTTTGAAAATGTTGGCGATCAAGTCACCATTAATGCAAGTGGAATCAGAACAGGCTTGAATGCACTTAAGAATAATCACGGAGATAGCCGCGTATTTGATCTATTTGATATTAAATCAGATATTGCTACTATCCTAACATCTGTTGGGCTTGACATTAGTAAGTGCCAAATTAAAGATAATGCACCAGATTATTATCATCCAACTCGTTCTGCGTCGATTTGCTTAGGTAAAAATATTCTGGGATATTTTGGTCAAATACATCCTTTAATTTTGAAGCAATTTGAAATTGACAATGACGTTATGGGTTTTGAAATTAATATATCTAATTTACCTTTTAATAAGGAAAAATATGGGAAAAAACCAGAGTGGAAAATTTCTGATTATCAAAAAGTAACTCGCGATTATGCGTTTGTTGTAGACGCAGAACAGCCCGTTGGCGAGATGTTAAGTTTCATAAAAAATACAGATAAGAAATTAGTTAAGTCCGTAGATTTATTTGATATTTATTGTGGTTCAAAGATAGAAGAAGGAAAAAAATCTGTAGCTCTTTCTGTGCATATTCAAGATGATAATAAAACTTTGATAGAAAATGATATTGAGAATATAAATAGGTTAATTATTGATGGTATAGAGCAAAAATTCGGAGCAATTCTTAGAGATAGTTGAGTAGTAAAAAAGTGTTACAAGAAATAATTAATGCTCTAAATTGTGGCAATAGAGAATCTTCAAACTTTAGGGAATTTTTCTATTTACCCCCCAAAAAATGCTTCTAGTTGTTTGCTTCTAGTTGTTTTGTATTCTTATATTGAGTTTAATTAAACATCTAAGTTCGATACATTCAAGGCATTAGCGTTAATAAAGTCTCTGCGTGGTTCAACCACACTGCCCATCAAAGTTGAAATTACTTCTTCAGCTTCATCAACATTACCCACTTTAATTTGCAATAATGTACGTTTTTCATGATCAAGAGTGGTTTCCCATAATTGTTCGGCATTCATTTCTCCAAGTCCCTTAAATCGCTGAACGGCCAAACCTTTTTTACCAGTTTCAATAATTAATTGTAACATTTTGCTTGGTAGTTCTACTTCATTAGATTGATTTTTTGTATTTAAAATAGTTTTACCTATAAAGAAATTTTCTAATACTTGCCCAAGTTTGTGCAAAGCAATAAATTCGGGAGAGTCTACTTGCTCTATATAAATAATTTTGCTACTTTTTACCCCTCGCACAAAACGGAAAAATTCAATGAATTTATCATTAACATTTACTTCCCAATCAGTTTTATCAGGAGAGGATATTCCTAAATTTAAAGGAGATAATGCTGCACTTAATTCATCTTTTTTAGATTCTGAAAAAGATGAAGCTTGCAATAAATTATTAATTGCTAAACATTCAGCTATTTCTATATCAAGTCGCTTAGATACAGAAGACAAGGTGTCTACAAATTTTGTGATCTTTTCAACCATAGTTCCAAAATCTGTACCCGATATGACTTCTCCAGAAGCCATATTAAAAGAGCTATCACTCAATGTACTGTTAATAAGATGCATTCTTAAAGCTTGTTCATTTTTTAAATATACTTCTGTACTACCACGTTTGATTTTATAAAGCGGTGGTTGCGCGATGTATAAATAGCCTTTTTCAATTAAAGCAGGCATGTGACGATAGAAAAAAGTTAATAATAATGTTCTAATATGCGAACCATCAACATCCGCATCTGTCATAATCACTATTTTATGATATCTAGTTTTTTCAATGTTAAAATCCTGCCCAATACCAGCTCCTAGAGCTGTAATTAATGTTCCTACTTGTTCAGACCCTAACATTTTATCAAAACGCGCTCTTTCTACGTTTAGAATTTTACCACGTAATGGCAAAATTGCTTGTGTTTTTCTATCACGACCTTGTTTTGCTGTACCGCCTGCAGAATCTCCCTCAACAATAAATAATTCAGATAGAGCTGGATCTTTTTCCTGACAATCAGCAAGCTTTCCTGGTAAGTTTGAAATTTCTAAAGCGGATTTACGTCTTGTTAATTCTCTAGCTCTTTTTGCTGCTTCACGTGCGCTTGCAGCTTCCACAACTTTACCAACGATTGTTTTAGCTTCAGATGGATTCTCTTCAAACCACTCAAGTAATTTAGCATATACAGCAGATTCAACGACAGGGCGCACTTCAGATGATACTAATTTATCTTTAGTTTGCGAGGAAAATTTTGGATCCGGCACTTTAACAGACAGAACGCAAGCTAAACCTTCTCTAGAATCATCACCAGATAATATAACTTTCATTTTTTTGGCTATACCGCTTTTTTCTGCATACGAATTAACTACTCTGGTCAATGCAGATTTAAAAGCTGATAAGTGTGTTCCACCATCACGTTGTCTAATGTTATTAGTAAAACATAAGATATTTTCATGATAGGAATCATTCCATTGCATTGCAAATTCTAATGTAATCCCTTTTTCTTCGTCCCCTGCTGTTAGAGAAATACACGG
>CAWWAI010000032.1:0-13490 GCA_963934885.1 uncultured Rickettsiaceae bacterium | reverse complement strand
GTACTGGCTCTTCTCGTAAGCATTCAGGTAGTGGAAATATTTCTCGTAAAGAAAATATAAAAACAGAAATTGCTGCGGTCGTTGCTAAGGTCTTACCTAATGGAAATTTAGTAATACAAGGGCATCAGGAAGTACGAGTAAATTATGAATTGCGTGAAATAAAAGTAGCTGGCATCATTAGACCAAAAGATATTACGAGTGATAATTCAATACGTACTAATCAAATGGCTGAAGCTCGTATTTCTTATGGTGGTCGTGGTGTTGTTAGCGATGTTCAACAACCAAGAGCTGGCGCGCAGGTTATTGATATACTAGCTCCATTCTAAATATTCGTTGTAAAGAGAAATTATGGATCCAGGGTTTGTAGGGGAGATAGGCAGAGAAGCAGTTTATGTATTGATTATGACGTCAATGCCTGTTCTGATTGTGGCGTTAGTAGTCGGTTTATGTATTTCGTTATTTCAAGCTTTAACTCAAATTCAAGAAACCACCTTAACATTCGTACCTAAAATTATTGCGGTATATTTTGGTATGCTAGTTATTATGCCTTATATGTTTAGTAAATTAAAGGTTTTCATGGATCATATAATGCAGCATATTATTCAGTAGTAAGATACTCTTCTTTTAATTTGTTAATATCTATCTATGCAGCAAGATCAATTCAAAGAAAAGTACAATTATTCTAATGCTACTCCGGTGATGCGGCAATTTTTGGATATTAAATTCAGTAATATTGAATGCTTATTGCTATTTCGGATGGGTGATTTTTATGAATTATTCTATGAAGATGCAGTTACTGCTAGTCGTACTCTTGGTATTGCGCTTACTAAGCGTGGAAAAACGGGGGTAGATGAGATAGCAATGTGTGGCGTTCCCCATCACGCATTAACAAATTATTTAAATAAACTACTTGAAGAAGGTTTTAAGGTTGCTATTTGTGATCAGACAGAAACTCCAGAGCAGGCAAAGAGGCGTGCTGGATATAAAGCTGTAGTTAATAGATCGGTAGTAAGAATTATTACCCCTGGAACTATCATTGAAGAATCACTTCTAATTGCTGGAGAACCTAATTATTTAGTTAGTATAGCAATAGATAAACAGGTAGCTTCTATTGCATCTGTAGATTTATCAACGTCAGAATTTTTAGTTATTTCATTGCCAGAAGCAGAAATTATTAATGAAATTGCGCGTTTACGTCCTAAAGAAATATTATTGAGTGATAAATACCGAATTAGTGATTTATCTTCACGGATTAGTACGCAGTTAAATATGCGCATTTCTTTTCAGGTGGATAGTTTGTATGCATCACGTAAATGTGAAAATAATATTCTCGATTTTTACAAAATTACAGCGCTAGATTCTATTGGTCAATTAGTTGGATCACAAATTTCTGCGGTTGGTAGTATTATTGAATATATTTTTCTAACTCAGAAGGAAAATTTACCTAAATTAGCAAAACCTAAAATTCTAAATTATCAAAAATTTATGAGTATAGACTCTTCTACTCGTCGTAATTTAGAGATTAATAATACGCAGTCTGGTGGTGTTAAAGGTAGTCTGTTTGCTTGTATAGATAATACTGTAAGTAAAGGCGGAAGCCGTTTATTGTATCAATATCTTTCCGCACCTTTGATAGATATAGATTTAATTAATAAGCGCTTGGGTATTACAACATTCTTTTATAATAATATTTCTTTGGTTGAATCTATTAAAAAAGCTTTAAAACAAACAGGTGATTTAGAGCGTTGTATAACACGTTTAAACATGGGGCGCAGTACGCCAAAAGATCTACTTAGTATTAAATATACAATTGAAATTGCTGAACAAATACGTGCTGAGTTTATAGCTAAAAAAGGCATTAATTTACCTGCAAACATTGAAAAAATTATTGCCCCCTTACTAGGGCAGAATGAGTTATATGAATTAATTGCAGCGTCTATCTGCGCGGAAGCATCTAATTCCATTAGTGATGGAAAAATAATTAAACCAGAATATCATCCAAAAATTGTAGAATTATATGCATTGATAGAAAATGGGCAAGACGCAATTAATAAATTACGCAATCAATATCGCATGGATACTGGCATTGATACATTGAAAATTAATAATAATAATGTATTAGGGTTATTTATTGATATTACGTCAAGACATGCTGATAAAATTTTGGATGCTAAATTTATCCATAGACAAACAACCGCTAATTCAGTTCGTTATACTACAAAAGATTTACAAGATCTTGAAAGTAAAATGGTTAATGCTAAGTTACTTGTAGTAAATTTAGAACAAGAAATTTATCATAAAATTTGTGCGCAGGTAATTAATCATCAGGAGAAGCTACTTTCATTGGCAAATACTCTAAGTATACTCGATGTATATTGTGGTTTTGCAATGCTGGCAGATGAAAATGATTATTGCAGGCCTCATTTATCAAATGATATGCAATTTGAAATAATTGAAGGCAGGCATCCTGTCGTAGAGTCGGCTTTAAAAAAATCCAACGTAAGCTTTGTATATAATGATTGTACTTTATCAAGCGATGAACGTATATGGTTAATTACTGGCCCTAATATGGCAGGAAAAAGCACCTATTTAAGACAGAATGCAGTAATTGCAATATTAGCTCATATTGGATCATATATTCCTGCTAAATCTGCACATATAGGTGTAATAGACAAAATATTTAGCCGTATTGGCGCAGGTGATGATCTTAATAAAGGTCAATCAACCTTTATGCTAGAAATGCTAGAAACATCAGCCATATTAGCGCAATCTTCACATAAATCATTGATTATATTAGATGAAGTAGGGCGTGGCACATCTACTTATGACGGCGTGTCTATTGCCTGGTCTGTGCTTGAGCATATACATGATAAAATTCGTGCGCGCTGTCTATTTGCTACGCATTATCATGAACTAACATCAATGGAAAATATCTTACCGGCTCTCGCTAATTATACTATAGATATACAAGATAATGCTGGAGTTATTCTGTTCTTGCATAAAATAATAAAAGGATCTGCAGATCGATCCTATGGGGTGCATGTAGCAGAGCTTGCGGGCTTGCCAAAATCAGTTATCAAGAGAGCTTCAGAATTACTTAAAAAATTTGAAAAGGATTCAGGTAAATCAAATAAACAAGTAATGCAAACAGAGTCGCATAATATGAGTTTATTTGAACTAAATGCAAGTAACCCTATCAATGAGAAACATAGTAAAGTTTTTAAGCAAGTGGTTAAAATTGATCCTGATAAGTTAACGCCAAGAGAAGCTCTTGATGTTTTGTATAAATTAAAGGAAATTACTTGATTCTTGAAGTTATTTGCAATAAAAAGATAGACAAAAATTATTATAGGAAAACTTTTATGACTAAAGCTAAAAAAACTCCAGTCAAATCTAAGGATTTAAAGCAAGTTCAGGATCATTATTTAGATTATCCTTATCCACATAGAAATCCAGAAGATGAAAAAACTAGATTAATGAAGATATATGGTGATTATCTTGGTGAAATAAACCATTGGTTATTTGAAGGCAAGAAAGATTTTACAAAAAATTTTCGTGTTTTGATAGCTGGTGGCGGTACGGGTGATTCAACTATCTATCTAGCTGAGCAATTAAAAGATACTAATGCTGACATAATTTATCTTGATTTTAGTAAAAATAGTATGAAAATTGCACAAGAGCGTGCTAAAAATCGTGGACTAACAAACATCACTTGGCTTAATGATAGTATATTAAATATTCCAGATCTAAAGCTTGGTAAATTTGATTATATTCAGTGTTCTGGTGTTTTGCATCATCTAGAAAACCCAGATGCTGGCTTAAAAGCATTATCTGATTCATTAACAGATGATGGCGGTATGGGAATAATGGTTTATGCGCAAATCGGTAGAACGGCAGTATATCAGGTTCAAGATATAATGAAGATAGTTAATGAAGGCGTTGAGTCGCGTCAAGAAGAGGTAAAGAACGGCTGGGAAGTAGTAAATAATTTACCCGCAACTAGTTGGTATAGTCGTGGTAAAGATTTACTTTCAGATCATATTAATTTTGGTGATGTTGGTATGTACGACATGTTCTTACATAAACAAGATAGAGCCTATACTGTACCACAAATCTATGAATTTGTAGAAAAAGCAAAGTTAAATTTTGTAGAGTTCCAGTCCGCTCATAGCCGCACGATGCTTAATATTGCACGTTATATCAAAGATCCGGTATTGTTAAAGCGTTTGCAAAAAATGGACAAGTCCAAACAGCAAGGAATGTGTGAAATAATGTGCGGATCAATTATTAAGCATAGTTTCTATGTATCAAAGAAGAAAAAGCCAGTTGCAAAACTAACAGATTTGGACAATGTACCTTATATATACACAGTATCTAATGTGCCAAAGCAGATTGCAGATTATTTAGTAATGAATAAGAATTTAATAGGCGGACACATGCAGTTTTCTTGGAAATCAGATTTTCTTGGAGATAGTACTATATATATCCCAGTATCTCAATATACTGAACATTTATTCCGTAATATGATTGACGGCAAGAAGAGTTTCAAAGAAATTTTTCAGGGTATAGAAAAAGATATGGGTAAAAAAATCAAAGATACTGATCTAATGGGTGAAGTTAATAGGATTTTCCCTATGCTTGAAGAAGCTGGTATTTCATTATTACGTAATAAAAAAATTGATATTGTACCAATGATGTAAAGTATATACATTAAAATAAATTATGCGAGGCGTGTTTGACCAAATCTAGTGGTGGTAAATACTGGCGATCTAGAGATTATAATGAAGGGTTTATTTCAGATCTTGCTCGCATTTTAAAAATCAGCGATTTATTAGCTAGACTTCTTTCATCACGCGTTAACTCTATTGAAGAGGCGGAACAATTTCTTGATCCTAAAATTAAATCTCAACTCCCAGATCCTATGCATTTAAAGGATATGGAGCAAGCAATTAACCGCACTCTAAAGGCTATTGCTGCATCAGAAAAAATATGCATTTTTGCAGATTATGATGTTGATGGAGCTACTTCTTCAGCATTATTGCTTAATATATTTCAAGAGCTACGGGTTGATGCGTCTATATACGTACCAGATCGAATTTCTGAAGGTTACGGCCCAACGGCCGAGGCAATGCATAAAATTTATAAAAAAGGCGTCTCTTTACTAATTACAGTTGATTGCGGCTCGGTTGCATTTGATGCACTAGACGCAGCATCAGATATTGGTATGGATGTTATTGTTATAGACCATCATATTAGCATGGATAATTTACCAAAAGCAGTAGCTGTGATTAATCCAAATCGCCTTGACGAAACTAGTGAATGTAAAAACTTAGCTGCAGTAGGGGTATCCTTTTTATTTGCCGTTGCATTATTGACAAAACTTAAATCTGTTGGTTATTTTCAGGAAAAAAATCTTACCCCACCAAATTTAATTAATCAATTAGACATAGTGGCGCTCGGAACTGTTTGCGACGTTATGCAACTTACTGGTTTAAATAGGGCCTTTGTTAAACAGGGGCTAAAGGTTGCTAGGTCTCGGAAAAATATGGGTTATAAAACTCTATGTGATGTTGCAAATATTCAAGAAGCAATTAATTGTTATCATCTAGGTTTTGTACTAGGTCCACGGATTAATGCAGGTGGGAGGGTAGGAAAATCATCATTGGGGGCTACCTTGCTGTCTACGAACTCAGAATTAGAAGCGCATAATATTGCAAACGAGCTTGAGCGGCATAATGAAGAAAGAAAGGTTATTGAACTTGTAATGATTGAAGAAGCCAACGCTATGGCCGAAATGCAAAAAGACGATCCTATGCTATTTATTAAAGGCGAAGGCTGGCATCCTGGAGTTATTGGAATTGTAGCTGGACGCTTGAAAGAAAAATATAATAAGCCAGTCGCCGTTATTGCGCTTAATGAAGGAATCGGCAAGGCTTCATGTCGTTCAATTAGAGGAGTAGATTTTGGTTGCAAGCTTATTGAAGCGAAACAACAAGATTTATTAATAGCTGGTGGTGGGCATGCTATGGCGGCAGGATTCACTGCTGAAGAAAATAAACTAGGCGAATTACAGGAATTTCTAAATAATAAATTCAAAAAAGATTTGGAAAAATCCGATATACATTTATACGAATATTATGATATAGATCTTACCAGTTCCGCAGCAACTCTTGACCTTATTAGAGAGATAGACTTGTTAGAACCATTTGGCGTAGGTAATCAGTCTCCTACTTTTAGGTTTTCAAACTTATATGTATTAAAAGCAGATATTGTTGGAGCAAAGCATATTAGAGTTATTTTTGCTCCAGAAAGAGAGGCTTTTGGATCTAAGCCACTTACTGCCATCGCATTTAATGTTGTAGGTACAGAAATGGCAGACAAGTTACTATCTCGCAAACCCCACGCAATGTCAATATTTGGAAAGCTCAAAGTAAATAAATGGCAAGATAGAGAAACTCTGCAGCTACAATTAAGCGATATATTAATGGAAGTGTAATTAGATGGTATTAAGTTTCAGTAAAGCGTTACTATTAGTTTATTTTAAGATTTAATTTTTCCTTGAGCTAGAGTACTGGATTTATTGATAATTCTTCTGTATGATGTTTAAAGATTATAGAGTTGATTGTTTTTTGTAGTTCCATGAACCTTAAAGACATTGCCTCTATAACTAAGGCAACAAACTAAAAAAACTAATTGGAGAAATAAATATTATGAATAAATCAGAATTTGTAAAACACATAGCAGAGCAACATAATTGCACTCAAATAGAATCTGAAAAAGCCCTAGATATGTTCGTATCTTCAGCTATTTCTGCGCTTAGCGAGGGTAATGAGATAAGCCTTGTAGGCTTTGGCAATTTTACTGTATCTAAAGTAGCAGCTAGAACTGGACGCAACCCTAGAACTGGTGAATCTCTAGAGATCAAGGCGTATAATCAACCAAAGTTCAAAGTTGGGAAAACACTTAAAGATGCCGTCAATGGTAAATAAACTTGTGAAATACGAGTAACGTGAACAAGATTAATAATTTAATATAAACAAAAATAAGAGAATAAGATTATGAACAAAGGAAAAGTAAAATGGTTTAACGCTACTAAAGGTTATGGATTTATCGAACAAGAAGGTGGCGGAGCTGATGTATTTATACATATTAGCGAAGTAGAAAATGCAGGACTTAGAACCTTATCTGAAAACCAAAGAGTTAGTTATGAGGTTGAAAATAACAAGGGTAAAGCATCTGCAATTCAATTAAAGGTACTATAAACATGAGTGAAGTTATAGAAATTGAACAATTAAAGCAAATTATCAATAAAATTGAAACCATAGAGCAAGAACGTTTGGAAAGCTCAGATCTACTCAAGGATTCCTTCAACGAAGCTAAGTCCATGGGCTTTGATGTAAAGATCATCAAGCATGTGCTAAAGCTTAGAAAGAAGGATAAAGATGCATTGGCCGAAGAAGATAGTTTAATAGACCTATATCGTGGGGCTTTAGGTGTTTAATGATTTTAGCTTTACTTAAATCAAACAAAAAATAATAATGGTTGATACAAAAAAGGAACAAGAGCGCGCGGCATTACATTCAACAATTTGGCGTATTGCTAATGATCTACGTGGTAGTGTAGATGGTTGGGACTTTAAACAATACGTGCTTGGTATTCTTTTTTATCGTTTTATTTCAGAAAATCTTAGTTCTTACATTAATGAAGAGCAAAAAGAATCAGGGGAGCAGAACTTTGATTATACAACTTTAAGTGATAGTGAAGCTGAGCGTGGTCGAGAATCTATCTTAGAAGAAAAAGGTTTTTTTATTCTTCCTAGTGAGTTATTTGAGAATGTACGCAAAAAAGCAGCTAGTGATCCGAGCTTAAACGAAGCACTTGAAACAGTTTTTAAAAACATTGAAGCTTCTGCTCAAGGTACTTACAGCGAAGGAACAATGAAAGGCTTATTTGACGATATTGACGTAAACAGCAATAAAATTGGTGCAACCGTTGTCAGGCGCAACGAGAACCTTACTAAGCTCTTAAATGCGATTGGAGACCTAAAACTTGGTAATTATGGGAATAACTCGATTGATCTATTTGGCGACGCTTATGAATATCTAATGACTATGTACGCAGCTAATGCGGGTAAATCTGGTGGGGAGTTTTTTACTCCTCAAGAAGTATCAGAGCTTCTTGCTCGTATTACTGTTGTGGGCAAAATAGAAGTAAACAAAGTCTATGATCCTGCATGTGGATCAGGCTCATTACTTTTAAAATTTGCAAAGGTTTTAGGTAAGGAAAATGTTCGCAATGGATTTTTTGGTCAGGAAACGAATATCACTACATATAATTTATGTAGAATAAACATGTTTCTACATGATATTGATTATGATAAGTTTAATATAGCTCATGGTGATACTCTTATAGATCCACATCATTGGGATAATGAACCATTTGAAGCTATAGTTTCAAATCCACCATATTCAATTAAGTGGGACGGTGATGCAAACCCACTTCTTATCGGTGATGAGCGTTATACTCCTGCTGGTGTTTTAGCTCCAAAATCAAAGGCAGATCTAGCTTTTGTAATGCATTGTCTGTCGTGGCTTGCAACAGATGGTACGGCTGCTATCGTTTCTTTTCCAGGCGCAATGTACCGAGGTGGGGCAGAACAGAAAATTAGAAAATACCTAGTTGATTATCATTATGTTGATGCAGTTATACAGTTACCAACTGATTTATTTTTTGGAACGACAATAGCTACATGTATTCTTGTTCTAAAAAAAGGCAAACAAGATAGCAAGGTTTTATTCATTGACGCTACAAAAGAATTTGTACGTGGTTCAGCAAAGAACAAGCTTAGTAGCGATCACATAGAAAAAATATTAGATTGCTATACTAATAGATCTAGTAACGAATATTTTTCACGCCTTGTTGACCACAAAGAGATTGAAGAAAAAGATTATAATATCAGCGTTGGTAGCTACGTTACACCAAAGGATAACCGTGAAGTTATAGATATTACAGAGTTGAATATAAAAATTGAAAAAATAGTTAAGCGCCAAAGTGAACTACGCAGCAAGATTGATGCAATTATTACTGATTTATAGGGTACTAATGCATGATATTAGACAATAAGCTAAATATCACTAGCCAGATTGATCTCGCCAAAGCAGAAGAAAGAATTAGCAAACAAAAGGCAAAGCTGCTTTTTGATAGCGGAGATATTGACAAGGTAGAGATTGGTACTTTTGCAGGACTTGCTTTCATACATACATATCTGTTTGAAGATATTTATCACTTCGCTGGTAAAATACGTAATGTCAATATTGCGAAAGGCAGTTTTCGCTTTGCGCCCCTTATGCACCTAAAGCAATCGCTGGAATATATCGATGGGATGCCACAAAGTAATTTTGATAAAATTATAGAAAAATACGTTGAAATGAATATTGCCCATCCGTTCAGAGAGGGCAACGGACGAGCAACCCGCATATGGTTAGATTTGATTCTAAAAAAAGAAATAGCGCAAGTCATTGATTGGAATCAGTTAGATAAAGAAGATTACCTCTCTGCTATGGAGCGCAGCGTTGTTAAGGACATTGAAATTAAAGCTTTGTTAAAGGTGGGCTTGACTGATCAAATTCACGATCGCACGCTATTTATGAAAAATATTGATGTTAGCTATTATTACGAAGGCTATAGTGAATTTAAAACCGAGGAGCTGTAGCCATGAGTAAAATTGATGATTTAATTACTCAGTATTGTCCGAATGGTGTGGAGTTTAGAAAATTAGGGCAAATTGTCTGTATATTAAATGGCTATGCTTTTAAAAGTTCTAAGTATAGTGATAGTGGCATTAGGGTCATACGCATTTCAGATGTTCAGAAGAGCAAAATGTCTGATAAGGATATTAAATATTACCCCATTGAAACTCAACAAGAGATTAAGAGATATTTGCTGCAAGAAAACGATCTTGTAATGTCATTAACTGGTAATGTTGGCAGAGTCGCAATGTTATCTAATCATAACTTACCCGCAGGGCTAAATCAACGTGTTGCCTGTATTCGAGCAAATGATATAACTGTTTTAACGCGTTATTTATTTTATTTTTTTGACCAAGATATTTTTGAAAGTAAAGCGATGAATAATGCTACTGGCGGAGGGCAAAAAAATATGAATTACAAATGGCTATCTTCGTATTTAATACCCATCCCCCCAATACCCGTACAGGAGGAGATTGTGAAGATATTAGATACATTCACGGAGCTAGAGGCTCGCAAAAAGCAATATAATTACTATCGCGATGAGTTGTTGAGTTTTGGTGAAGGTGAGTATAAGCCTTTAGGCGAAGTTGCTGAATATTCAAAAACACGTATTGCCCATGATCAGCTAGATAATACAAATTATGTGGGCGTTGATAATCTCCTGCAAAACCGCGCAGGAAAAGTGAGTTCTAATTACGCCCCTAAGTCAGGAAACCTAACTAGGTATTGCGAAGGGGATACTTTAATAGGCAATATACGCCCCTACCTAAAGAAAATATGGCATGCTGACCGTCTTGGTGGAGCAAATGGCGACGTACTAGTAATTCATCCAATGGATAAAAGGGTGAGCCATCGATATCTTTACCAAGTCTTGGCGGATGAAAAATTCTTTAACTACAGTATGAAATATGCAAAAGGCGCAAAGATGCCCCGTGGCAGCAAATCGAAAATTTTAGATTATCCAATTCCAATTCCATATCCAGATAATCCTAAAAAGTCACTAGCTGAACAAGCCCGCATCGTCTCCATCCTCGATAAATTTGACGCACTAGTAAACGACATTTCCATAGGTTTACCAGCTGAAATCACTGCTCGTCGTCAGCAATATGAATATTACCGCAATAAACTACTCAGATTTAAAGAGGTTTGATAATGTCTGAATATAACATAATTGCCGAAAGTCCGAACAGTACTGTTATTGCCGAATATATACCCTCTATAAAAAATGCCACGCATTACCAATCTGAAAATGAGCTTGAACTAGAATTTATTAGATTACTTAAAAATAATGGCTATGAATATTTAAACATTACTCAAAATGATGATCTTGTAAAAAACCTCCGCACTCAGCTTTCAAAACTTAATGATATTGATTTTTCTGAATCGGAATGGAAGCAGATTTTTAATAATTACCTTGCTAATAAAAATGAAAATTATGCAGAAAAAACAACCAAGATTCAGGAAGATAGTATATATAGTATGCGCCGTGATGATGGCACTACTAAAAATATACACATTATTGATAAGAAGAACCTACATAATAATTCCCTACAAATAATCAACCAATATGAAGCTGAGGGAGTACGCAAAAACCGTTATGACGTTACCATTCTTGTCAATGGCTTACCTTTAGTACATATAGAACTTAAACGCCGTGGCGTTGCTATTCGTGAAGCTTTCAATCAGATTAATCGTTACAAGAGAGAAAGTTTTTGGTCAGATGATGGTTTGTTTAAATATGTGCAATTATTTGTTATTTCTAATGGTACTCATACAAAATATTATTCTAATACCACTAGAAATGCGCATATAAATGAAAAAAACAGTAGTAAGTCTCAAAAACATACAAGCAACAGCTTTGAATTTACCTGCTGGTGGACAGATGCACAGAATAAACGTATTTCAGATCTTGTAGATTTTACCAAAACTTTCTTTTCAAAGCATTCGCTGCTTTCTATTTTAATAAAATATTGCGTTTTTACCTCGGATAAATCACTTCTTGTAATGCGTCCATATCAGATGGCCGCAGCAGAACGCATTTTAAGTGTAATTGCTATGTCTACCAACCACAACAAGCTAGGCACAATAGAGGCTGGAGGTTACGTATGGCATACGACAGGGAGCGGTAAAACTCTCACTAGCTTTAAAACGGCTCAACTTGTAACTAAGGTTCATGGTATTGATAAAGTTTTATTTGTAGTAGATAGAAAGGATCTGGATTATCAAACCATGAAGGAATATGATAAATTCCAAAAAGGATCAGCTAATTCTAATACTAATACTGCTATTTTAACAAAGCAACTATCTGATCCAAATGCTAAAATTATTATTACTACTATTCAAAAACTAGCAAACTTTATCTCTGCAAATAAAGGGCATAAAATTTTTAATCAGCATATTGTTTTAATTTTTGATGAATGTCACCGTTCTCAATTCGGTGAAATGCATACTAAAATTACCAAAACGTTTAAAAAATATCATATTTTTGGCTTTACAGGAACTCCAATTTTTGCAGCTAATGCTTCTGGGAGTAATCATCAACTTAAAATTACTGAGCAAGCCTTTGGTAAAAAGCTTCACACCTACACTATAGTAAATGCTATTAATGATAAAAATGTATTGCCGTTTAGAATTGATTACGTCAGTACTTTTAAAATGAGGGATGAAATTAAGGACAAGAAAGTTCGTGCTATTGATGTAGAAAAAGCTGCTAGCTCTCCAGAGCGTATTAAGCAAGTAACAGATTATATCTGTGAGCATTTTGATCAAAAAACGAAACGTAATGGTAATTCCTACTTTTTTAATAAACTTACAAATATTACAGAAATTGCAACAGACAAAGGGCATAATTTAGACAATAAAATTAAGGAAATCCGAAATAGCACAAGCCTTAATGGCTTTAACTCTATTTTTGCGGTTAGTTCTATTGAAATGGCGAAGAAGTACTATTCTGAATTTAAGTCTAAATTTTCTAGTTTAAAAATAGCTACGATCTTTAGCTTTGGTACGAATGAAGCAGAAACTGAAGAGTGGGTTCTACCTGATGAGGATTTTAATATAAGTGGACTAGATAAGCATTCTCGTGATTTCTTAGATATGGCTATAAATGATTATAACGATTATTTTGGTACAAGCTACAGCACCAGCGCCGATAAGTTTGAAAATTATTATAAAGATCTGTCGCAGCGTATGAAAAACCGTGAGATTGATTTGCTTATCGTAGTCAATATGTTTTTAACGGGATTTGATGCAACAACTTTAAATACGTTATGGGTGGATAAGAGCCTGCGTCATCATGGACTTATTCAAGCCTTTTCAAGAACAAACCGTATTCTTAACTCGGTAAAAACATTTGGTAATATTATTTGTTTTCGCAATCTGGAACAGGCTACAAATGATGCTCTTTCAATTTTCGGAAACGAGGAAGCTTGCGGTGTTGTTTTACTAAAATCCTATAATGATTATTATAATGGTTGGGATAAAAATGGCATACCTCAAAAAGGCTATATTGATTTTATAACTGAATTACAAGAGAGTTTTCCTCTAGCCTTGTCACTACAAGGCGAACAAGAAGAAAAGAATTTTATCAAGCTGTGGGGAGATGTGCTACGTATTCGCAATATTCTTACTTCATTTGATGAATTTGCTGGAAATGAAATTCTATCGAAACGTGAATTCCAAGATTACCAGAGCGTTTATCTGGATCTTTATGACAAACACCGTGGGCGCAGAGATGCGGAT
>CAWWAI010000031.1:0-14105 GCA_963934885.1 uncultured Rickettsiaceae bacterium | reverse complement strand
CATTTAACCCAAAAATAATTTTTCTATGTTTTATTTAAAATACCTTTTAATTTGTTTCATTTAATATTATACTTTTTACTAGTATTAGTTATTAATAAATTATGATTATTTCTATGAAAGCATTAAAAAGTTATATTGATAATAATGGAAGATTAGCTATCCCCGCTAAGCTTAGAAAAAAACTGCATCTTAATGTTGGAGATGAAGTTTCAATAAAATACTCTGACTCAGAATTGGTTATTTCTACTTTTCACTCCAATATAGAAAAAGCTAGGAATATTCTAGAAAAATACAAAGATATAGATTTACAAAAAGAATTAAAACTAATGAGAACAGAAGATGCAGATAAATTCTAAATCAAAACATAAAAAACATTTATTAGATACGTCAGCTCTTATTGCTTTAATCAAAAAAGAACCAGGCTATGAAATGATAGAGGATATTATTGCTAATAGTGCTATTTCATCAGTAAACCTAAGCGAGCTTGTAGCAGTTTTAACAAGATCAGGAATATCAGATGTTGATATCGATGAAATAATTGAAGATATTGTGCCAGAAATTATACCTTTTTGTGAAAATACAAGTATCAGGGCTGGAAAACTACTTACTATAACTAAAACTTATGGCCTATCTTTAGGAGACAGAGCCTGTATTTCAACAGGGGATTTCTATGGAATGGAAATTCATACTGCTGATAAAGTCTGGTTAAAACTACAGCCACGCATCACAACAAAAATTACAGTTATAAGATAGAACTTAATGACCGGAAAACATATAGGTTATATCAGAGTTAGTACTACCGAACAAAATTTTGAGAGACAACTTGAAGGACTAAAATTAGATAGGAGCTTCATAGATAAAGTATCGGGTCTGTTGACCGCCCTGTTCTACAAGAAATGCTCACATATGTACGTGATGGCGATACTATCATCGTTCATAGCATGGATAAACTGGCTCGTAATGTTGATGATTTAAGACAAATTGTCAATCAATGGCTTGACTGGATAAACAAGTGAAAGTTAAATTTATCAAGGAAGCTCTAGAATTTACGGGAGAAGATTCGCCTATATCTAATCTCCTCCTCTCAGTCATGGGAGCATTTGCAGAATTTGAACGTACTTTGTTAAGGAGCCCCAAATGGAAGGTATAGAGCTTGCTAAAAAACGTGGTGCTTATAAAGGAAGAAAAACATCCTTATCTGATGATCAAATTATACAACTCAAAGAGCAAGTAGCCCTTGGTAACAATAAGTCTGTGCTTGCTAAAGAACTTGGCATTAGCCGAGAAACTCTTTATAAGTATTTGAGATATGGTGCTTGAATTTCTATAACATTACCACTCTTGAGAATAATAAACATAAAGCGTACTAAAAGGATGTACGAAATGAAGCACATATTCCTAGCTACGTGAGCGAGTGTCAGACATACGTCACTCGGAACTTATCTGACAATAATTTTGTTGTATGATAAGTACCACTCTGTCAGATTAAGTGGAGAGTTTTACATTTAAATGTACTCGTAATTAGCAAGCATATATCCGACCCCGTGCGCCGTCTATTAGCGAGGAACCGTAGGTGACGTGGCAAATTTCCTAGCTTATGTTGTTGCTATATTCTGTGGCATTCTTTTTTTCCTCTTAAAACTTATAATTTTGTTTATTATAACTTATCAGAATTTATACAATCAAATTGAGAGAGAGTCTCTTCCTCTTCATCATACTTTTAATCAATTATTTCTTATTCATCATCTTCGTATATTTCAGGTATATCTTCTTCTACGTTCCCTTCTTCTAAAATCTGATTCATCTCAGATTCATCTGCCACGCTTTCTTCTGGAACTACAGAAGCTGTTTCAAGCTCTGACTGTTGTTCTTCTGTTCCTAACGCATAAACACATAGTTCTTCCAGTAAAACTCCGTTTTTTTCAGCTAATTCTTGTAATTGCGTTACTGCTTCCATAACTTCACCTGGAATCATCCCGCCGCGAGCTTTAGACAACCAATCAGCTTGGAAATGCAAAGGATGGTGAGACCCTTCTGGCTTACCAATATAAATAGCAAATGGTGACATTTGACCACCAAAATCACAGTTTATTGTAAATTTTTTCATATCTATACACCAGCTAGTATATTCTTAAAAGTTTTATGATAGTAGAAAAACCCGCAGGATAAAACTATTTTTGCTATAAAAGAGCTTTTATTTTTTCATGTAGTTTAAAGTTTGACGCCATTATCAATCCATTTTGCAGATAATAACATCCAGCAGCTTCTAATATAAACAATTCTATGCCTTGTGCAGAGATGTGTCTAGACTCCACAAGCATTACATCTACTTTTCCAGAAATAAGCAAAGATAAAGCGTAAGTATATGATTCGAACACACGAATATTGGACGAAATAGTTCTAGAAAAATCAATTTGGCTAATAGTTGTCGCTATAAAAGCACGGCCCAAATCGCTTGTACCAGACACTCTAGCCCTAAGTGCGCCAGCTAAATTAGATGAATGACGCTCAAGCCATACACCCTTACCTTTTTCTGTATAATAAATTTCACCAAGTGCTGGGAAGTTTATTACTGATTTCTCAGCACTTATTTTATCACCCTTCTTAACAATCATTGTTACCATGATGGCAAAAAATGGTAGAGATTTAGCAAGATTACCCAAACCATCTAGAGTTTCAATAAGGAGCGCTTTACCTGAAAAATTTGTATTAGCTACTTCATTATTATCAAATATTATTGTCTTATAATATTTGCTTAACGATTCATTTAATGTCTGTAATGCCTTACTACACGATTTCTGACAAAATGGCTCAGTTGCTTTATCAGAAGATTGTAAGCTTTCAAGTTCAAAAAAATCTCTTTGCAAAAATCTAGAGGCTTTTCTTGTTGCATCAATAATTAGACCGGTATCTCCTTCCATTATTTTGCTCTTTCTACAAATATTAAATCTTCTGTCTTTACAACTATTTTTTCACCAGTCACCAAATATGGCGGTACAGCAACTTTTAAACCATTTGTAAGAATAGCTGGCTTATAAGAAGAAGTAATTGTTGAACCTTTTATCACTGGATCGGTCATTTCTATTTCTACAATAACTGTTTTTGGAAGTTTGATATTAAGAGGAATTTCTTGGTAAAATTCAACATCAACATTCATATTGTCAGTAAGAAAAGGTAATTTATCACCTAATAATTTTTTATCTAATAATTTTTGTTCAAATGTGTTTGGATCCATAAACACTAAATGTTCACCTTCAGCATATAAATATTGCATTTCTTGATAGTCTAAGAATGCCTTATCTACACTCTCTGTTGAGCTAAATCTCTGGTTTAATTTATTACCAGTGCGTAAATTCTTCATTTCGACCTGAACGTAGGCACCACCTTTACCAGGCTTTGTATGCTCTGGATTCTTGACTACAGTCCAAAGCTCATTTTCATAGTCCAAGATATTACCTATCTTAATATCATTTGCAGAAATTTTCATCAATCTACTTTCTTAAAATTTTTAAAATTAAACAGAGTTAATAATGGGGCTGAAATAAATATAGAAGAATATGTACCCACAAAGATTCCAAAAAATACTAATACGCTAAAGCTTCTAATCGCTTCACCACCAAGTAATATCAACGCTAAATTGGCAAGTAAAGTCGTTAGTGCAGTGATAGTAGTACGTGACAAAGTCTCATTAATACTTAGGTTAATAATTTCATTCATTTCTTTTCTACTATATTTGCGTAAATTCTCACGAATTCTATCGTAAATTACTACTGAATCATTCACAGAGTACCCTATAACGGTTAATATTGCCGCAATAGTACTTAAATTAAAATCGTATGATGTAATACTCATAAAACCTAGACTGATTATTACGTCATGGCACAAAGCAACCAATACCCCCATACCAAAATGCCACTCAAATCTTATCCAAATATACAACATGATACCCAAAAAAGATAAAATCATCGCCATAGTACCTGACCTAATCATTTGATTACCAACTTGAGGACCTACAAAATCAACTTTTCTATAATCAAAATTATAAGAAAATTTATCCTGCAAAGTCTGTTTTATTAATGCTATATTCTGCATTAAATCTTCTTCACTACTAACGCCAACCCGAATTGATAGATCATGTGATGTACCAAAATTTTGCAATACTACTTCACCAATATCTAGGTTGCTTAGCACTTCTCGCATTGCTGTTAGATCTGGTTCTTGGTCAGTGCGCACTTCAATGCTAATACCACCAATAAAATCTATACCGAAATTAAATTTATATATACCAATCCACGCCACACTAATAAGTAACATTAGGATTGATAGTCCGTAGCTTATAGTTTTGAAATTCACAAAGTCAAACTTTGGATGAGCTGGAAGTAATCTTAAAGGAAATATTTGCATTGTAATTTTAATATTGCTTCTGAATATATGGAATAGTTCCGTCATTCTACATTATGCTAGTAAACAAATCCAGGGAAATTAAATCATGATTGTAATTCTATAAAATAAATACCCTTTTATAAAGTTCTAAATAATTATTTTTTATTTGCTAATACCCAATTACTATTTAAATAATCATCTGAATGACTAGCAAGATATTCCTGATAGCTTCCTTTAAAATCAACTACCCCTTTTGTAGTAAGAGCAATAACTCTAGTGGCAATTGAAGTAGCAAAATCTCTATCATGCGTTACTAGAATCAAAGTACCTATATAATCAACCAAAGCTTTCTTCAGTGACTCTCTTGACTCAATATCAAGGTGATTAGTTGGTTCATCTAAAACTAGTATATTACCTTTTTCTAAGATAATTTTTGCTAGTAATAATCTAGCCCCTTCGCCACCGCTTAAATGTAAAATATTCTTGGAAACATCATCATTACCAAAGAGCATTTGCCCTAAAATAGTGCGTATAGTTCCAACTGTTTCTGCCTGTGCTTGACTAGTAAGCCACTCAATTACACTCATACTTTCATTTAGCAATTCATGATGATCTTGTGCAAAATAAGAAGTTTGAGATTCGTAACCCCATTCATACATACCAATATCAGCTTTAATTCTATCTAATAATATTTTCAGTAAAGTAGATTTACCGATACCATTAGCACCAATCACAACTACTTTATCTCCTCGATGAATATCAAATTTTACCTTGTTAAGCACCACTTTATCACCATAGTTTTTAGCAATATCTTCTATTTTCAAGACGTGCTTTCCTGACGGCCTAATTTGCTTAAAATTAAATGTAGGCGATATGCGAGAACTTTTTTGTATATCTGGTAATTCAATTCTGTCCATTTGCTTTTCACGCGATGATGCTTGTCTAGATCTAGTACCTGCGCTAAATTTATCAACAAATGCCTGCATCTTCGCAAGTTTTTTCTCAAGGTAATTAACTTCATGCATTTTATGCTCAATAACTTGCTGTTTCAATTCAACAAATTTATTATAATTACCCGTATAAATATTAATTTCACCGTAATCTATATCTAAAGTATGAGTAGAGACATTGTTCAAAAACATTACATCATGAGAAATAAACAATAATGCACCCTTAAACTTATCTTTTAAATAAGTCTCTAGCCAATAAATAGACATGATGTCCAAGTGGTTAGTTGGTTCATCCAATAATAATACATCTGGATTATTGAATAGACTTTGCGCTAAAAGCACACGTAATTTATAACCACCAGATAACATAGATAAAGGCTTATTATGCATCTCTTCCTTGATACCAAGTCCTTCGAGCAATTCCGCGGCTACTATCTCTGCTGTATAACCATCATTATCTGCAATTATTTGTTCTAGCTCACCCAATCTATAACCACTAGCATCATCAAATTCTTCTAATTTTAGAAGTTCCTCCTTTTCTTTAATAGCGCTCCATAATTCCTTGTTACCTGCAATTACTGTATTAATTATTAAAGTATTTTCATATTGAAATTGATCTTGACTCAAGCAACCAATACGGGCATTGCGAACTGCTATTACTTCACCATTGCTAGGCTCTTCTTCTTTCATTATCAATTTGAAAAAAGTAGATTTACCAGCTCCATTTGCACCAACCAAAGAATAGCGACTATTTGAATTTAGATTTAAATTTACATCTGTAAATAAGAGCTTAGGACCATATTGCATGGCTAAATTATTAATCTTAATCATATTTTTAACTATTTTTACTTTTAAGTGAATTGTCTAGAATAAAGGTAACTTCAATGCTTATAACAAAAAAGACGAAACATTTCTGCCTCGTCTTTTTATAACTTTGTCAGTCTATGTAAAACTTTAAATTAATTAGCTTTCTTTACTTGTTCTACAATATGCAAGAAGCTTTCTGGATTATTTACTGCAAGTTCTGCAAGCATTTTACGATCCACTTCTATTCCAGCTTTTTTCATACCGCTTATAAATGTTGAATATATCATATCGTGTTGACGCACGGCAGCGTTAATTCTTTGGATCCATAGACCTCTAAAATCACGCTTACGATTTCTACGGTCACGATAAGCATATTGAAGTGCTTTTTCTACTCTTTCGATAGCTACTCTGAAACAGTTATTAGCTCTTCCTCTATAGCCTTTAGCCATTTTTATTATTTTCTTATGGCGATTTTTTGATACTTTTCCTGCTTTTGCGCGTGTCATTCTATTACCTTCTGATTAACTATTTGGAAGAAAAACTTTCTTAATTCTCTTTGCGTCCTGATCACAAAGAATTTCCGTTCCTCTTTGATCACGGAGTTGAGATTTAGTACGACGTCTCATTCCATGTTGTTTACCGGCCTGAGCCGCTTTAACTTTCCCAGAAGCTGTTAAACTAAAACGCTTTTTTGCACCCGAGTGGGTTTTCATTTTAGGCATATAATCCTCTAAACTATTGGCATTTAATATAATGTGTCTTAAGGTGAATTAGGCATACCAGGGCCACGTCACTCTTATATTTTGTATTAGCACTATATACAAAATATTCCTATTTTGCAAGACTCATTTTTAATAATTAAAGACCGTGTTATTGAACTTAAAATACAAAATATAAAGATAATTATATTACTTAAATTTTATTAGGTATTAAAGATTACGGCTTTATTCACTATAAGGTTAAAAAATAATAAGTAGTTGTCGCTGATCAATGATTTGGTGAGGCAATAATATTCCCAAAGGGACAGATTTTGCAAATGTACAAAAACACAAGGGTAGAAGAGATTCAAAATTAAGTTAAATAATAGACCAAGAAAAACACTTGATTTTTTAACACCAATTGAATATACTGAAAGGTAATAAAATAAAAAAATAAGTCTATCGCATTTGAACCTTTAATGCGCCCTTCACTATTATAAACCCAAAATATTAGGATTATAAAAGCATACTTTGCCTATTTAATTAATACTATAAAAGAGTTAGTTTAGATGAACTATAATAATATTAAAGCTATAACATTGGCTGGTTATTTACTTCTTTATTATATTGTTGGTACACAATACGCGTTTGCCTCTACAGATGAGGTATGCGAAGCTAGGCTTATAATTGGTTCAGGAAAAAATGTCAGTAACTTGTATCCTTTCGCCAGGAAAGTAACTAATTGCGATATTACGATAGATACAAACACAAAACTAAATCCTTCACATATTCTGGATATTAAGGATAGTCAGGCATTTCATGATCTATCTATCAAATATACAAATAAATTTGATAAAATCGTATTTGAACATGTAAAGGAAGGGTTTGCAGATATTGTCAAAAATAAACAAGAATTAAGTGAATTAATGTTGTCTTGTCAACGCATGCTAAAAAATAATGGTTCTATTATTTTTGAAAGCAGAAGACATGCCTCGTATACTTCTGATAAATATGGAAACAAGCTTGATTTTGGACCTTGCTATGTTGTAGATAAGCATTATTACCCACTAAAAATGATCTATGGTGACAATAAAGTTGATGCTTTACCGAACCAGAGATTCAATTTTGTTAAAGAAAAATATGAGCAATTATTTAGTAGACACAAGTTTAATATAATTACTTTTTTAATAAAAGAAGATGTAGAGTATAGGGTGGCAAACCCATTCGACACCCCCCATTATTATATAGAAATGATAATAACATCACAAAAATAGGATCAAGACTAAATAAATTATGTTCTTAACATATTCTCTAAAATTATTTCAAACGATTAGTCATTTGATATATAAATTTACGACTAAATTGGCCTTTATATTTTATAAATATTGCATCAGATACAGTCTTAGCAGTTTGACCTTTTCCTAAAAACGACAATATTTGTTCTTCTAATACAAACTCGGATACTGCTTGATTTGTTTTGCCAGATACGCTAAAAACCACTTCACCCTTGGGTGAATTTTCCTTATAATATACTATCAATTCTGATAATTTTGATAATCTTGACTCTTGGTATAATTTTGTTAATTCGCGTGCGACATTTGCCTCTCTATCACCAAATATTTCTAGGGCAACTTCTAATGATTGCAAAAGGCGTTTAGATGTTTCATAAAAAACTAAGGTGGCATCAAATTCTACCAAACCTTCAAAAACCTTCTTTTTACCTTCTTTTGTTTTGGGTAGAAACCCAGAAAATAAAAATTTATCCGTGGGTAAGCCAGATAAAGTCAAAGCTGCAATCACCGCGCACGCGCCTGGTATAACGTCAACATGCAAGTTATCTGACTTCAATTCACGAACTAATTTATATCCAGGATCAGAAATAAGAGGCGTACCAGCATCAGAAACAAGACTAACCACTTTCCCTTCTAAAATCAATGTCTTGACAAAATCACGCAGTGCGTCATCACTATTATCATTATATACTTTTAAAGATCCTTTAATTTTATGTTTTGCTAGTAATTTATTAGAGACTCTGGTATCTTCGCATAGTATAATATCGGAGCTTTGTAGTGCCTCTAGTGCGCGTAATGTTATGTCGCCTAAATTACCTATAGGAGTTGAAACAATATAAAGTCCGGCTTGAAAATTCACTTACATACCTATCTATTGGAGAATTAATTTATGCTTAATATAAAACAAAAATTTCTAAATTTCATTATTTCTTTTACTTGTCTAATTTCTATTAGTGCTTGCGACCAGACAAATGTAAAAAATATGCTCGGGGGAAATGTAGTAGATATTGCTATTTTAATGCCAATGTCTGGACCAGAGGCCGAGCTAACCAAAGAATATAATCAAATGGTAAAAATTGGGCTCTCGGATGGAGCAAAAACAAAAATTCGAGTCACCTCTTATGATAGTTCTGACAAAGAAAAACTAAATGAATCATTAAATAAAATTTTGGAAACTGGTACAAAAATAATAATTGGCCCCCTATATTCCAAAACAACCCAAATTGTTGCAAATAAAATAAAAGGAAAAGGTACCCTAGCACTATCTTTCTCTAATAACCCAGTATTGGCTGATCAACAAGTATTTATATATGGGCACGCCCCAATGCGTCAATTGGAACAACTGACAAATCATTTTCTAGATAATAACTATAAAAATTACATAGCATTACTACCTTCAGGAAGAAATTCAAACTTAGTAAGCAAGATACTACATGATATGATTACTAATGCTAATGGCACTCTAGCTGGTGTAGAGTTCTATGGTAATTCACCATTCGATATAACCAAATCCGTAAAAATTATATCAGATAGAGTTGATAACTTAAATGAGAATGATTTTAATTTAACAAAACCAGTTATACTGCTTGCGGATGATTCAGCAACATTACATTTACTATATAATAATTTTCATAAATATAATTTAGATAAAAAAGCAATTATAGCTGGGGATAGTCGTACTGATATTGACTCCTCTCCATCAATGGATATTACTTTTACTGGTTCACTAAACATTACTAATACAGATTTAATAAAGCGTGCTAAACAAACTGGAATTAACCATATCTCTTTTATGCACGCAATTGCTTATGATGCTGGAAAAATGGTTAGTGACTATATAGGAACTAACTATAACAAAACAAATTTCTTGAATAAAATGAACGCCTCAGAGTCATTTATTGGCCTTTCTGGAAGCATCCATTTAGTAGATTCCATAGCACAACGCCAATATGATATAATAAAAAAAGAAAATGGCTCATACACAACTATTAAGAAGGACGAAAGATAAAACACGACCTTTAAATAGATGAAGATAATATTGCTAAAAACTCATAGCATTATACACTTTGAAAAAAAACCATGAACATTAATAATATTAATGTTCTGCAATAGGAGTTTATCTTAATAAAAAGCATAAATCCCCACCCTATAATAAAAAGTACATTCCAAGGAAACAACAACCAGACACTAGCTGGTAAAAGAATATGTACCGCTTGCTGCCTATAAATATCATGCAAATTATCTCTTAAAATATACAACGATATAATAGAAGCCAAACTTAGCATAAATAACCATGGTATAATTGAATGATCAATTAAAGTTCTGTGCAAAATTCCTATAAATAATAAACTAACTGTAATTTCTTTAAAAGTAGATTTATGTTCATAAGCTATAAAAAATGCCAAGCTCATAATCATATAAAAGCAAAACATTATTATATAATTTTCAATATTATCCCCATATAATAATGTGCATATAACGGCAAATGCCCCGCCCACAAGCTCTAGTAGGAAATAAGATAATGTAATTGGCATATTACAATAATTACAAAAACCACGTGTGCTAATCCAACTTAAAATCGGTAGATATTCATAAAACTTTAGCAGATGTTTGCACTTAGAACAAAATGGTGGTTGAGTTGTTTTTATGTTAAATCCATAGAGAACTATATCACGAGGCAGGCGATGTAATATAGTTGTTGTAAAATTTCCTATAAAAACACCAGCTATAAAAATAAATAAGTATTCTGGTATTAAGTACATAATTAACAAATTTTGCTATATTATTTGATATAAATAATTACAAGATAATATATTATATTATACTAACGCTCTTGTCCATTTTTACCATCACCTCGCCTAAATGCTGCAGCTTGTTGTTGTATCTTGCTTACTTTGGCAGAACCATAACTTTTTAAGTCAGCTTCTTTACCGCCTTCATATTTCTCAGCAAGTTTTTGTCCGCCTTCTATCAAATTATTCCGATAATTTTCTTTTGCTGTTTCGCCTGCAATTCTTTTAGGATTCATTATTTTATAAATTTCATATACAACAAAGTTTTTTAGAATTTTATTAAGGTTCTTTTTTACCTCAATCTTTAGCATGCAAGTTCTATCTTTAGCACTTAACTTTCCTATCTTAGGCTCTGTATCCAAATTCTGCATCACCACACTACAAAACTCTGTAATATCCTTGGCGATCTTATCTTTATCAATATCAGCGTCTCTACGCTTTTTAACATTTTTTTTGCTAACTTTTAGGTGCTTTTTTATAATTAATAGAAGCTTTGACTGTATTTTATTCAAATCATTAGTTTCATTAAATATTTGATCAACAGCTTTCCCCAAATTATTATTTTTTTCTAACTCTTCAAAAATATGAGCAAATTCTGATTCATATTTATTTTTTAAAGAAGAATCCAATTCATCTAAAACACTGTCATTATTGTCTTGTTTATTATCATCTTCCATAAGCCAAATTCCTAATTTTTAAACTCCGCTAAATGAAGCCATATCTTGCTCTTTAATGTATTTCATAATTCTATAAATCAAGGTTACATCAAGGCTAAATAATAAGTCAACACAAGTTAAAAATAACATTCGAAAAAAAAATATAAAATTAACTACAAAAAGCCGTATCGCACTCATCATTGCAAGAACTAGCACCAACCCACGTCTATTAGCGAGGAGCCAAAGGCGACGCGGCAATCCTCTTTTCGCACACCTAAATAGACTGCCACGCTAATGCTCGGAAGTGACGGTACTCTACGATCAATAACTTGTAATAATAATCTTCTAAGAAGATGCTCTGAGGATGGTATTATGAAAATCACTTGTAAGTTTTACAAAGCAAGTACTTTCGAATCCTCTTTTAGGAATAACAATAAAAGCTGTATTTTTAGTATTTATAGATGGGTTTTTGACAAGATTTCGTACTAAATGTCGAATATTTCTTTTAACTTTGTTCCGAATTACAGCTTTTTTAGAGAATTTTTTACTTACTTTCATGCCCAAAAATGTAGGATTCAAACTTGGTGAAGTAATATAAGTAAAATTAGTAGCTAATATAACAATGAAACGTGAACCATGTTTTTTGATACCATGATTCTTAACAAGGTCAAATTCTTTGGGGTTTTTTAGAGAAAAAATTGCCACTCAATAACTATGCAGTTAGTTTCTTTCTACCTTTAGCCCTACGGTTCTTAATGATATTTCTACCACCAACTGTTTCCATTCTGGCTCTAAAACCATGTCTTCTTTTTCTTACGATATTACTTGGTTGAAAGGTACGTTTCATAACTAAAAATCTATTTTTATATTCACTAATTCCTTGTATTTTACTAAGAATAAACATAATTGTCAATCTTATATTGATCTTAAACACTTCAACTAGTAAAAATTATTTTCATCTGATATAGTAACATTCTATATAAACTTAAGACGGCTTAAATTTAAATGCTATTTATTATTTTATTTATAATCTTAACAATAAGTGCCTTATTGCTCGGATTAATTTCAATGGCTAGCGGCGAAAAATTTAGCAAAAAATATGGTACAAAATTAATGTCTTTAAGAGTTTGTTTTCAAGCTTTAGCAATCATAGCTTTAGCAGCGGCTTATTTTAATGCTGTATAAATTAGCACCCAGAATTGTAAAAATTATTTTCATATATTAATATCCACAATGTTTGTGGATAACTATGTGAATAAACTGTTAAAACACTATATTATTTCTAATATACATATAGCCCCCGTACAAGTTGACTAAAAAATAAGCGTACCCCCGTAACCAGCATAGCGCTTGTCAAGCAACAAATTATATATTAAATATTTGTTAAAATAAAACTTAATAAGCAGCTAACGTGCCAATTTGTGCATAACTTCAAGCGTTTTTTAAGTATGATCTATTGTTTTATTGCCAGAGTTTAGCCACTATTACCTTAAAATCATCTAATAATTTAAGTTGTATATATAAAAATAATTAGACAATTGCGCCCCACGATGCTAATGTTATCAGCGTAATTCATTTTACCATTTATTTTTTATATATACTAAATAAGAGCTAATCACGCTCAAAATAACTCTTAAATATTAAATTTTCTAGGTAAACTAATTATGTTTCGTCACATGCCGATTATCTTGGCACTAGTCATTGCAACCATAATTGCTTTTGGCGGTTTTATACCACCTATTATAGCTCAATTTTTATTTGGAATCAGCCTTTCGATAAAATCCTTAATTATTTTTTTATTACCTATTATAATTTTTGGTTTGCTTTATAAAGCAGCAGTAAGTCTTGCAAAAGACGCTTCAAAAATTATTTTATTAATTCTTGCAGCAGTAGTGATATCTAACGCTATTGCCACTAGTCTTAGCCAATTTCTTGGTATATGGATTTATAAATTTGATATGAATCTGACAATGCCAGATAAAACAACAAGTTTAACAGCCATAACATTATTTGAATTACCAACTTTAATCCCCAATCATATCGCTATGTTTTCTGGTATCATAATTGGTATATTATCAGCAAAAATTATACCTATACAAGCAGGAAAAATTGGATTTATACTTGAAAAAGTAGTACATAAATTGCTTATGATAATAACTTTGCTTATTCCTATTTTTGTAGCTGGATTTATTATTAAACTACAATATGAGGGTATAATTGTGCAAATAATTCAGGATTATACTATAATCTTTGCTATTATTGCAATTGCACAATTTGGGTATATAAGCTTTCTATATTTTATTTTTAATAAACTAAGTATATCTAATACAATATCTTCTATAAAAAATATGCTACCTGCTGCGCTTAGTGGTTTTAGTACGATGTCTAGCGCTGCCAGTATACCGCTCACTTTAATTGGAACTGAACGTAATGCTCAAAATAAAGATTTAGTACATACCGTGGTACCAGCTACAGTAAATATACACTTACTAGGCGATTGCATAGCTATTCCATGTTTTGCTTTTGC
>CAWWAI010000030.1:0-14210 GCA_963934885.1 uncultured Rickettsiaceae bacterium | reverse complement strand
AACATAATATAGTTAGTTGTAGTATGAGTGGAGTTGGCTAAGTTTTTCACATTCCTATAGGCGTGAGTGACTCATAATAAAAATTAGTAGGCGGCTTTACTATATGCTTAAATATAGCAAAAAAGGAAAATAAATTTATTCATGATCTATTTATAAGAAATGCAGCTCAAAGCTAACTAAGCTGCATTTCTTATTTGATAGTAATATTAGTTATTAACCAGCACTAGTTGTTGGTACTTTTTTATCTTTGTCCATATTTTTATATACGTCGTCCCAGGTTCCAGTGGTAGCAGATTTGGTATATTCAGTAACTCTGTTCTCGAAAAAATTTGTATGCTCAACACCGTTTAGCATTTCATCAATCCATGGTAGAGGGTTTGAGTCTACTAGATAGATTTCTTTTAGACCAAGTTGCATTAATCTACGATCTGCTATGTATCTGATATATTGACGTACTTCCCGGGCAGTTAAGCCTTCAATACCACCAACTTCAAAAGCAAGTTCAATAAAGGCGTCTTCAAAATGTACGATTGTTGCGCATGCTTCGTATAGGCGGCTTCTTAATTTCTCGTTCCAAACTTCGGGATTTTCTTGTACGAATGTTTTAAATAGAGTGATAATTGAATTAGTATGTAATGTTTCATCACGTACAGACCATGTTACGATCTGCCCCATACCTTTCATTTTATTGAATCTTGGAAAGTTAAGCAAGATAGCAAAAGAAGCAAAAAGTTGTAAACCTTCAGTAAAAGCACCAAATACAGCTAGAGTTGTGGCTATATCTTCTTTGGTTTCAACACCAAATTTTTGCATATAATCATATTTATCTTTCATCTCTTTATATTTCATGAAAGCCTGATATTCACTTTCGTCCATACCGATTGTATCAAGTAGGTGAGAATATGCAGCAATATGTATTGTTTCCATGTTAGAAAATGCTGCAAGCATCATTTGTACTTCAGTTGGCTGGAATACTTGTGAATAATGTTTCATATAACAATTATTTACTTCAATATCAGCTTGAGTAAAAAAGCGGAAAATTTGTGTCAATAGGTGCTTCTCACCCGCTGATAGATTATATTTCCAGTCTTTTACATCATCTGCAAGGGGGACTTCTTCTGGTAGCCAGTGAATTTTTTGTTGTGTATGCCAAGCTTCATAAGCCCATGGATATGAAAAAGGTTTATAGATTGATTTTGCATTTAGTAGTGACATTATATATTTCTCCTAATGGTTAGTTATTTTATTGACAAGATAAACATTCATCATAGTTGTTTTTAGTTTTTCCTGGTGAGGTGTCTGCTAGTCCAGGCTCTTGGTTGTTACTTTTTTCAAGGTCCATCATGCTTTGATCTTGTAAGACTGCGTGCGAGACCTTGTCGGCTCTTTGAATTGATGTTGAGCGTGCATAATATGCGCTTTTTATGCCTTTCTTCCAAGCTTTAAAGTGAATATCATGCAAATATTGTTTGCTTACATCTCCAGGCATAAAAAGGTTCAATGATTGAGATTGTGAAATATGCGGAGTACGATCTGCTGCAAGTTCAATAATCCAGTTTTGATCTAATTCATACGCTGTTTTAAATACATCTCTTTCATGTTTACTCAGGAAAGTCAAGTGCTGGACTGAGCCCTCGTGAGTTGAGATGGAAGACCATACTTGATTAGTATTAAATCCTTTATCTATAAGTAGTTTTAACAAATTCTTATTCCGTACAGTGAACGAACCAGTTAAAGTTTTTTGCGTAAAGCTATTAGCTGCATAAGGTTCAATACCAGGAGAAGAGTTACCACAAATAATTGATATTGAAGCTGTTGGTGCAATAGAAGTTTTATTGCTAAATCTTTCTTTAAAGCCAGCTTCTTTGGCATCCGGGCAAGCTCCCCTCTCTTCAGCTAGTATAAGTGATGCTGTATCACTTTCTTTTTTGATATGTTCAAATATTTTATTGTTCCATACTTTTGCCATTACAGACTCCATAGGTACATTTTGGGCTTGCAAGAAAGAATGAAAGCCCATGACTCCAAGTCCTACACTACGTTCTCGTGATGCAGAATAGGTAGCACGTGACATACTCTTTGGTGCATTTTGTATAAAATCTTCTAGTACGTTATCTAAAAAACGCATAACATTTGTAATGAAATCTGGGTTATCTTTCCATTCCTGATAATTTTCTAGGTTCAAAGAAGAGAGGCAGCAAACCGCTGTTCTTTCATTGCCAAGGTGATCCGTTCCAGTTGGTAAGGTAATTTCTGCGCATAGGTTTGAAGTTTTTACTTTAAGTCCAAGTTTTTTATGATGTTCTGGTATTTGCTTATTAACTGTATCGATAAATAATAGATATGGCTCACCAGTTTCGATTCTGGTGGTTAATATTTTGCTCCATAATTCACGTGCACTTACGCTACTTACAATTTTTTTAGTTAGCGGGCTAATTAGCTTCCAATCTTCGTTTTTCTCAACCGCTTCCATAAAAGCATCAGTTATTGAAATACCGTGATGTATGTTTAGAGATCTTCTGTTTACATCACCACCAGTAGGGCGACGTAAATCAATGAACTCCTCAATTTCTGGATGATCAATAGGTAAATATACTGCAGAGCTACCACGCCTTAGAGACCCTTGAGAAATAGCTAAAGTCATTGAATCTTGAACTTTTAAAAATGGTATAATTCCAGAAGTTTTACCATTGCCGCGGACCGTTTCATTTATAGAACGTACGTTGCCCCAATAACTACCAATTCCACCACCTTTGGATGCTAGCCATATATTCTCATTCCATAGATCAACTATACCCTCCAAGCTGTCGGAGGTTTCATTTAGGAAACAAGATATTGGTAGACCACGATCAGTACCACCGTTGCTTAAAATAGGAGTCGCTGGCATAAACCATAATTTACTCATATATTCATACATAAGATTCGCATGTTTTTGATCATCTGCATAATGAGACGCAACTCTTGCAAATAAATCTTGGTAATCTTCTCCTTCAAGTAAATATCTGTCTTTTAACACTGCCTTACCAAAGTCTGTCAGTAGGCTATCTCGACTTCTGTTGATTTTTATATCAAATTTAGTTGTCTTTAAGCTGGTCATTTTGTTGCTCCTTAGCTATTTGTAGTTAGATAAAATTGTTATAATTAGTTATTTGCTGATGGTAATCTTTAAGTAGCAAATCTTCAATAGTAAACTTGTACATATAGTATATTTTTTTTCTTGACATACTATATAGAGGATATTGTGCGTTATTCTAATCTCTAAAAAGAATAAAAAATAGCGTATAAATTAGGGATAAAAAGTAAATATTTTTTTGTGAACTCATAGATTATAGTGTTAGTTTAAGTAAATTTGTTAAATTCATAGCTAAGTAAAAATTTTGTTTTTAATTTGACGTCATAAATTAGGTCTATATAATTTTTCTAAATTTAAGTATAATAATAATTAAGTAGAGAAATTATGAAGCAATTGATAATTAAGGTAAAAGCGGCTCTTCTAGCCTCTACGATTCTATTATCATCAAATGTAGCTTTTGCTAATAATGCAGAAGATAGATATGTGTATGTAGGGGGATCAGTGGGGCTTTCAGAGCCAGTGGTCAAAAGATTTGATCATGAAGCAGAGCATGGAACAACTAGAATACGCTTGAAGCAGTCTAAAATGTTTGGTGGACGCATAGGTTACGCTTTTTATCCAGGCATGATGTTGGAATTATCTGGTACTCATCAACCTAAATATAGATTGCCGTATCGTTTACCGTCTTTGAATGTGAAGGGTGTGACTATACCACAAAAGGCAGGTGAAACTAAAGTATCTGCTAATGTATTTACTTTAAATTTAATCTACGAAATGCAAGAGCAATTCCTAGGAGTTAAGCCGTATGTGATATTTGGTGCGGGGCTTGCTCAAGTTTCGATAAGACCAACATTTTCCACTACTAATGCTTTCTCTGCATTTGGTTTGGGCGATAATTTACCATACTTTAAAGTAAGAAAAAATAAGATTAATTGTTATGTTTGGCAGGCGGGACTTGGATTTACCAAGGATTTAGGTGATAATTTCAGTATTGATCTTGGTGCTAAACTTCAAGTTGTTAATGATATAAAAATTAAGTATGATACACTGGATTTACCGACTCAAAAGTTTGTAGCAGCCAAGCCTATTAAGAAAACGATTGGTGTAGGCGAATTTACATTAGGCTTTACTTTTAAGCTACCTGTTTAACAATTAAAAAGAATAAAATTTGATATGACAAAAGATATAGAACAAAATTCATACGATGAAACACCTTACCATAGTTACCCTTATGCGCAAAGTAGTCCAGAAAAATTAGCTACATTAGGTACGCTTTTTGGTATGACTCCTCCTAATATTGAAACCGCAAGTGTTTTAGAGCTTGGTTGCGCGGAAGGTGGTAATATAATTCCTCATGCTGTGCATTATCCAAAAGGAAAGTATGTTGGTGTGGATCTATCGAAGGTACAGATTGATGCTGGATTAGCTAATATTAAGGCTTTAGGGTTAAAAAATATTGAGCTAAAACATTGTTCTATTACAGATATTGACGAATCTTTTGGTAAGTTTGATTATATTATTTGCCATGGAGTTCTTTCTTGGGTGCCAGAATTTGTACGTGAAAAAATTCTTGAAATATCAAGTAAAAATTTAACCGAAAATGGTATAGCTTACATTAGTTATAATACTTTGCCAGGTTGGAATATGGTTAGAACTATTAGAGATATGATGTTATATCATTCTAAGGGGTTCGCAAAGCCAGATGAAAAAGTTACGCAGTCTCGTGCATTACTTGAATTTGTAAAGGAAAGTTTAGAGGGTTCAGAAGTTCCGTATGCAAAAGTTCTATTTCAAGAAGCTGAATTAGTAGCAAAGCAAGGTGATCATTATCTTAGACATGATCATTTAGAAGATAATAATAAGCAATTTTATTTCAACGAGTTCATGAAAGAGGCTGCTAAAAATAATATGCAATATTTGTCGGACTCTTCATTAGCTTCAATGTATCTTGGAAATATGAGCGCTGCAGTTGCTGAAAAGCTAAAAAATCTAAATGATATAGTGCGTACAGAGCAATATATGGACTTCATTACTAACCGTAGATTTAGAAGTACATTGATCTGCCATAATAATGTTAAGTTAAATCGTTCTTTGAGTAATGAAGATGCAAAGAAATTTGCTTTATCAATAAATATTACTGCAGAAAAAGAATTAAGTACGGTGGATTTAGAGTCTAGTGAGTCAATAAAATTCTTTTTTAAAGGTAATAAAGATCAACATATCAGCACTTCATCTCCATGGTTAAAAGCTATTTTTTATGTATTTATAGAAAATAAAGGATATCCTCTTTCTTTTAAAACTATTATAGATAAGGCAAATAAAAAATTTAATACTAATCGTGCTGCTCAGATAGAGATAGATTTATTAAGTAATGCAATGAATCTTATTGTTAAAGGGTACATTGAAATATCTTTGCAAGAAAGAGATAAGTCTAAAGTTAAATTGGATAAACCTAATTTGAGCTCTCTAGTATTGCATCAAGTTAATAATCAAAATAGTACATGGGTTACAAATGTTGCGCATGAGCCAATTCCCGTTAATTTCTTTGATAAATTTGCTCTTAAATATATGAATGGCAAGAATAGTAAAAAACAAATTCTTGATTATTTAATTGAAGAAGCTAAAAATGGTCAGATTACCTTAAACAAAGATAATAGTAAAATTGAAGATGTAGATCAAATTAAGAAAGAATTATCGACGCATCTTGATCAAACTATAGATAAACTATCAATGCAGGGCGTGTTAAAATAATATCAACGGTTATTGGATGATTCAAAATCGTTTTAATAATGATTTCAATAATTTGCTAAAGGG
Organism: uncultured Rickettsiaceae bacterium; assembly: GCA_963934885.1. Taxonomy (GTDB): domain Bacteria; phylum Pseudomonadota; class Alphaproteobacteria; order Rickettsiales; family Rickettsiaceae; genus Megaera_A. Next base: position 8,323 of record CAWWAI010000030.1, on the reverse strand, counting down.
ATCAATACCAAAAAAGATAGCTATTGCTGTTTCTGGAGGTGTTGATTCTATAGCTCTACTATATCTAGTTTCTATCTGGGCTATGGAAGTTAATGTTAAAATTTCTGTTTTTATTGTTAATCATAATTTGCGCCTAGAAGCCTCTGAAGAAGTGGCTTATGTTAAGTTAATAGCAGAAAAATTAGGCTGTAACTTTTTTGAATTATCCTGGCATTGTGGCAATAATAAAATTGCATTACAAGAGAGAGCGCGGCAAGGGCGCTATGATCTAATGAGTGATAAATGCCATGAGCTTGGTATAGAAACTCTTTTGACTGCCCACCATCTTGATGACATGCTCGAGACCTATTTAATGCGCATAAATAAAAAAAGCGGAATATTTGGGTTAAGCAGCGCTCATAGCTTTTTTCATAATAATATACGTGTTCTACGACCGTTATTTAATTTTTCTAAAACTAATCTAGTTGAATATTTACAAAGTAAAAATATTCAGTGGAGAGAAGATGCCACAAATAAATCGAATTTATACGAGCGTAACCGAACCCGTAAACAAATTGCTTTATTAACTAACGCTCAGAAAGATGCATTAAAAAATAAAGTACAAATTACTAATAAGCGTGCATCGGAGTTAAACGAAGAATTACTTGCAGTTATGGCCGAATCTTTGCAAATTAATAATTATGGATTTGCGGGCGTCGATATTATTAAACTAAAAGAAGCTTGTTTGGATATACAAATTCAAATACTAAACTATGTGCTAACAATTATTGGTGGAAAAAATACTGTACCTAGATTTCGTAATATAGAAAAACTATTAAGTAAGTTACCCTCTGGTGAAAAAATAAACTGTAGTTTACATGGTTGTGTTTTAAAAGAGATAAATAATACATTATGGATATTTCGAGAAAAAGCTGCGATTAAAGATTCTTTAGAAAAACTTAGTTTATCACAATATTGGGATAATAGATTTGCTATTTCAATTAAAAAACCTAGTCTTGGTAATTATATCGGGCGTTTGAGTTTTGATGAATATATATCCATTAAAGAAAAAATAAATCTCAAATCATTGGCCGAAATTAGTGATAATAGTCATAAACTAATTTTATTTACGCTACCAGTAATAAAAAATGTTGAAAAAGTCGTAGCAATTCCCCATATATATTACTATGATGAATTTGATAATAATGCAATTCAAGAAGTTGTTTTTAGACCGAGTTTTATTTCACGTTTTACCCATTTTTTGTAAGGAATTAATTAGATGAACAGCCAAAACAAACAAATTTTAATTTGGATCTCTATTTTCATTTTAATAATCATGACTTTTAACGTATTTCAGGGGGGCAACGTGCCTGGTCGTTCTGAACAAATAGCGTTTTCAGATTTTCTTAATAAAGTGGATAATCGTCAAGTTAATTCTGTTAAAGTTCAGGGAAGGCATATTGATGGTGTTCTGTCAGATGGAACATACTTTAGTACTTATGCTGCAGATTATCCAGGTTTGATTGATAAGCTTAGTATCAATGGTGTGCATATTGATGTTACCCCACCAGATACTAAAATGAATTCATTGTTCAGTATTTTTGTTTCATGGTTTCCAATGCTGTTATTGATAGGCGTCTGGGTGTTCTTTATGAAACAAATGCAGGGTGGTGGCAAAGGGATGGGTTTTGGTAAATCAAAAGCTAAACTTATTTCTGATAAGGGAACAAAAATTACCTTTGCTGATGTTGCTGGTATAGATGAAGCTCAAGGGGAATTATCAGAAATTGTAGATTTTCTACGTAATCCTGGTAAATTCCAAAAGCTTGGTGGTCAAATTCCAAAAGGGTGTTTATTGATTGGCCCTCCAGGTACTGGTAAAACATTGCTTGCGAAAGCTATTGCTGGTGAAGCAAATGTACCATTTTTTAGTATTTCTGGATCTGATTTTGTTGAAATGTTCGTAGGCGTTGGCGCAAGCCGAGTGCGTGATATGTTTGAACAAGGGAAAAAGAATGCTCCGTGTATAATATTTATTGATGAGATTGATGCAGTAGGTCGTCATAGAGGCATGGGCATGGGTGGTGGTAATGATGAACGCGAGCAAACATTAAATCAAATGCTAGTGGAAATGGATGGCTTTGAAGCTAATGAAGGTGTAGTGATTATTGCTGCAACTAACAGACCAGATGTTCTTGATCCTGCATTACTACGTCCTGGGCGTTTTGATAGACAAATTACTGTATCTAATCCAGATATTAATGGTCGTGAGCAGATATTGAAAGTTCACATGAAGAAAATAAAATTTTCTGATAAAATCGATCCTAGAATCATTGCGCGTGGTACTCCTGGTTTTTCTGGAGCTGAATTACAAAACCTTGTTAATGAATCAGCTTTGCTTGCCGCAAGAAAAAATAAGAAACTTGTTGATATGGATGATATGGAAGATGCTAAAGATAAGGTTCTTATGGGTGTTGAACGTAAATCTTTGGCGATGTCGGATGATGAAAAAAAACTAACAGCTTATCATGAAGGTGGTCATGCGCTGGTAGGGATGTATTGCCCCGCATCTGACCCGATTCATAAAGCAACTATTATTCCCCGTGGCAGAGCTCTTGGAATGGTAATGAGATTACCAGAAAATGATCGATTTTCTATGTCTCTTGAAAAAATGAAGGCTGATATTGCTGTTGCGATGGCTGGGCGTGTAGCAGAAGAGATAATATTTGGTGCAGAAAAAGTTACCTCTGGTGCATCGTCTGACATCAAGATGGCAACGAGTATGGCGCAGGCGATGGTTACAGAATGGGGCTTAAGTGAAGTTGTCGGACCAATCTTCCATGGTAAAAGCAATGAAGATATGTATGCCTCTGGTGCTGGTGATAAAACAAGATCAGAAAAAACTTCAGAAGCAATTGATGCAGAAATTAAAAAAATTATTGATGAAGGATATAATTTTGCAAAAAATATCCTAACTACGCATCTGGATCAGTTGCATATTTTGGCCAAAGCTTTAATTGAAAAAGAAACTTTGTCTGGTCAGCAGATTAAACATTTATTATTGGGAAATCCTATTGATAGTGAAGAGGAGCCGGAATTTCCATTTACGGGTAAGAAAAAACCAGTGATTGTTAAAATAAAAAATACAGATGAAAAAGTAGTAAAGCCTAAAGCAAAGAAATCAAAGAAAATTACGTTAGAAGACAAATCTAAATAAAATTTTGTTTTAAGTTGAAGCTTTGTATATAACCAAAACTGCTATTAAAGATTTCCTTTTAATAGCAGTTTTTTATTGCCATGAAATTAGTAGAAGTAAATTAGGTTTTTGCCAAAATGCACTATTATTGGAAGAATTACTTGTAAATATTTATAATTTCTTATAGAGTTTGTATGATTAGAAACTTTATAAGAAATTAGTTTTTTTATGCCTTTAGATAAAGAAAATACAAGAAAGTTGCGTCCGATTTCACCGCATTTGAGTATATATAAGCTTCAAATAAGTTCGGCGTTATCTATCGGACATCGTTTAAGTGGAATTGGATTGTTTGTTGCTCTAGCAGCATTTTGTTGGTGGTTCATATTATGGGTATTTAGTAAATTTGAGCCATGTTATTTAGATATGCTTGATAATAATATAGTCAAAACTTTTCTGATTCTTGTTAGTTATGGATTTTTCTATCATTCTTGCACGGGTTTACGTCACTTAGTGTGGGATACAGGGCGCGGTTTTTCAATTTGCGCTATTGATTATTCTGGTTATGTAGTTGTGATCGGCTCATTCATTCTAACGGCAATTTTTTGGCTATGCATGTGAGAAAACTTTTATGAAGAATAAATTTAGATCAGATCTATCATTAGCAAAAAATCTTGGTTCAGCGGGTTCTGGATCTAAGCATTGGTGGCATCAGCGCTTTACAGCAATTATAATGGTTCTTTCAATATTTTGGGTGTTTTCATTTTCTTGGCAACTAAGTGGCTTAGAGCTTAGTGGTGTGATTGAAGCTATAAAACAACCATGTAATATAATTATGTTATCGCTATTTACCTTGATAGGATTTTATCATGCTACCCTTGGTATGCAGGTAGTTATAGAAGATTATATACCATGCCGCGCAATTAAGTTAGCTATGCTGTTATCCTTGCAAATTTTTTCAATAGTCACAGTTATCGCCTTTTTGTTAGCTGTTTTAAATATAATGACTTTATAGTGGAATTTATAATTTATGTCTAAGCCTTATAATGTAATTAATCATGAATTTGATGTAGTAGTAGTTGGTGCTGGTGGTGCTGGTCTTAGAGCTACCTTTGGGATGGCAGAAGCTGGACTCAGCACAGCTTGCGTTACTAAAGTTTTTCCAACTAGAAGCCATACAGTAGCCGCTCAAGGGGGAATAAGTGCCTCGCTTGGTAATATGGGAGCAGATGATTGGCGCTGGCACATGTATGATACGGTCAAAGGTTCAGATTGGCTTGGAGATCAAGATGCAATTGCCTATATGTGTAAGCACGCGGCAGAAAGTGTGATTGAATTAGAACATTATGGTGTACCATTTTCTAGGAATAAAGAAGGAAAAATTTATCAACGACCATTTGGTGGAATGACTACTGAGTTTGGTAAAGGTAAGCCAGCACAAAGAACATGCGCAGCAGCTGATAGAACGGGTCATGCTATTTTGCATACTTTGTATCAGCAGGCACTAAAGCATAAAGCTCAATTTTTTATTGAATATTTTGCCACAGATTTAATTATGGAAGATGGAGAATGTAAGGGAATTCTTGCATGGAATTTAGATGATGGAACTTTGCATGCTTTCCGTGGACACCAAGTTGTTCTTGCAACAGGTGGTTATGGTAGAGCCTATTTTTCTGCAACATCGGCACATACTTGTACGGGTGATGGTGGGGGCATGTGCGTGCGTGCTGGTCTTGCAATGCAGGATATGGAATTTGTGCAATTTCATCCGACTGGAATTTATGGGGCAGGTTGTTTGATTACTGAGGGTGCAAGAGGCGAAGGTGGTTATCTAGTTAACTCTGAAGGTGAGCGTTTCATGGAAAGATATGCTCCTTCTGCTAAGGATCTTGCATCAAGAGATGTAGTCTCACGCGCTATGACGATGGAAATTCGTGAAGGCAGAGGTGTAGGTGAACATAAAGATCATGTATATCTGCATTTAAACCATTTACCACCAGAGGTTCTTAATAAAAGACTTCCTGGAATTTCAGAGACGGCTAAAATTTTTGCAGGAGTTGATGTAACCAAAGAACCAATTCCAGTACTGCCAACGGTTCATTATAATATGGGTGGTATTCCAACGAATTATCACACAGAAGTTATTACTTTAAAAAATGGAAAGCAAGAAGTTGTGCCAGGTCTTATGGCTATTGGTGAGGCTGCTTGTGTTTCTGTACATGGTGCAAATAGACTGGGATCAAATTCACTACTTGATTTAGTGGTGTTTGGTAGAGCAGCTGCGCATAGGGCCGCTAAAATCATTGATAAAGAAGCGTCTCATAAGAAGCTAAAGGAAGGTACTTTGAGCAATCTTATTGATAGGTTGGATAAGGTACGTAATTCTAAGGGTGATATTTCAGTAGCTGATTTACGTCTAAAAATGCAAAAAGCTATGCAGAATCATGCTGCAGTATTTAGAACTGAAGAAACCTTGACAGAAGGGCAAAAGATGATAGATGCTATTCGCAAGGAATATGAAAATATTGGCATTAATGACCGTTCAATGATTTGGAATAGTGATCTAGTAGAAGCTTTAGAGTTAGAAAATCTTTTAGATCAGGCAGTTCTCACTATGCATGCAGCTTCTAACCGCAGAGAAAGTCGTGGTGCGCATGCAAGAGAAGATTTTCCAGATAGAGAAGATGATAAATGGATGAAACATACTATGTTATGGCTGGATAAAGGCAAGGTTAAAATAGATTATAAACCTGTAATTTTGGCAACTAATACTGATGAAGTGGAGACAGTTCCACCAGTAAAAAGAGTATATTAGAGAGGAGGATGATATGGCTGAACTAAGATTACCACCAAATTCTAGAGTTATGGAAGGTAAGGTTCATGTGGGACTAGAATCCGGGGATTCTCCAAGAAAGCTTAAAATCTATCGTTATGATCCAGATTCTTCAGAAAACCCAAGGATGGATACATACGAAATTGATCTAGAAAAATGTGGTCCAATGGTTTTGGATGCTTTAATCAAAATTAAAAATGAATTAGATTCAACGCTAACTTTTCGCCGTTCTTGTCGTGAAGGAATTTGTGGTAGTTGTGCAATGAATATAGATGGTACTAATACACTTGCATGTATTAAATCAATCGAAGAAATCTCAGGTGATATTAAGATTTATCCATTACCACATATGGAGGTAGTTAAGGATCTAGTTCCAGATATGAATCATTTTTACGCACAATATGCTTCAATTGAGCCGTGGCTTAAGACAGATACACCAGTTGCAAAAAGTGAAGAGAGATTGCAGTCCGAAGAAGATAGGGAGAAGCTTAACGGCTTATATGAATGTATATTATGCGCATGTTGTACAACTTCTTGCCCAAGCTATTGGTGGAATGGAGACAAATATCTTGGTCCTGCGATTTTGCTGCAAGCATATAGATGGCTTGCAGATTCTAGAGATGAAGCAGATGGCGAACGCCTGCATGAACTTGAAGATCCTTTTAAGCTTTATCGTTGTCATACAATTATGAATTGCACAAAAACATGCCCGAAAGGTTTGAATCCAGCTAAAGCTATTGCAGAAATAAAAAAGAAAATGGTTGAACGCAAAGGTATATAGTGATTGGGGTAAAGGTTATTTCTTTTTATTTATAGTTTATTAATTTATCTGTTTTATGAAAAAAATCCTATTATTTATTATTACTCTTTTTTCTCATTATGTTGCCTTGGCAGAGATGCGTAATAAAACGATAATTGAATATTTTATACAGAATAATTTTATAGAATTTTTGATACATGGTGGTTATTATACTTTGGGTGTAATAGTAGTTTTAATTATAATTTCTAGTATTTCTAAAACTTTTCGTAGAATTATTCTCAGTATTATACTAGCAATTTTTGGATTATTGATGTTATTATTTGTATTTGAAGCATTAGACAATTTAGAATGGATTCCTCCTACGTACTAAGATATTAGAAGAGTTGAAGGTTATAATAGTAAAATAATATCGAATATCGCAATTGTTTTTTTAAGATAGAAAAGTAAAATCCTGTCACATCTAGGATTATAAATTACTATAAATGGATACTACACTATGACAATATTATATAATGATGTAATTAAATTTTGGTTTGAAGATACCACGCCAGAACAAAAATGGATAAAAGATCCTAAGTTTGATGCTTTGATACGAAAAAAATTTACTGATATTCATGATAAATCTATAAAAGGTGAACTTAGCGCATGGCGTTTGAATGCTATTGGTGCGCTTGCAGAGATCATTATTCTAGACCAGTTTAGTCGAAATATGTATAGGGGTACTAAAGAAGCATTCGCTAATGACGGACTAGCATTAAAACTTGCAGAAGAGGCTATAGAAAAAAATTATGATAAAGAGATAGAAAAAGATTATTTAAGTTTTCTCTATATGCCATTCATGCATAGTGAATCTGTTAATGTACACGAGAGAGCGTTAGTCCTTTTTAATCAAGAGGGATTAGAAGATAGTTATCAATATGAATTAAAGCATAAAGTTATTATAGATAGGTTCGGTCGCTACCCACATCGAAATGAAATTCTTGGAAGAGACTCAACTCCCGAAGAAATTGTATTTTTAAAAGGTCCTGATTCATCTTTTTAATTGATGCTAACAGAGTGTTCTTAATTTTTTTATATAATTCTCATTGCTAATTTGATAATAGTTGATAGTAGTAGAACACTACTAAATCCACCTAGCCATAAAGCGATGAACCATAACCATTGTTTTTGCTTTTTAGTACATGCTTTCATGACTGCTTTTCCCTCGAAATACATAATAATTATAGGCGGTATAAGCTAATATAATTGGTAAGAAAATTATTATGCCAATTAATAACAAAGACTGAGAAGTAGGAGCAGAGGCTGCTTCCCAAATGGTGAATTTAAACGGCACTATCCAAGGATATAAACTTATACCTAATCCCAAATAACCAAGTACAAATAAAGATATTGATAGAAAAAATGGCCTTGATTCATTTGATGAATGCAAATCTTTCCATAATAAAAGAAAAACACCTGCCGTTGTTAGTGGAATAGGTAATAGATAAAAGAAAGTAGGGAGGGTTATAATGGACTGAAAAATCAAGACAAATTTTTGTAGATTTTGTTTCCCATTGTT
>CAWWAI010000029.1:0-14330 GCA_963934885.1 uncultured Rickettsiaceae bacterium | reverse complement strand
GTATATACGATACAGCCTTATGCCGCATTTACGCACGTTTTTCCTTAGTTCCCTATTTAGAGAATATTTATATCTACAATGCTTTCTCGATACAGCGAGTACAACAAGACATGTTTTTGGGAGATTATATCAAGAGAATAATCTCTCTTATTTTAAGTTAAATTTGCAGATTAGAATTCAAGATAATTAATGGTGGTTTCTATGGTAATATGGATTATGCCGATTAGAGATTGGGATTTTTTGCCCATCCCCGCGAAAAGTTACATTAAGGAATTTTTCTATCAATGTAAAATGTAATCAGCTTTTAGAGTTGCAATTTTCAATTTTTAGGGGGGTCAAATTTTAGTTACAATTTTTGCTAAAAAGGGGTCAAAAGTTGATTGCAATCTACATACAATCTACACAAGCCTTGGGCTACTCGACCGCTGATTCATTCAACAACCCCCGCAATTGCCCTGATAACCCAAGGGTGCTGTTTAGCAGCAAGTTTAAGCACGCTAGGACGAGGATATTGCATTGTTTTTTTTATACCATTCATCCAATAAGACCAAGTGTCTTTATTATGACCATCAGGATAACCTCCACCCATTCGAAAACTATCTTCTTCTGGGGTTAAAAAGCTAAATTGCTTACTTGGGTATAGTACCTGAGCAAGCTTTGGATGAAAAATCATTTTTTTTATGTTTTTTTCAAAAGCCATTAAATGTCCTTGCCATGGATTTTCTTTGTATACACGTTTTTCGACGCGTTGATACTTGTCCATATTAGAGTTTTCTTTATCTATGATATCAAGAGTATTTAAAGGGTTTGTTATATAAAAATCAGTATTTTGGTATTTATCTATTTGATCAGAAAGGTTAATGATTGTCACAGGTAAGGCTATAAAATCATTTGGACACATTCGATTCATTTTACTTACTAAGCGCTTATTAAATAACATCGGTAATTCACCGCTGGCATCTAATGTATCAAAATGTATAAAATCTTCTAATTTAGTCCTTGTAAAGCCAGATATTATTTTATAGTGTTTATCAGGATTAATATCTTGTATTTGAGAAAGCCCAAACTGTAAATATATGTCAGATTCTACAAAATCTAATTGGTATTTATAAGTAAACGATCCTCTAGGGTAGATTACTAAAGGTAAGCTCTCTTCAAACCTTGTGAGATATTGATTTATTTCCTCAGGAGTGATTTTAAATACTGTCATTGATTACTTTCTCCCTACTGAGTTTAGAAGCTGTTCACCGCTCTCTAATTCATGTCTTTGTTTTTGGATAAAATCTAATAATCTCTCTTTGGCTTGTTTTGTATCTAAAGCACCCTCTTGTAATGACTTTTTTATATTTAGTATTTCTGCTTGACCTTTATCTAAAATCTCCTTGTCATGCTTACCAACATGCTGAGTCATTTTGGTAATTTCATGTTCTGTAAGCTTTATATCAGAAGGTAAAGTACTTCTATTTTCCACCGCATCTATATCCAGTCCCAACTCTTCAAATAACTCTTTAGCTCCTTTAGTAGCCTGATGAATAATATGGTGATCTTGTGTATTGTGGACTCCACGTATTTTTCCTGACTTATCAGTGATAATCAAACCTGACATACGTTCTGCTACATCAGGATTAATATCTGTTATTTTTGCTCCTTCATACTTTTTGCCATGAATATAACGCACATCATTATCAAAATGTTTTTTTGATAATTTGTCATAATCTAAATCTATTTTTTTATAAAGAATTAAATCCTTCCAGTCTTGTTCGTGGATTGGAAATGATTCAAGTAGTTTACTTGGATCTATTGGTGTGGGAATAAATCCAGGTAATTGCCCCCGCTGTAAGATTTTGTCACTATCATCTGGAGTAAAGAGTATAGATTTTGGTTGATAATGCACAGGGAAGGTTTCAAGGCTTGGCTTACCTGCATTAGGGTCTATATCCATTCTGATTTCTTTAAGCAATCCTGATAGCTCGGTCTGCATCACTGGCATGTTGATTACGCTATTACTTCTTGTAATAAATAATGGATCGTTTGTTGCTTTTTGCCAGTAACTGTCTTTATCCTTTTGAGAAATATAAGGATTGGTCATTATGTCATTAAATTCAGGACTCAGCAAAGGATGCTGAGCTTCAAACTGAGCTGCATTGTGAAGTCCCCTACCAGCACCAACAATACCCATAGCAATTGGCGCCTTTGAAAGAAAAGTACTGGTTTTAAAGGCAATAGCTAAAGCTAAATCTTGGCCTATGATTCCACCACCCATTGTAGTAGCAATAGATCCCATAGAATTAGCATGAGCACTATTAACGAAGCTAAAGCCTGTATTTGTTTTTGGTATGATATTAGTTTTGTTAGAGACATCAAAAATAGGAACTTGCTTGTCTTCATGCTGATAATCTTGTATAGCACGAAGCATTGTGTTAAATTCTTTATTTTCTTCGAGTTTATTTATGCTTACTAATTTAGGAATATCCTCATCACCTCTAGCATCAATTAGAACATCATCCTTAGCATCGTATATTTTTATTTTATTATCTGAATAATCATCCCCAGCAGAGACTCCAATTCCTGAATATCCGGCTTTAAGGTAATTCTCTATCAGGAAATTCTCTTCGAGCTCGTCTTTAGCACCCATAAAGCGTGATTGTTCTTGCTTTAGGTCTTTGCTCCATTTCTCTGCTAAGTTACTACTAAAGTTCTGTATAATACCGCTTGTTATAGGCATTATAACCTTGCCTGTAATTCTGTTGTTAATTGCACTACTTAGCATATTAGTTAATCTATTAGCGATCTCGATTTCTTTTGATGATTTATCGTAGCTAATAGATTTATGCAGTTTGTGTACAACTTCTATTATTCGTTCCCGAACAGGCTCATATTTTTCTAATGGAATATTTTGTAGTGTATGATTTTTAGTCTGCTCTATCTTATTGTCTGTTTTTAGTTCAGGTAAAATAAAAGTTTCAGTTTTGGTATTATTGAGGCTTTTTTTATTGTCTTCACTTTGAATTATTGAAATGCCTTCTATAAAACCTAATTTTGATTTATTAAAAACCTCTCCGTTCCAAATTTCACCTTGTTTAAGTATATCTATAATATTTTTAGCATCTGTTTGGGAAAACAAACCTTTTTGTCGAATAGATTTTAATATTAAATCTTCAAACTTTGGAGAATAAGATACATTTTGTGTTACTTTACGCTTTATTTCTTCACAGAATTCATCAGCTAGAGATAATACTTTGTTGAATTCATGTATTATTTCAGTGCCTTTGATTCCTGTAGCAATTATAGATATACCACTATTTTGACTATGCATTAAGCTACTAACTAATCGACTACTAATATCTGCAAATATATGTCTTTTAGTAGTTAAAAACTCCTGCATTTCTGCAATAATATTATCTTGATATTGTGTGTTTCCAGCATAATGATCCATAGTTATTATATGCTGGAGAGCTTCTTTTATTGAAGATCTTGTTAAAGTGCTTTTTATTTTTTTATCAATAGAACCAACAATATCCCGTTGTTTATCTTTGATTATAGATTTTGAGACGTTATTTATAGCTATATTGGCAATTGTACTAATAGCAGTTTGAATAATAGCTTTTTTTATAGCTTGGTTCTTAACTTCTTTTTTTACTTCGGTAATTACGGTATCTTTAACAATATTTTTCTTTAAAGCTTCGTTGCTTATAGTTGTAGTATTTTTAACTGCAAGTAACTTTTCAGCTCCGATAGTCAAGTAGTGTACTGCTAGATCTATACCTTTATTTACAAAATAATCATTCCAACGAAAAGCCCCACCTCCTTGTTTTACTGAAGATGCTGAGTATAAATCTTTAACACCGGAGCTAACTAATGATACCCCAAGAGCAACATTTCCAGAAGCTATCGCCAATGCACCAACAACAGTTTGAGCTAAACTTAAGATACATACGGCAATTGAATTAGTAAGATGACTTCCTATTTCTTCGTTGCTTATGTTGTATAACCTATGTATACCCCAATTTTGCAATTCTTCGATTTCACTACGAGGCATGTTCTTGTTGTCAAAAAAACTTTCAAGTATTTGAGGATTATCTCCTACTTTCATAGCTTCGTTTACATCACCATTTTGTATAGCTGCAATTGCGTTATCAGTATGACTTAATACTAACTGCATTAATCCAATTTTATTGTGAATTTGGCTAGATAAAGGATTATCTGCTAATTGAGGTAATATAATTTGCATAGACTGAAAAGAGGGGATTAAAACACCTTCTATTTGCGCCTTAACTGTGCCTAGATCATCTAAAACATTTTGATGATATTGAATATAACCGCCATAGGCTTTATCAGCTCCTACAGCTGATTTATAACCTTCCCTAAGCATTGCATATGCCCTGTTATACCTAGCAGCAAAACTATAAATATCATCTAGTTCTATTGCTTTTGAAAGTAAGGATATAGATTCTGTATATTCATTATTTTTACCAAGAGCATTAAAACCTTGCATAACAATATATGCTGGATTGGAAATAATAGTATTAGCATGATAATTTTTGCTAGCTTCGGATTTAAAGTTTTCAAAAACTTCTATAGATTTAATCTCTTTTTGATCATTAGGTAACTCAGAATTATTATATTCCTTTCTAATAGTTCTAAATACATTGCCCCAATCTTCAGAGAGTTGCATTAATTTATACTGGTTATCATCGGATTGTTTGAGTTGCTTATATAGCTGGTTATACATTCCAAATAATTTATCATTAAGTTCTAATTTTGGAACTTCAATTAACTTAGAATTCTCTAAACGATTATTTTCTTTTAAATCCCTTAAAACTTTTAAGTGCTTTATTTCTAATTGTTCTGGATCAAGTTTTAATTGCTCAATATATGGTTTAAAGCTTTTAACTACACTTGCTCTATTAATAATAAGCTGCCCAGACCCAGCATTACCGTCACGTGCGCTTCTTCCAAAAGCTTGTTCTTCTATTCGTGAATTAGAAGGCATAAAAATAACGCAAACATGCAGCCCACCTTCTGATGCTAACCTATTGGTAATTTTAAGATCAGTCCCACGTCCTGCTAAATTGGTAGCAACAATCACTGTCCCAACGTCTATTTTATTTCTGGTAATTAAATGTTCTTCATTATCATTTCTTGAATAACGTAGTATGTTGTTAATTTCACCAGTTTTTTTAAGAGCTTGCTCTAAAATATCTACATCGCTAATAGTTTTGCAGATCACTAAAACGGATCTATTATTTTGTATAAATTGTTTTGTGCTATTTACTACTTCCTTAAGATGCTGTTCTTTGTTTTCGACAAGAATAGGTTGATATTCAGTAAATTGTTTTGCTTTATAAGTTGGAATAAAAGCACAATCTAAATTGTAAACATCTTGTAGTATTTTTCTGGAATTATTAGAACCAAGAGTGCCAGTCAGGCCAGATATATTATCTCCATATAACCTAAAATATGTCATGTTAGAAATAAAACTTGTAGTATCACTTTTAGCTGTAATTTTTAAATTATGCTTAACCTGTAAAAATTGTTGTAATCCATTCTCCCAAACTGTATTAGCTTGAACAATACCTGTATTTAAATAATCAATCGGAGCAATAATATCTTCGGCTCGAGTATTTTGAACTATGAGATAATCCTTTTTTATTTGGTATTTTTCAGCTAATACAGCAGATTTAGACCAATCTTTGACTTCTCCAGCAATAGTATTTTTTAAGTGATTAGGTATTATTACAACACGTTTTTCAATTAGATCTGTAATATATGATTCAATATAGTTTGATTTGAACTTATCAATATCCTCTATAGGAGTAATATTTTCAAAACTATCTTTATCTGTAGTAAGTTTACCTTCTTGATACTCAAAATTACCTGCAATAAAAGCATGAGTTTGTTGATCTTCTAGATAAATACATTGTTTTGATAAATTAGAAAGAGTATGCCAGCTAGATACAAAAATAGGAGATAAATATTCAGCACCAACTAAAGGGCTGCTAAGTTTTACCAGCTTATTGCTTCCATCAATAAGCATAGAATCAACTTCATCTATGATAATATTGTCTATTTTTCTGCTACCACATGTTTCTAAATCTTTATGAATAGTCTTTAACCAATCACCTTGAAAAGTGGCAACATCTCCGTAAACAATCTTATGTTGATAACATTCTTTAGCTCCTTTTCTGTAATCTGGATCAATATTATGAGAGCAACTTAAATTTAAGAGTTTAAAAAAATCATTCCATTCATAAGCATCTCTTTTTGCAAGTAATGGTGAAGAAGTTATAATATCAACCTCATGTCCTTGTAGAGCCTTTATAGCAGCTAAGGAAGCAGTTGTGGTAGATTTACCCTCACCTGTACTAATTTGAGCTAACCTTCCTTTAGAAGACTGAATTAGTACTAGTATTGACAGTATTTGAGTATCTCTGAGCTTATAATTATTATGTAACTGGTTAGCCTGACTAATGATAGAAATAATTTCCATCATATTTTCTTGCTTTCTTGCTTCTTCAGGTTGGTCAATTAAAGCTTTTGTAAATTCTAGTAATTCATTTTCTTGCCATGACTCTATATTTTTACCTTGAGGGAAAATAGTTGAATCTTGTTTAAAATACTTGTAAACATCCATTAATTGCTTAGATAGCATTCCATTACTAGCTAATTCTTTAATTTCAGGATTATTGTCATTTAATTTGCTTATTTGGTTAATTAATTCTTCTGAATCAAAGGGTTTTGATAAAATAACAGGCTCGATGTCTTCAGTAATATTACTGCTGATAGACAATGTATCATTTGTTAGGTGGATACTATTTTGTTCTAGCTTAGAGCTATCCATAGTGCTTTGCATGGATAATAGATCAGATAAAATTTCAGTAATATTGTTTTTTATCTCGCTATGAGTGCTAGTAATATTCTGTAGTAGTTTAATTAAATCAGAATGTGTTTTAGGATTATCTGCTAAATCTCTAATAATAGAAGTTGTTGCTTGTGCAATAGAGAGATTTTTATCACCTGTATTAATAGCTAGCTGTGCTAGCAATTCTTTGGATAGGTTATGAGCACAATCATGTATTAATGTTAAACATTCATGCCTAATATTTGCGGGAACATCGATATTTACACTTAAACTAATTAGTTGTTTAGTAGCATCTTTAGGAAGCTTATTCTCTGCTGCAGTAATTTTTGATAAGGATTTAAAAATAATATCATTAGATAAACTATTCTCTTTTGAGATTAACGAAGTTGCTAAGTCAGCCTTACTACTTGTTATTAAAATCTCAGCCGCACGAAATAATAACTGATTGAGATTGAATGAATTTTCAGGCGTATTAATTTTATTAATTATGTTTGTAACGGTGCTGTCCTGCACGTGAGAATAATTTTGTCTTATTATATATTCAGTAACACTAACGTATAAGGCGGTATTGATTGGTTTTATTGTAGATGCATCTTGAGCTAACAATAGCTCCATTTGTTTAAAAATATATTGTGGTATCTGCTTGCCATGCTTGATGTGGTTGGCATAAAGAATATTTAAGCATTTGATTGGATTATCTTCGTTTTTTAAAATGTAAGCAATATCTGAAAATGAAGGGTTTTTATTTTTTAATAATACGTTTATTTTTTCTTGTATTAATTCAGCATCTATTGTCTGTGTTTTTTTATTTGAATTAGTGATAATATTATCTATAACTATTTTTTCTTCTTTCGAACAGTTCTTATGAGCTATAGATTGAATATTATTATTATTTTTATTAGATAAAATATTTTGTTTATCGATAATTTTAAGTAAATCTAATCTACATTCTTTTACAGAATCTGGTAAATTCTTTCCTTGTTCAACAAGTACAGTCTCTTCTTGCTTTGACTTGTTTATAAAACTAGCTAATGTAACGATTGTTTCTTCATTGAGGTTAATTTTATCAGCTGTTACAAGTTGGCAGTAATCTTTCTGCCGAGTTTCAAATTGGTCACCACTAATGGCTCGACTTGCAAGCTTTAATTTTAAAGAACTAGTAAAATCTTGATTTTGACTGACTAGTTTTAATAGCGAGATAATTTCAGATCGCAAATGTGGTTTATTAGCTATACAAAACTCTATCCCAAAAAGAGCAAAATCTGGTAACTTCCACTTACTTTCAGCTAATACGCTATAGATTTTTATTATATTAAAATCTAAGTCCGCTCTACTATCATTAGCATTTGAGATGAGTAATTCATTGAATTTAAATAAAGCGCTGTCATTGCCCGCACAAAACAAATATTTTTTATCTAAAGCCGCTTTGATAATAAAATCAACTTCTTCTGATTTTATTTTAAGAGCTGTATTTTGTTTTAAGTTTTCTGCTATAGAGGTAGATTTTTCTACATCTTGAAACTCAGCCTTAACTTGATTCACCATCTTAAGTAATGCTGGGTTTTTTATAGTAGAGTAATCTATTTCCTTCATAATAATATTATATAAATATCAATTTTAGGTTGAAAACATCTTAATAAAGTGATTGTTATTTACTTATCGAATATCTTATGTTAACAATTTTATTATAACTAAAACAAGTAATATTTTAACTTCATGAAGGAAATAATAGAAAATTTACGAGCTGCTTTGGATATAAAAACTGCAATAGTAAATAAACATCTAAATCAGCAAGAACCCTATTACTATAAAGAGCTCGTAACAGTAAAACATAAGCCAACAATAGTTTTTGGTATCCCCGATAATCCTTATTATACAACTCATACAGAAGTAAGATTTAACCAAGGATTATTTGATAAAGATATTACCAACGCCAATGCTCAAGTTAACTTATACGAAAAACAGATGGCTTTAAATATTCCTAAATTGGATGAGGATATTACAAGTATATATAATCAGAAAAACCAAGCAGAGAAAGATTTAAGTAAATTAGAAAAAATAAATTTACAAACAGAACAAGAAATAATAAATACAGAAAATCAGTTTGGGCTTCTAGAACAGAAATTTACTCCACTTAAGGAAAAATACAACGAGCTTGAAGTTAGTATTGATAGTTTAAGTATCCAGCTGGGAGAACTAAATCATGTGCCAGAGATCACTAGTAACCCCGTAAGTGAAATAGATGTAGTAATAAAAAACTTTAATATAAAAAATAGAGCAATGTTTTTGTTTAATTTATGGGGTTTAGAAGACAAGAACTCATTAGAAATGTTAGAATCTATAAAGCATCATGGTTTTGATGCAGATTATCAAAATAATGAGGGTATTAGCTTATTAGAAAAGGCAGCTAGTATAAATGATATAAAACTACTTAAGCTTATATTAACTCAGAACGAGAAGAGCTCTGAGGAAGCAACATTACTTAATTACGCTTTAGAAAACTCAAATAACGAGTTTATTATTAAGTTATTAGCAGCAAAAGCCGACTTTACCTATGCTGTAAGATATATAGTGACAAAAGATAACTTAAATTCTTTTCAAAAATTATTAGATATTAAGCCAGAGCTAATAGATAAGTCTATAGTAGAGTTAATATTGCAATCAGAAGATAGCAAACTTAAGCTAGAACTTAGCTCACAGACAAAGAGCTTTAGTCAAATTTTAAATCATGCCATTGATAATAATTATAATTCTATTGTTGAACAATTTGTTACGTTAAATAAACAGGTTCTAACCAATAAAACTCTTGATGAGTTTTATTTTGAAAATTTATTACAAATATTACAAATATCTAATAATTCTACATTACAATTATTAGCAACAGAGTATAGGATTAAATCTATACCGCAATTATTGGTTAATACAAATAGCATAGATACGCTAACTGTTGATATCATAGGAAGTAATATAAGAGACGATAAATCAGAGGGTGAAACTGAATTTGATAATTTTTGAGTTTAAACAATATGAAAAATAATATAGATTCATTAGGTAATCAGTTAGAGACTAGTAGGACTAATTTAGAATATTTTGCCAATAAACTAGATGATTATAAAAAAAATAAGGAAGTTACTGGTAATTTAAATTCTAAAATAACTGATATTCAGAAGAAACTAGACGTGTCTAATAAGTTACTATCTCAAACAAACGCTAAGGTCTCGACAATTACACAAGAATTAAACATTTTACCTAAACAAATAAACCTCAAAGAACATGATTTAGTTCTCAAAACTCAAAAACTAAAAAAGTTAAAAGCTCTTGATGCCTTATATTCTTTAGCTAACAAATATGAAGAGTCTACTAGCGCATCTACTTTAGTAAAAGAAGTATGTTTTTTACAAAACCAAAATAAATTCGATTCAGTTCTAGAAAAGTTACCAGATATTAATATTCGAGATGCTAAAGGAAAAACTCCTATAATTACTGCTGTCGAGCACAACTTTTTTTATGGAATTGAGCAATTATTAAAAAATGGTGCAAACTTACATATCAATGATCAATATGGAAACAATGCTCTGCATATCTCAGTAACACTTGGATATAATAATATTACAAAAACATTAGTTGAATCTGATAAAACAATTATTTTTGATCAAAATAGAAAAGGACAATTACCGTTATATTTGGCACTAGAAAAAGGGGATGTAAAGATCTCTAAAGAGCTTTTTTGTTTGAAAATTGCGACTCATTGTTTATTAGAAGCAATAAAGTACGATAATATATCGATAGCACAAAATATTATTAATCTCGATTCTTCAGTCGTCCATTCCTTATTAAATGAAGAAAAATCAGTATTATCGATTGCTATAGAAAAAGGCGCTGTACAAATAACTAATTTACTACTTTCTTGTAAAGCCTATCTTGAAGAAGCTCTTGATAGTAATAAGGATATTAAACATTTAAATCTCTCAAATTATGCGTTACAAACCCCTCAAGTAAAATCTCTTAATTATGAATTATTAAATTACAACAACATAATAAAATTATCTCTTAGAAAGTCACAAATAGATCATGAAAAAGCAATCCAACTATCCAGCAGCTTCCAAGATAATCATGGTTTAAAGATACTAGATTTATCAATGAATAATTTAGGATATGTTGGAGCAAAATATATAGCCTGTGCATTAAATAAAAACACCAGCATAGTGTCGCTTGATATAAGTAATAATAATATTAACGAAGTTGGAGCTATATTTATTTCTACAATGCTAAAAGCTAATAGCACATTAATAGCTTTAAATATTTCTAACAATAACATAGGAGATGTTGGATTAATCTTTTTAAGTAATAATTTAGCAAACAATAAATCCTTATCTTACTTAGTGTTACAAAATAATAATATTGGAGAAAAGGGAATTGAAGCTATATCTGATGTTCTTAAAGTTAATAATACTCTTACAAAGATTGTTTTTAATGGTAATCATATAAACCAACAGGGAATAGAGTATATAGTTAAAGCTATAGATATCAATTCATCAATTGTTACGTTCTCTGGTTTTAATAATTCAACCGAATTAGAGCAGATAATATCTGATAAGGTGATAAAAAACATAAAACAATTTGAGTATGCACTACAATTATTAAATCAAAAAACCATTAATGTCAGTGAAATAAACTGCTCTTTGTTATTAACAACCCTTAAACAAGTACAAGTACAAAAAGAGCAGTTTATACTTGAATCTGATACTTTGTATAAAAAATCCTCTATAATTAAGCAGTTAACTACATTAACTAATCACCTACAAGAAAGTGAAATATATATTCATGATGATATGTTAGTCCCGTTAATAGCTCAGATAGAACGGGATCAATCGGTTGATTGTTTAGACTTTGTTTAACTAAAAAATATAATTAATTATAGGTATTAAATTTATGAAACGTTTATTTGAAGAATTAATTACAGAAAGACAATTTTTAAAATTATATTATGATAATAATATTACTCATATTACTCAGGTTAATATAGCTAGTCAGCTTACAGATAGAGATTTACAGGATGTATATCAAGGACTACATGTCAGTGATATAATTACGCATTTCTCTTATACGGCTACGATAGATACAAAAACTAAACAGCAAAAAAATACTATTATCAGCAATGGTTTAGGATCTAATAAATCAATTACCCACCTTGACCTACATGAAGAGAATATGTACCAACCTAATCCTCAAGCAGGTTTAGCTGCAAGTGTTATACCGAATATGTTAGCTACCAACAATCAGATTATTTATCTTGATTTAAGTAATAATAATTTAGGAATAGGCTCGGGTAAAATTATCGGTGGTGGATTTAAGGGTAATCAGGTGCTGAAATATTTAAACTTAGCTGGGAACTCACTTGATGCTAAAGAAATAGAGCCAATTAGTCTTGCTCTTCAGCATAATGGACAATTAGAGTATCTTAATCTTAATATAAATAATATAGGTCAAAATGGCGCTGAATATTTAGTGCAGCTATTAAAGGGAAACAAATCTTTAAAGCACTTTGCAATCAAGAGTAATATTTTAAAAGAACATGGCAGTAGCATAATTATTGAGAGTCTAAATCCAGATTTTATAGAATATTTAGATATAAGTAATAATAATATTGGATCGAAAGGATCAACGTCACTAGGACAGTTTATAAAAGCAACTAGCATATTATCCCAATTACACTCTGCTGAGAACAATATACAAGCAGAACA
Organism: uncultured Rickettsiaceae bacterium; assembly: GCA_963934885.1. Lineage (GTDB taxonomy): Bacteria > Pseudomonadota > Alphaproteobacteria > Rickettsiales > Rickettsiaceae > Megaera_A. The sequence continues at coordinate 1,724 of CAWWAI010000029.1, read as the reverse complement.
AATTCGTTATATTGGTTCTATTTTAAAAGAGAATAAAACAATTAAAATAATTGATTTATCGAGTAACCATATTCAGGAAGATGGCCATAAATATCTCACTAGCATGTTATCTATAAATAATTCTATAGAGCACCTAAAAATGACAAATTGTTATATTAATTATGCAGTAGCTAATAGTTGGAGCGAAGCTCTGGCAAAGAATAATAGCTTACGTTATTTAGATCTAAGTGGTAATAGTTTAACCGAGTCTAGTATATTACTTCTATCCAAAGCATTTGCAGAAAATAATTCGATTATTAAGCTAGGACTAGGTAGTACACAATTAAATGAAGCTGGAGCTATATGTCTTGCAAAAGTTTTATCTGTTAATAATTCAATTACTAGCTTAGACCTTAGTAATAACCAGATAAAAGATAAGGGTATGGAGGCTTTATCTGAAATTATGTCCAAAATGGTGCATTTAAACCTTTATAGTAATCAATTTAGTTCAAAAGGTGCTGTATTTTTAGTAGAGAGTTTAAAAAACAATAAATCTATTTCTAGTCTTAATTTAGGCAATTGTAAGTTATCAGCAGCAGATATTGGTTTGATTTTTGATTCATTAAAAGACAATTCAAATTTTATAAAATTTAACATCAGCAATAATAATCTAAGTAATGAAGGAGCAAGGATTATCGCAGAAAAAATGGCTACAAACATAACTATTGCTATTTTAGATATTAGTCATAATGCTATTAACGAACAAGGAGCAAGTCACATTGTAATTTTAATAGAAAATAATAAGTTCGTTGCTAATATTAACTTTACTGGTAATCAATTACAACCTCAGGGAATACAAAAATTAGGAAATGCATTAGAGTCCAACGATAGTATTATCCAACTACAAGGTGTAATAGATAGTAGTGGTAATATATCTTCTAAAATAAACAAGAACTACCAATTATTACATAATAATTTAGCAAAATTAGCGGATAAATCTTTTGTTTTTGAAGAAAAAGAAGAATTACATAAAAATTTACTGATTCTAGTTAAACAACTGCAAGCTACAGGTGGGAACTTATTACCACAGGTTTTAACTAATAAGGAAATTGGAACAGGGAAAGAATATTTAAAGTTAATTAAGGATATGCTCGGTGACAATATTACAGAAGAGTATAACAATTCGTACTTCGACGTATTATCCCACACTGATTTACTAGGCTATGATGTAGACTTGTATGCTTAGCCTACCTAGTTTACAGAGACGCTAAGAACCAAGATAACAATTGCTCATCAGTCTCTTAAGAGCATTAAGTTCACTCATGTAAACAAGATGAATAATTTTGCCAAGTTTTCCAAACGAGTCTTACAAATCAACCCTAAAGCCAACTGACAGACCGTGGCTACTATAAGATGTTTTTCTTGTTATATTTTTACCTTCTGTAGTTTTCTTTGGTTTTGTATTCCCGAAGTTTTTCCACGAATAACCAAATTCAGCATGGATGTGATCAGATAAAGGGGTATTTTGCAACAAAAGGAGCTAAAGTAGCGTGGTGAAGTAGCTGTATACCAGTATCTACATACCCCAGTTCGGGATAAGGGTAGTGTAAATATATAATGGATATAAGTGTTGCAAGGATATAGGGCCTGTGATAAACGTGTTTTTTTGTAACAAAACAAACACAGGCATGAAGAAGGATATCACAGAATTATATAGTTTTATAGATGATTTTTGTCAAATTTAC
>CAWWAI010000028.1:0-14349 GCA_963934885.1 uncultured Rickettsiaceae bacterium | reverse complement strand
CATATATATTTCTCTATTTGTTTTACTAATTTTGACAACTCATTTAATTTTTTTTGCCCTAATAAGTCGTCAACAATACTTAATTCTTTTACATGCTGAATTTCTGCATGTTGGTTAGCAGGGAAAGTTACAATGCTGATTTCTTGCAATTCAACATCGTTAATCACCCTAGAACCTTCTTTGTTATAATCCGAGGAATTAATAGAAAAGCCAATACTAAGTCCTGCAACGGCTTTCTGTTTTATTAATTCTGATGCTTCTGCACCTGCTACCGTATTATTATTGATCTCCGCTTCTAGTAAAAGACCGTACTCATCTTCCTTTAAAAAATTAATTACCCCGATCGGCTTGGTTGAATCATGTTGCCAAAGTAACTTTACTTTATGACTTTCAGAATTTTTAAAAGCACCTTTTTTAACCACATCATTATGCTTATCTATTATTCCAAAAACGCTTGCATAACCTGAAATTACTGTATTGTCTTTCTTTTTTGATTTTACAACAAAATCTGAACTTACCCAACCTTTTTCCAAAACTACCTCCATCTGATTTAAGTTAGATATCACTAGCTATAACTGATTCTTTTATCAACACTAAGTACCTAAGATGCATTATTATAAATTAAGATAGTTTAAATCCCCTTATATCTCTTGTTTAGTGCTTTCAGTTAATGTAAAAATAAAATATAAAAAATTTTAAGTAAAATTATAATCGTCAAATGATTTACGTAGGTTGGACATTAATCTTAATAGGCATATTTTTTATTATATTTGGAATTATTGCCCTATTCCGTTTTCCAGATTTTTATACTAAGCTGCACGCAGCAAGTGTTATTGAATGCTGTGGTGGACCTTTATGCTTTATAGGATTAGCAATCTTACAACCAGAATATACTAGTTCATTTAAGTTGCTTTCTATTGCAGCGCTTGTGTTCTTACTTAATCCAGTTTCTACACATGCTCTAGGTAGAGCATCTCTACTCTATAAAGTAGACGATCAGGGGAGAATAAAATAAATAAATGACCGATTTTTTTGAACTGCCAGTTAAATTAAGCTTTGCTATTAATGAAATATTACTTGCAATATCAGCATTAGTAATAATTATAACTTGCATCCGTCTTATGCTAAGTAAAAGTTTAATTGAATCTGTTATTATTATGTCGGTTTTTAGTCTTTTTATTGGTATTTGCTATCTATTTATGGATGCACCAGATGTAGCAATGACTGAAACTGCACTTGGAGCTTGCCTATCAACATGCGTATTACTTAATATTATAAAAATTGTTGGCGATGATGTTGGAAAACCGAAAAAAATTAAAATTATAATGTCAGCCATATTATGTATTATATTTATAGTATGTCTCAGTTGGGCTAGCCTAGATTTACCAGAATTTGGTGCAGAAAACTCACCTCTTCAACAACATTTAACAAGTTATTATATAGAAAACACAAAAAACGATATCGCTATACCATCTATTGTTGCGGCTATACTTTCTAGCTACAGAGGCTATGATACACTAGGAGAAACTACTGTAATTCTCATAGCTGGTCTAGCTGTGCTTGTTATTGTTTCAAGGAGAAAAGAACCAAATGCTTAAAGAATTCAAAATTATTAAAACAATTATTCCCTTTATCACGCCGTATATTATACTATACGCTATATACATACAACTAAATGGCGAAGTCTCACCAGGTGGTGGTTTTCAATCTGGTGTTATTTTTGCTACTGGAATTATTGCTTATGATTTAGTATTTGGCAGTAACAATTTATACAAATATTTTTCTATAGATGGGCTAATGATTTGTGGTGTCTTGGGCGTGTTTCTTTATGCAGGAACTGGTGTTATATCATTGATTTTTAATGATAATTACTTAAATTACAACTCAATTTCTAGTAATGATATAACCGGACAACATATTGGTATATTTTCTATAGAACTTGGTGTTGGTATAACAGTATCTTCTATTATGTGTTTAATATATTTATTATTAAGAGAAGAATGAAATGCACAATTTAATTTACTTGCTGGCTGTAATTATTCTAACTAGTGGATTATTTATCATGTTGACTAGCGATAATTTAGTACGCAAAATTATTGGTCTTGGAATTTTTCAAAGTTCTGTCTTGATTTTCTACATAGCGCTAGGTAAAACTGCAAATGGCATAGTCCCTATAGATATTTGCGCAGACACTCAGATATGCCCATATATATTTACAAGCCCTTTACCACATGTATTAATGCTAACTGCAATTGTTGTTGGTTTTGCCACTATGTCTGTTGGGCTTGCTTTAATCTATCAAATACATAAGGAATATGGCACTATTTTAGAAAGTGAAATTGATCAAGCTGGTGGAGGAGTGCGATAACTAATGATTATAGCCAAGCACATACCAATCTTGCAGATACTAATACCCTTTTTTGCTGCCCTGTTATCTGCAATTAGTTTTAATAGATTTGCTTCTTGGTTGATTGCTACAATGAGTGCAGCGCTTGGTTTTGTACTCTCTATCTATGCAATACCCTTTGCACAAATAGGTATGTCTTATTCTTTTGGTGGTTGGGAGGCTCCTATAGGAATTGAATATCGTTTAGATATGCTAAACCAACCAATTATAATATTCATTAATGCCGTCTTATTATTCTTTTTATTTTTTGGTAAAGAGTTAATAACAGATACTATTACTCAATATATTGACGATAAGCGTCAACATATTTTCTATGTCCTGCTATTATTTGCACATGTTGGGTATCTGGGAGTAATTAGCACTAATGACTTATTCAACCTTTATGTATTTATTGAAATATCTTCTTTAGCAACGTATGTACTAATGTCCAAAGGAAGAACAGCAAAATCACTAGTTGGCGCCTTTGACTACCTAATGCTTGGTACAATTGGTGCAACGCTTATTTTAATAAGTATTGGCTTCTTTTTAGCCATGACTGGAAGTTTAAATATAACTGACATCTCTACTATCCTAAAAGACAGCAACTATTCTAGAATAATTGCTACAGCTATTGTATTTTTTCTAAGTGGCTCTATTTTAAAAGTGGCATTTTTCCCTATGCATTTCTGGATGGTACGCGCTTATTCTTCAGCAGCACCATTCATCCTTACTTACCTTGCTGCTATTTCAAGTATCTTAGGGGTTTATATAATCTTGCGTTTTATGCATTTTACCATTGAAGGAGAACAAATACATAAGGCATTAAACATGATGCTACGCCCTGCTGCAATAATAACAATTGTAATTTGTACATTTCTAGCCCTAAAAGCCGATACATTAAAGAAAGTGGTGATATATTCTACCGCTTCTCAAATAGGTTATGTTTTTCTGTTAGTAACTATATGGGCAGCGAGAGATTTATTATTCCAACTACTTATTCTAGATGCAATAAATAAAATTGCACTATTTACAATCATAGCTCACATACAGAATAAAACTAATGATCTAAAGTTTGAAAGTTTTAAATCAATTGAAAATTCTTCTATATTTAAAATTCTTGTAGCATTTGCATTAATCTTTAGTGCGGGTTTACCACTAACTAGCATGTTCTTAGTTAAAATTAAATTGTTTGATTTACTACTAAGTAATGGATTAATTATAGAATTTATTGTAGTAATATTTGGTGGAGCATTAGGCATATTATATCATTTCAAGCTTGTTAAAGCTATTTTTTTTAGCCCTGCGACTAATGGTACTATCAAAATACAAACAAACTTATATGGTCTTACCGCTATTATTGTAATACAAATAGCAACTCTAATATACGCTCAAGATCTAGCCATTTTTACTGGTTATACTGAATCATTAATAGGGGGATAAAAATGATGCAATTCATAACTCCGCAATTTTTAGTTATATCAACGTTGTTTATTGGCTTGATGAACTTAATAACTCCATTTGCCTCAAAAAAAGATAGCAACTTTCGTAGTTTTCTAATGTTGGCCGTTAGTGCTCTATTCTTAACTAATATATTATTGCTAGATTGGTTATTTCTAAGTGGAGTTAGAACAAATTTTATTATATTAGATTTAGATAAATATTCTATTGCTCTATACTTAGAACCTCTTGGAATGATCTTTTTGACATTACTCGGAGTATTATGGATATGCGCTATACTTTATACTGTAAAATTTCTGGAAATTAACCAGATGAAGAACGGTAATAGATTCTTGTTTTTTATGAATTGCTGTATAATAATTGCTAGTGTTATTGCCCTCTCTGCTAACTTATTTACAATGTTTGTTGGCTACGAAATACTTACTTTATGCACGATTCCTCTCATTGCTCACCAGGGTGGAGAGAGAATATCTAAAGGGTTATTTAAATACTTAAAAATACTTATGCTTAGTGGTTTGGTATTATTCTTGCCAGCGATTATTATAATATATACGCAAGTAGGACATGGCACTTTTACCGCCAGTGGGTTTATTTCAGGATATTTCTCTAATACACATGCTATCATCTTATTGCTAATGTTCATTTTTGGGATTGCCAAAGCCGCTATATATCCACTACATAGCTGGCTTCCAGCGGCAATGGTTGCTTCTTATCCAGTAAGTGCCCTACTGCATGCTGCTGTAGTTGTTAAAACTGGATTATTCTGTATATATAAAGTCCTAATCTATGTATTTGGCTTAGTATATTTGCAAACTCTTTTCGAAAACTATAATTGGTTAGTGTTATTGCCTATTATTACGATTATTTATAGCTCTATAAAGTCTATTAGATACACACAAGTAAAAATGATTTTAGCTTACTCAACAATAAACCAACTGAGTATAGCTCTGATGAGCGCCTTCCTGCTTTCACAAAAGGGTATAACTGCAGCTATTATGCATATGATCTCCCATGCTTTTACTAAAATATGTATTTTTTATGCGGCTGGTAATATTTATAGCGTAAAAAATTTATATCATATTGGTGAACTAATCGGTATACGCACTACTATGCCTAAAACTAGTTTTGTCATGCTAATATCTGGCTTATCACTCATGGGAATTCCTCCATTTGCTGGGTTTATAAGTAAATTCTATATTATGTTAGCTGCCGCTGAGCAAGAAAATATACTAGTCATGGTAACTCTTGGTATTAGCACTTTATTCTCAGCTTTGTACGTAATAAAAATGCTTATCTTTATCTATAGGCCAACTTCAGAAAACTTTATTTTACACCTAAAACTAAAACCTTATTTTGATGAAAATCCACATAATAAAAACTCAAAAAGGATTATTAGCTCTAGACACAAAGCAGAAAAGCGCTTACCCACATTTATGATACTAAGTATCGCACTTTGTCTAACTGGAGTAATTGGATTTTTCTTGATTCAACAAGGAATAAATAAATTTTTGATGTTTATATAAAAAAGGAAAATATGATTTATCATCCAACTATAATGATACTAGCATCAGTTATTATGATGATTATCTCTTATAAAAAGCAGTGTATTTTTAGCTTTATTGCCTTATTAATGCCAATTATTGCATCTTATTTTCTTTATATATTACCCGAAAAAAGTACAGTTGATTTTCTTAACCTCACTCTGATTTATGAAGGTAGTGCATATAATAAACTCATTGGTACTGCCTTTATATTCGTAATATTTGCAGCTAATTTATATGCCCTTGGTCAGAACAAAAAAGATGAAGTAATCCTTGGTAGTAGTTATGGAGCCTTTGCCTTCTTTTGTCTATTAGCTGGTGATTTTCTATCTATTTTTGTTGGCTTAGAATTAATGATGGTTATTTCTGCTTTTATTATTTTTATAGGTAATATCAGATCCAGTTTACGCTCGGCAAAAAAATATTTTCTAACTCACCTAATTAGCAGCAATATGATTATTATTGGTATTGTTCATCTAATTACAAAAAATAATAGTCTAGCAATTATCCCTATCACAGAATTATTATACAACCCAGAATATTCAACCATTATGTTATATATAATGTTATTGGGCATGCTAATCAACATAGCAGCGTTTCCATTTAGTGGTTGGATGGTAAATTATTATCCTCAAGCCTCTCCTTCAGGTTTTTTATACTTAATTTCATTTACTACTAAAGTATCAATTATATTATTAATAAAACTTTTTGCAGGTTATGAAATTTTGCAATACGTGGCTATTATCATGATTATTTACGCTTCAGTAAAAGCTCTATTTGAAAATAATATACTTAGATTGCTATGCTACTTATCCATAATGAGTATGGGTCTAATGCTCCTTGGTATTAGTTATGGTAGTGAAACTGCCATTTTAGCGACTATAAGCTATCTATTTATACATATAATCTACAAGTTTCTACTAAGCATTTCTATTGTTAGTCTTATTGATCAAACTGAGATTTATGATTGCTCAAAATTAAAAAAAATTAAATCTAAAACTATTATAGCCGGATTAATAACTGGCATCATAACTATGATTAATCTTCCCATGCTATCATCATTCTATATAAAATCATCTATAACAAATGTATTTTATGGTACTCCAGTTTATTTTGTAATTTTATTCCTTAGTTTTATGACGGTAATTATTTTGCCCTGGAAACAATATTTTACAGCTACTGAATATTTTAATATAAAATTAAACATGCATACAAAACTTAGCATTCTATTTATGATAATTACTTTAACTATAATTGGTATTTGTGGACAATATCTACCTGTTTTATCGAATATAAAAATATTTACAAAGATATCTTTCATAAGCGCAGATGTAATCAAACAAATAATAATTATTCTATCGGCCCTCTCTCTTGCCATGCTGTGGCAGACAAAACGTAAAATAACAAAATCAATAAACTTAATTGACACTATTGGAAATTTTTTATTCTACTATTATGCAATCTGGCTAAGTAAAAAACCACCAAAAGAATTTGTAGAGCCGCTGGCTATTGAAAGCCTAGAAAGACAAACTACTCTAAAGATATCATCAATACATAATCAACAAACTGCTATATTTATAGTGTTTATAATATTTATAATTATGCTAATTATGTTGCTAACTAATATGTAAAGAGCTGCTTATTTCCTAAGTAGCTCCTCTATTAAGGTAGTATTTTCGAAACCAGCATCATAATAAAATCTAATTTCTGGAGAGTATTTTAAATGCACCTGACGAGTTACAAAGCCACGAATTACATATTTCGCTTCGTCAAGCGCCTCTAGCAGATCTTCACTAGTAAGAGTTGTATTAAATGGCAAAAAGAAACAATTCGCTACGCGCAAATCGGGGCTTACAGTAACCTTAGTAATGCTCAACGGACAGTTATCAAGAGCTGGTGGTAATTTACTGCCCTTTCTAAAACACTCCACTAAACTACTATTAATTACTTGTGATACTTTAAGTTGTCGCTGTGATTGCTCTTTTTCACGTGTGCTCAGCTTAAAGCTTTTTTTGTTCTTCGACAATTTCAAACACCTCTAATGAGTCCCCAACTTTTATGTTATCATAATTTTCAAACGCCACACCACATTCAAATCCTTCACGCACTTCTTTTACATCCTCCTTGAAACGTTTTAAAGTTTTCAACTTGCCTTCATGTATTACAATATCATCACGCAGCAATCGTACACCGGCGCCACGCTTAATAATACCTTTTGTTACATAACTACCAGCAATCTTACCAACTTTAGAAACGTTAAATACCTCACGAACACTTACAGAACCTATATATACTTCACGAATAATTGGCGATAACATGCCGCTCATAATCGCCTTAATGTCATTAATTAAATTATATATTATTGAATAATAACGAATATCTATTTTATTTTCATTGCCTTCTCGGGCTGCAGCATTATTAGCTCTAACGTTAAATCCTAAAATCAATGCACCTGAAGCTTTTGCTAGAGTAATATCTGACTCTGTTATTCCACCAACCGCATTATGAAGAATTCTTAACTTCACCTCATCACTTTCAATTTTATTTAGGCTAGTAATAATAGCCTCAATCGATCCATGTACATCACCTTTAATAATTAGAGGTAATTCTTTAGTTTTTCCTGTACCAGAAGCCCTTAAAAACAACTCTTCTAAGCTAGTTTTTGAAGCTGTGACTTTTAAATTTTTAGCTTTACGCAATCTATAATCAATAATATCACGTGCTTGTTTATCTGTTTCAACAACATTAAATACATCACCAGCTGATGGAGCATCATTTAAGCCAAACACTTCTATAGCTAAAGATGGTCCTGCTTCTTGAATTGTAAAGCCTTTATCATTACATATACGTTTTACCCTTCCATAAGAATTACCAGCAATCATTATATCACCTTTCTTTAAAGTACCAAACTGAACTATCACTGTAGTTATAACGCCTTTCTCAATATCCATTCTTGTTTCAACAACCACACCAGCTGCCACGCTATTAGGATTTGCTTTTAATTCCAGAATTTCAGCTACTAAAAGAATTGCTTCTTCTAACTTATCAAGATTTTGTTTTTTTATTGCCGATACTTCAACAGTAATAATATCACCACCTAATTCCTCTGGAACCAGCTCATGCATTAATAATTCATTTCGAACTCTATTAGCGTCAGCATCTGGTTTATCCATTTTATTAATTGCAACAATAATTGGTACTCCTGCTGCTTTAGCATGATTAATAGCCTCGATTGTTTGAGTTTTAATTCCATCATCAGCAGCTACTACAAGTACAACGATATCAGTCACTTTTGCACCACGAGTACGCATTTCTGTAAAAGCTTCATGACCTGGAGTATCAATAAATGTAATCATTTTATTATCAGACATAGTAACACTATATGCACCAATATGCTGAGTAATTCCACCGGCTTCGCCGCCAACTATATCTGTTTCTTTTAGAGCATCAAGTAATGATGTTTTACCATGATCAACGTGCCCCATAACCGTAACTATTGGAGCCCTAGCCTTTAGGTTTTCTGGATTAGATTGTGTATCTATAAGGATATTTTCAATATCAGATTCTTTAACATGTTTTACAGTATGACCAAAAGATGCAATTATCAATTCTGCAGTATCTGCATCAATAGATTGATTGCTTGTTGCCATAACGCCTAATTTCATAAGCTCTCTTGTTACATCCGATGCACGTTCAGTCATTCTACTTGCTAATTCTGCAACCGTTATGACTTCAGGTAATATCACTTCGCGATATAATTTTTCTGCTTTATTGTCGCCTCCAGAATTCTTCCTTTTTTCTTTCGCTCTTGACCTTTTAATTGAAGCTAACGAGCGAGTTTTAAAAGGGATATTGCCAGAGTCTTGATCCAGCATATTAATAATATCTGATTTTTTGAGTTTTTTAGGTTCAATATTTTTAGGTTTTACTAAGGCCGCCTCTTCTTCTATCTTTTCTTTTTCCTTAACAACCTCAACACTAGCTAGTTTTGTATATTCTTTTTTAATAACTGAAGATGTATCTGCAACAATATTTTGTTCATCTACTGGAATAGTTTCATTAACTATAGGAGTTGGTAACTCTTGATTTATTGCATTAAGCCTACTTAGAGTGCTAATTTGTACATCTTCTGTCTTCTCTTCTTTTGATTTTTGTAGAGCAGCAAGTCTTCTATCGTCTTGATCTTGATTATTAGTAGGGGCTGATGCCCCACCTATCTTCAAAGATAATCCACCGCTTGTAACCTTACCTCGTTTAATTTCAACAACAACAGAGCTACTACCTAGGGTGTGTCCTGATTTTTTAGGATAGACAGACTTATTACCTAAGCTCAATTTGGAACCACCAAGCGTAAGTTTTTTTGTCTTTTGTTCGTCTTTCTTATCTGTCATTTATTTTATTTCCAAATAATTATTTATTTAAACCTAATCATTAATCTTAAAAAAAGATTATTCTTTGTCTTTTAACATTTCTTCTGTAGCTATATTTTGTTCTTTAGCAAACCCTATTAACGCTTCAATATTTTCCTTAGAAATAACATTCTCTGGAACAATACCTCTAAATTCATAAACTGTCACTTCAGCTAAATCTTCAATTGTTTTAACACCAAATTCAGCTAATTTTAATATGTATTCAGCTGGCAAATCCAATGTATCAAGCAATTCTTGCTCTACACCTAATTGTTCAAGACCAGAGATAACTTCTTCTGTTTGTTGTTCAATATATGTTATAGCACGGTTTTTAATCTCGGCAACTAATTCCTCATTAAAGCCTTCAATTGCAGCTAGTGCAGAATCTTCTGTATATGCGATTTGCTCTAGACTATTATAACCTTCTGAAGCCAGTAATTGTGCCATAACTTCTTCTATTCCAAGATGCTCTAAGAACAAAGTTGTTGTACTAGTAAATTCTTCTCCACGGCGCGTTGATTCTTGTTCTTCAGTTATAACATCAATACCCCAACCTGTAATTTTTGAAGCCAAGCGTACATTTTGCCCTCTTCTACCGATTGCCATACTAAGTTGATCATTTGGAACAACAGCTTCCACTCTACCGCGTTCTTCATCGAATACAATTTTAGTAATTTCTGCGGGGGTCATACAATTAATAACAAATTGTGCAACGTTTTTATCCCAATTAATGATATCAATTTTTTCTCCGCCCAGTTCATTGGTTATAGCACGAACTCTGCTACCCCTAACACCAACGCATGAACCAACTGGATCTATTGAACTATCGCTCGCTGTAACTGCAATTTTTGCTTTAGAACCAGGTTCGCGCGCTACACCCTTAATTTCTATAAAATTATCATATATTTCTGGAACTTCCATTTCAAATAACTTTCTTAAAAAATTATCATCAACTCTCGATAAGAAAATTTGTGGACCTTTGAGCTCGAGACGGACATCTTGTACATAAGATTTAATTCTATCCCCAACTTGGAACATTTCGCCCCGAATTTGTTGATTACGACGTAAAACACCTTCAGCACGACCAATATCAACTATAATATTTCCAAACTCAACTCTTTTTACTGTACCATTTAATATATCGCCTTTACGATCTTTATAATCTTCATATTGGCGGGCTCTTTCAACTTCGCTAACTTTTTGTATAATAACTTGTTTTGCAGTCTGGGCCGCAACTCTACCAAGATCAATAGGAGGAAGAGGTTCATAAATTTGACCACCAATTTGTATATCTGGCTGCATTAACATAGCTTCATCTAAAGAGATCTCTAAAAAAGTATCTTCAACAACTTCAACAACTTCACGAATACGAAATAAACTAATTTTACCTGTGTTTTGGTCAATCTGAGCATTAATATTTTGCTCCATACCATATTTCTTCCGCGCAGCAACTTGTACAGCCTGCTCCATAGCTTCCATAAGTTTTGCTTTTGGAATGCCCCTTTCTCGTGAGACTGAATCTACTATTTGCAATATTTCTGCCTTACCTATATTATCCATATTAAATTCTCCCTATATTTTTTAAATTATTTTTTCTTATTTAATAATGCTCTAAACATTTCTTCAGTAAAAACCAAATTTGCTCTTTTTATATTATCATAGTCAAAGGATAATTCGATATTTTTTGATTTTAATTTCACTTTATCACCATCTAACCCTAGTAACTTACCAGTATAAGTTAAACTATCATTCAAAGCCGTTTTTAATCGTATTTTTATATCTCGATCTACAAAACGCTCAAAATCCTGTAATTTTACTAATGGACGCTCTAAACCTGTTGAAGATACTTCTAGGAAATATTTTCCAGACACCATATCTTCAACATCCAATATAGCGGAAATATTACGACTAACTAGCTGACAATCACCGACCTGTAGCTTCTCCTCATTCTTGCGTTCTATCAAGACCTCAAGAATTTTATGTACAGTTCCATGAATTGTCACTTTGACTAATTCAAAACCCAAATCGTTAATTGTACTTTCTATTAATTCCGCTACTTTGCTTTCCATTTATCGCCTATGCTAATAAAAAAGGCGGACCGTTAGGCCCACCCTTAAATAAATATATATCTAATTCAGATATTACTATACTACAATGTAAATCATCTTTCAAGCTATTAATCTATGGGTTTATAGTATTAATGTTTTACTAAATGATTTGTTTGCTTTTCTGGATTTGTTTGTTTTCTTGCTTTTTGTAATAAATAATCTAAGTAAGGCGAGATACTAGATTTAGGTTGCTTTTTATAGATTTTCTCCGCCTCTAAAAAGAAATTATCTGCTTTCTTAAAATCACCTAATTTATAATAAATATCATTTAGGTATATAGAATTTTTTATTAAATTCACACTATCTCTTTTGCTTTCTTGTAAAGCTACTAAACGAGCATATTCCAAGATTTCTATGGCCTTAGGTGAATCATTTGCACATTGATTGTATAAATTTCCTAAACTATTCCTTATTGCAAAAACTGATCCAGACGAAAAAGAATCATAATAATCTAGCAATGCTTCTAAATGAGGAATTAAAAAAAGTAATTCTTTATTTTTATTACCTTCTTCTAGCTCCTGTTCTACAAAATTGACTAAAAATAGCGCTATATCATCATAATCTTTTTGATAGATTCCTTTATCTAAATTCTTTAAAAAATTAGTTTGAATAGATTTATGTAAAGATATAATCCCATCATCGTTATTTTCTTCTTTTATTAAAGAAAAAATTTGCATATTTTGAAGAAATTTATTCACAACGATTTCACTTTTATAAGCGACAAGTAAATTCTTTGGAATATTTTCTACATTTATTAGACTTAATAACAGTAAAAGACTTTTTGCTTCTTCTTGCTGTTGTTGAATTACCTCTAACGAGAATTCAATAATATTATTTCTAGTACTAGTATTATCTGAAATGTTATTTGAGATAGATTTTTCTAATTTTAGAAAATTATCATCTTTTTTCTTAATATATTCAATATACTTAGAGGGTTTTATGCCTGTACTTCTAATATAATAGGTGGCTTGTAATACATCCAGAGGAAACGGAGGTATTACATTTAAAAGTATTTTTATATTGGGGTCTTTCTCATAATCTGCATTTGTTATATTTAATATATGTGTATATAAGTCTATTTTTTCCTGCTCACTTAATTCTGGAATATATATTACATTTTGCTTCGAAAAATAATTATTATTGATAATATGACTATTAGTAGTAGTTACAATTATTTTACCTTCGCTGCCCCAGGTTTTAATGTCATGAGGCGTAAATATTTGTATATCACTAATATTTGTTACATTATCATAAATAATAATCCATTTTTTATATAAAGGAACTTTGTTTTTAAGAAAAATTCTAATCATATTTTCTTTTTTAATAGTATCTTTTATTTTTTGTATCTTATAAAACTCATTTTTATCTAATGTAGTTGTACAAATAGAATAGGCTAGAGATTCTAAGGAAAGCATGATACTGGCTGGAGTTTCTGCATTTATTTTCCAGATAATGGAAGCATCTTGGGTATCAGCATATTGCAAGGCTACTGTAGTTTTTCCTACTCCTCTCATACCTACAAGCGCTATAATATTAATTTTATTAGGTGCAGATAGTAACTTATCCATTTGTTTTAAAATATCGTTTCGTTGTAAGTAAAATTTAGGGAAGACCAGATCGCTACATATAATTCTTTGTGGCGTAGAGTTATTAAAAATATAAAGAACACCAGAAATAGTTGAGCCTAATAATAGTATAAAAATAAAAAAACCTACTAAAAACTTTATAGGCACTTTTTGTTTTTGCTTTATTGGCTCTTTTTGTTTATGTTCTACATCATCAATATTATCACTTTTAATCGTGGAATCAGGATTAAAAAAACCATCATGTAAATTTTTTGATTCAGTAAGAAATTCCACAACTATATTACTAATATCATTATTGACTGTAATTTTCTCTATTAAATACATAAGGTTAGTCCTATATTTTAGTGCATCACTAAAATCAATATGCTCAATTTGGTCATTAGGCTTATTGTTAGTTACATAAATATTTTGAGATTGATAATTATTTGGTAAAAAATCCAATACATAATCTTCTAAATTAGAACTATCTTGGTTCTTATCATTAGGTGCTTCATATAATATTATACCAGCACTAGCTAAATCTTTTGTGATTTTTTTTACTAGTTGAGCGTTTGACCTATTTTGATGATTTGTACTAATTGGAAGATTACATATTTCTTTTTTTAGAAGCTGTTTAATTAACTCAAGCTTAGATAAAAATATTTTGTGTATTAATAAATTGCAGTAATGATTCCTAAGATAAAGAAGTTTATCTGATGCTTCTATACAATCTATTAAGCTATCTTTAGAATGACAGGTTAGTTTTGTTCTAATATTAACTATATGGGTTTCGACAGTTCGTGGTGATATAGATAATAATATGGCTATTTTTTTTTCTTTTCTATTCTTTAAGACACAAGCTAAAATGTCTACTTCTCTACT
>CAWWAI010000027.1:0-14448 GCA_963934885.1 uncultured Rickettsiaceae bacterium | reverse complement strand
CCTGTTACTAAAATTCCTTTATTTTTTTCAGCAATATCTGAAACATTAATTGGCTGGTTATTCATTAGAGCTTTATTTTCTTTTGTACCTTCGTAAAGGTCGTTGTTATTAAAATCATAAATAACTCCTATAACTGGCTTTAAATTACTTACCAAAGCTATAGACACACAACATAAGGGTATGTCCCTTGTATAATTAGCCGTTCCATCAAGAGGATCTACTACCCAAAAAGTATCGCCTAAATTATCAACGGACTTGCCACCTTCCTCTGCAAGAATTGGGAAAGAAGATTCATTTCTTATAATATCTTTTATAAGATTTTCTGCAGCTATGTCTGCCTCAAGCTTTATATCTCTATTTGAGGTAAATATTAATTTATTTAAAATATCTTTTTTATTTAAAAGTAAATCACCAGCAGTTAGGGCTGCTTTTTTGGCAATGTTTAGCTCTTTATCAAGATTCATAATCTACTCTTTTTTGTATACTGTTATAATAGCCCTTATCGCAATTAATTTAAATTATCGTTAGTTCGCTTACTAACCATTTAATATATCAGTATTCCGAAATACGCTTACTTAATTAAAAATTGTTAATACTATTTTTTATATAAAAATCTATAAGCCATATTCTTAGTACAAGATATAACCAAGTTTTCATATTTGAATTTAAAAAAAATTGATTAGTCTACTGTCTTAGCTTTAACTGTTATCCTTAAAGAGGAAGGGGTTTGTTCAAAAAAACTAATTTAAATTTTTTAAAATCTATGTAGTTATAAAAAGTTATCAACCATTTGAGAGCTTAGCCCTATCTGAAGTGCTGTATTTTCATTTGTTTTTCGTAATATAAAATCAATATGATTATTTTTTGCAGCAATCATATCTGTTTTTGAGTCTCCTATCATAATTGAACTTTTCTTTGAAATTTTATATTTATCTATAATTGATTTTATAGCGTCACTTTTGTTGATTGGAGCTCCGATAATTTCCTTAAAAGAAGAATGTAACTTTAATTCGTGTAAAATTTCAGTTATTTCACTCTGAGGAGTAGCTGTAACAATATAAGAAGCATGGCCAATACTACCGATATGATCTATAAGATCAACAACTCCAGGAACCCAAGGTGAATTAATAACCTTATGCTTAACTAGAATTGAAAAATCGTTGCAAAGTTTATCAATTAATTTCTTATTTATATCTTCATCTGTCCACGATAAATATAATGGAATTTTATCAAACCTTGACATACCTCCATTAAGTCCATGATGGTCTCGTACTTTATTTGAAACGCACATACCCCATTGCAAGAATAATTCCTCATAAGCATTGCTCTTTATCTCGACAGAATCTTTTACAACACCATCAAAATCCCAAAATATGTTTTTTTTATTATTTAAAAGATCTTTGTTCATAAATTATTTATCAATCAGGTGAATCAATTGAAGGAGCCCTTGCCCTAGATCAATATGTTTAGATGGAATATATTTTTTACCTATATCACTCTTGTATGAGTAGGGGGTCATGACATAATGACCTACTTGAGGTTTATCTAAAAATTCTATTTTTTCTTTAGATAAACCCATGATTTCGGCCAGCGTCTTAAGCATATCAATAATCTTTATTGGTTCCAGTCCAGAAATAATTACACTTTCATTAATAAAATCATTGCTAAGTATATCTACACTACTTTCAGCTGCATCTTCAACATGAATATAGGATCTTGTTGCGCTAGGATCGCCTTCATACCTTAAATATCCAGTTTTTATAGCTGAATCTACTATTCTATGAAGTCCGTTAGATAAATCAGATCTTGGTCCATATAGAGAGCCATATTGAAGAATGGTATAATTAAGGTTGTAACTATTAGAGTATTCTTTTACATAATCTTCAGCGGCTTTTTTGCTACACCTATAAAAACCCCCCTCTTTTCCATAAACATAGACTGAACTAGCATAAACAAATCTTTCTATAGAAAATTCTTTAGAGGCTTCGAGTATATTTGCATTGCCTAATATATTAATATTTATAGTTTCTAAAGGTTTAGTTATTGCATCATTTAAATCTGCTAATGCAGCAAAGTTATAAACAATATCAGAGCCCTCAACACAATTTCTAACTTCATCTAGATTTAAAATATTACATTTTTTAAAGTTTTGATTCTCATTAAGGTAATTTGATTTCTCTTGATCGCAAACATTGACCTCGAAACCTCTTGATATAAGGCTATCAACTACATGTGAGCCTAAAAAACCCGAACCACCAAATACTGTAATTTTTTTCATTTTTTTTGTAAGAAATATTCTGATTCAGGCACAGGAGACAATAATTCTTCATTTTTAAAAAAACGAATTATATCTTCTACCGACTCTAATTCCATTTTAGCCCTACATTCTCTTGAAGCTGAGCCTATGTGAGGGGTAAGCAAACATCTATCAATATTAATTAAAGATCCTGTATATGGCTCTTGATCAAACACATCAATAGCTACGCCACCAATATGCCCCGTCAGCATTACGCTATACAAATCATCTTCATCTATTATTCCACCTCTAGCGGTATTTATTATCAATACATCTTCTTTCATTGATAGTAACTGTTCCTTTTGAACCATGCCTCTTGCATCAGCTGTTAATGGGACATGAAATGTAATTATGTCAGATTCTTTAAATACCCTTTCTTTTGATGCCCATTCAAATTCATAGAGCTCTCTCAGAGTTTCATTATGGTAAACATCGCTTACAAGTAGTTTCTTACATCCAATTTTATTTATTAAATCTATTACCTTTGATCCAACTCTTCCAGCACCAATTACACCAATCGTCATATCTGAAAAACTTCTACCAATGGACCTACTCCATTTACCATCTCTCATTTGTAAATTTGCACTATGAGTTGATCGCAATAAAGAATACATAAAACCTATAGCTAATTCTGCGATAGCAGGACCAGGAGCATCTGGGGTATAAGTAATTTTAATATTTTTATCTTTTGCATAGTTTAAATCTATTCCATCAGTCCCAACCCCAACCCTAGCAATGATTTTAAGCTTTGGAGCCAAGTCAATGACCTGCTTTGAAATTGTCTCTGTTCCAGCTATAAGTCCATCATAATCAGAAATAATTTCTATTAGATCTGATTCCGTAATTTTTCTATTAAAAGGGTTAATCGTATATTCGATACCAGCATTTTTGAGTACTTCCAAGGACCTGGGCTCTGGATCCCCAAATGGAATTGTTGTTATTAATACTTTTATCATTCAGATTTTTAATAATGTTAAATATGTAAAATATCATATAATACTTGCAAGACAATTAATAGATTTGTGCTTGTGAATTACTTTTTCTCAAGAATGGACTGTATATTACTATTAAGAAAAAATAGATTTGCAAAATACTCAACACCGGCAATCGTAAAGTGCTGCCTATCGCTTGATAGAAGTTCGCCTTCAGAATTAGTAATAGGGAAGCAGTCAGTGTCTGAAAAGGTTCTTAGAAAAGAAAAATAGTTCTCTTGTGGTATTGTAGCTAAGTCTCTTAAATCAATATCAACTTTTTCACCAATGGGTGCTTGGCATAACGAAGATCGTTCATTTAATTTTAAGCGCGCCAACCAGTTCATGTTACTGCCAAATTGTTTAGTGCCAATAAACATTACCTTAATACCTTTTTTTTCTGCTGAACTGATAAGAATATTTATACATGGAACATTAAATCCCTCATCGTAAGCGAAGATTATTGATGAGCCGTTTAAGCGTTCAATTTTATAAACTAATTCACTATCACAAATTGTCTCTATGGGATTTTTAGATTCCAGCAATGTGAATTTAATTATTGGCTTATGATATGACAGAAGATAAGCAACATCTTGTGCAAAAGAATCTCCCATTATAAAAATATGATCATTATCCACACTATGCTTTTCAACTTGCTCTAATGCCACCCTCTCCACTTTGGCAACCTTTATTTCATGCGAGCTTCTTTGATAAGCATCGTTAGTAAACATTCTATTTGGTGCGCCATTTGATCTATCAAGATAAAGTCCAATCGATATAAAAATTAATATCATACAGGCTGAAAGCCCAAAAATTTTAGCTGACGAAAATAGAGCTTTATTTCTAAAAGGTGACTCAACAAACTTCCAAGTGAAAATAGCAAGAAGTAAAGTGGATAAGATAATAATGTAAGTTAACAGATCTGTGAGTGGCTCTCGCTTATAAATTCTTGTAAATGCAAGTATCGGTTGGTGCCATAGGTACAACGAATAACTAATTAATCCAGTGCTTACGAGTACTTTAGTACTCAAAACTTTAGCTGCAATTGTAGATTCATCTGCATATAGGACTAGCGCCATTACACCAAGCACTGGAACTAAAGTATAAAAGCTAGGAAAAGGTATTTTTTCATCGAACGCAAAAATAGAAAAAATGATAGCCGTCAAGCCCAGTAAGGCTAAAGTATTATTTTTCTGCACTCCTCTATGATGGACTATAAAAGCTGCAATTGAGCCCGCAAGTAGTTCCCATATTCTTGAAGGTGAAAAATAGAAATTAGCTGCTACATCTTTTCGCCATCCATACTCGCTAAACAACAAACTAACTATTGCCATAAAAACAATCATCCAAAAAACTTTGCTCTTGCCAAGACGCCAGGCAAATAAGAGAAATATAGGAAATATAATGTAGTACTGCTCTTCTACTGCCAAACTCCATGTATGTAACAATGGTTTATAAACTGCTTTTAATTCCCAATAATCTGCTGATGTGAGCATCAATAAAATATTATTTGAGAATAGACTTGTGCTAACTAGAGATTGACCAAAATTTTCCAGTGCATCTGGTAGCATCCACATCCAAGCGAATGGAATACACACAGACATTACAAAGAACAAAGCTGGTAAAATCCTTCGTGCACGTCTTTCATAGAAGCTATTAATACTAAATCGTTTGTTTTCTATATCCTCTATAAGAATTGTTGTAATTAAATATCCACTTATAACAAAAAAGACATCAACGCCAATAAAGCCACCTCTAAAAATTTCAAAACCAGCATGGAAAAGTATAACGGGAACAACAGCAAGAGCTCGTAATCCATCTATTTCAGGACGGTATTTCAACATAACAAACCGCTACTTAGTAAATGATTAGAATGAGATTTTAATTTTTTTTTGGTTGTCTTGATTTTATAAAACATTATTTGTTTAGTACCAAAAAATGAAAAAGTGAATATCCATTTACCTTTATTTACTTTTTAATAAATCTCGAGAAACTAAAGGCTAGGGCTTTAGTTAAATCAATAAGAAATGAGATAAAGGAGATTAATATAAAGTTAATTGGAAAGATGAATCTAAAATTCACACCTTTTTTTTTAGGAATAACAATGCCTCTTAAAACAATATACATAACAAGCAATGCTAATACACTAGCTCTTGTAATATAGGGGATAAAATAAATACTTTCTTCCTGGTATGAAGCGATAACACGGTTCCAATTATAAGCTGCTAATACGGCAACAAAAGAAATAATATAAAAATAAAAATCCTTTTGCGAACGACGATGCGACAGTTTTCCACTAAAAGAATAATTTCTAAACCATTTTTTTAATAGTTTTTTTATGGTTGCATAATTTAGCTCATCATAATTCAAAAACTCCTGTGGAGTAGACAAAGTAATTTTATGAAAGTCTACTCTACTCATCCAATCACCATCTTCACCAGCCCGAGTAGACTCAATAAATAGCCCACATCTATCAAAAATATTCTTAGCGAATATACTTCCTGGAAAAGTCTTAATAGGCTTTGCTCCAAAAGTACAAGCTCTAATAATTTGTGGCAGATAATAATCTGCTTGATAATATGTACTGCCCCACACTCCTTGTGAATTATTTGTATGCATGAGATCTAAACCGCTAGATAGCCATTTCTCGTTGGGATGGGTCGATGTGTCAAGAAAGGCTAATAAAGAATTTGTTGAATTATTTATCCCAATATTACGGGCATGACCAGGATAAAGATTTTTGCCATATAAGACCAATAATTTAATATCAAGTTTTTTTACTAATAACTCAAAATCTTCTGGAATTAGAAATTTTTTTTGAGAGGAGTCAACAATAATGATTTCATTTGGAATAGCCTCCCAACTTGGGATATATCTTAATAGCTGTAGTAATTTTGTTTCAGCGTTTTGGCTTGGAATAATTAATGAAATATTTTTTACCATGTCAATATACTCCATAAAAATAAACTTATTCTAGTTACAAAAAACATAACTCATAAATATTTTAGATTATTCATTGCTTCTGACATGTGATCATAATGTGAGAGCTAGATTGTGTTTCTTCTATAGCTTTTTGCATTATTCCCAAATTTTTATCAGAAGCCATTGATAAGAAATATTTCCAAAACCTATCATGAATGAAGTTAATATTTTTTTTTAAAATATCTATATCTAATTTACCTGGAGTAGTAATATCAACATTTTTAAACCCAACTGTCTTAAGCAAAATAGGTAATGATTTAGGATTAAAAAAATTTAGATGGTGAGGGGGAGATACTGATTTCGAATTTTCCCGCAAAACACTAATATCAACTCCAGTTCCTGATAAAGTTGTAAATATAAAAATATCACCGGCATTCATAATGTTATAAACATCTTTTAAAAAACTATGCGGGGAATGGAGATGTTCAAAAAGTTCAAAACTTGTAAATACTTTTCTTGAAGCTGGCAACTCATCCCTGTTAACTTCGTTAAGAAATTTTTGTATAACAGTTATATTTTTTGATCTACATATTTCTGCTAATTTAGGTCCTGGCTCTATCACAATAGTTTCACAATCTGCTATTTTTTTTATTTCTTCAGCAAAGATTCCATACCCCCCTCCAATATCTATCATAGTATAAGAAAGATTTTTATCTATATAGCTATCAACTTTAGAAATGATTAGCTGTGCTTTTGGCTTCCAAAGGAGTTTCCTTCTAGCTTCAGCCGTTTCTTTATAAAAAGTTGTAGCCCAAAACTCCACAGAAGGTGCTTCAGTATAATATCTATCTAATGCAGAGGATATGGGCCTTGGATTAACATATAAGGTATAGCAATAACTGCATTCTTCATATTTAAAATTATTTTTTGAAAATACATAATCACCCTTTTTATTACAAGCTGGGCAATTAATTTCTTCTTTTTCAGAATCTTTGAAATAATTTTTGGTATCTTTTGCTGCAAGTTCTAAATATTCATCAAATATTTTCTGTGGTCTTATATCTTCTTCTTTCATATTAAATTTTGTTTATAAAACTGACTCTGAGCTTCTTCTTTTAATTATTATGAAAAGATAATTAAATGCTCATTTGAAAATTTTGTATTTACTTAAATAGCATTGTATCACTTTCACATTGAGTCCTCATTCAACGAATTTAGAATTTTATTCAGAATGAGGTTATTTGTTAAAAGTGAAAAATGGTCTGTGTCTGAGAATAATAATTCACCATACTCATTTAGTGGTGAGCAGACAACTTCAGAGCAAAAAAATTCATTCGGTTCAATGAGCGTAATATTATCGCTCTCTTTAGATAGGGTTACCAAAAATTCTCTTAAGTAACTAACTCTTTTATTAACTAGTTCTTTGGGCACGCTAAGGAAATCTTTTGCTTCTTCAAACGATAATCCATTCTTTTCCATTGAAATAAGCATCTCAGTCGGATTCCAGCCATTACTAAATGAAGGTAAAATTATGAACAGACTTTGATTTGTTTGAGCAATAAATTTAAGTGATTTCCTTAAGCTATTAATAAAAAGGGTTTCATTGTCATCATCAAAGCCAATCAAAGAATCTGATACTAATAATTTGGGTCTTATTTCTTTTCCTCCTGGCTTGCCGTTATCAAAACCATCCCCGTAAAAATACAAAGGTAAGCGAGCCTGGTAAATGACAATATTATCAGGCCTCTGACTTAAGATATTCTTTCGAGCTAATTGGTAATCATTAGAGCAAGTTATTTTTCTGCCTATATAAATATCTACATCTAATAAAAAAGGACAACCCGAAGCAGATAAATCTGTTAAAGATTCAAATATTAAACGTGATGAATAAAATACCTCTGATAAAACTCGGGCATGTGAGTCACCTATTAGAATAATTTTGTTACCTTTGCCTTCGCCACTAATTTCACACAGATCATCATTTGAATATAATGTTGGGAAAGAACATGTCGTTCCATTGTGTATTATCCCTTTAAACTTTATAGGTATATCTATCTTTACTTCAGAAAGCGTTACTGATGTATTTATCTGTATTGGTATTTTATGAATGTAAAAACCTAAAGCAGAAAATCCTAGTATTGCTGCTAGAGATGATACAAAAATTGCATTACGTCCTATTTTTGCCTTGTCTCTAAAAGGCTTCTCGATATAGCGCCAGCTTAGCCAAGCCATAAATAAAGAAACGAAACACAAAAATAAAAGAAATACCTCAGAAACATCCCACGACAATCTATGTCTCGCAAAAGCTAATAGAGGTTGATGCCATAAGTATGTACTATAAGATATGAGACCAATACCAACTATAGGCTTTAGACTTAATACGCAATGAACAAGTGTTCTCTGAACTGCGCACAGGATCAACAAAGATGTCCCAATTACAGGTATCAAGGTAAAAAAACTTGGAAATGGAGTTTTGTCATCAAAAATCATAATTGAGTAAATAATCATACTTAGGCCAACTAAACTTAATAATTGATTAGCAACATCAGACTTAAAGTGTAAATTATATTTAAGATAAAAAGCTACAAATACACCAGCTAGCAACTCCCAAATTCTTGTTGGAAGTAAGAAGAAGGCAAAAGATGGTTTGCTATAGGCAGCCCATTGCGCAAATCCCAAACTTGTTAAAAATATCACTGCCAAGAAAATAATTACCCATTTGACCCCAAGTTTCCAAGTCAACATTATAAATATTGGAAATAATATATAGTACTGCTCCTCTACAGCCAGGCTCCATGTATGAAGCAGTGGTTTTAATTCAGCTGCAGTATCAAAATAACCACTCCCCAACCAAAAGAGAATATTTGATGAAAAAGTAGATACAGCAACTAAACTTTGGCCAAATTCTTTAAGATCAATTGGTGTCAGCCACAACCAAGCAAATGGCACACAGGCTGCCATAACAAAAAATAATGCAGGCAAGATTCTTCGAGCACGTCGTTCATAAAAATTTATGATACTAAATCTACCTTCAGCCATCTCAGATATAATTATGGTTGTTATTAAATAGCCGCTTATAACAAAGAACACATCAACCCCAACAAATCCGCCACTAAACCACTCAAAACCAGCATGAAATAATATAACTGGTAATACTGCTAATGCTCTTAAGCCATCTATCTCTGATCTATATTTCATGTATAAATTTTAACCGCAAATTAATTTAATTGTCAGTATTCGTTATGAAATAAAGTAGTCTCATAATTTTAATAAATAGAAATATCTTAAGAATAAAGATGGATAACGTAATGTTAAGTTCACTCTTTAATAAGCTTTAAAGAAATTTAAAATAAGCTCGAAAGTAAATGTATAATATACACACATTATGCTATTTGACGCCACAACCGCATTACTATAACTTAAATATTATATGGAATTAACAATACTTATAGATTACTTAATAATAAGCATTATTGCATCTGTGGCTATTAATACTCTTTTAAGAAATATTTCAAAAGAGAGAGGAATTTTAATAGATCTTCCAGATAGAAGCAGAAAATTCCATTCGAGACCAACGCCTTTAGTTGGGGGTTTAAGCATATTTCTTGCTCTCATTCTATCTGGAAAAATCTACATTGATTTAAATGCTCTTAATGGGTATCTACCTGGTTTTACCTATCAACTAATGATTGTTTCGGCTCCTCTTCTTGTAATTTTTTTAATAGACGATATTAAAGGCTTAAAACCATGGTTTAGATTGATTATTCAAATAATGTTGACTTTGTT
Organism: uncultured Rickettsiaceae bacterium; assembly: GCA_963934885.1. Classification (GTDB taxonomy): domain Bacteria; phylum Pseudomonadota; class Alphaproteobacteria; order Rickettsiales; family Rickettsiaceae; genus Megaera_A. Next base: position 4,473 of record CAWWAI010000027.1, on the reverse strand, counting down.
CATGATTATGACGACAGATGTGTATTTAAAAAATCTTGGTGATTTATTTGGTCTAGGGGATATAAATCTTGGGATATTATCAGTACCTGTAACAGTATTTTGCGTTGTAGGTATTATGAATGCATTTAATATGATTGATGGAATAAATGGATTATGTGCAGGCTGTGCAATGCTGAGTCTACTTTTTATTGGTTTTTATTCAGGATTTATCTATGACTCAATGTTAATTTTGATCATTGGCTCTATGATTGGTTTTTTAATATTTAATTTAAAATTTTTTGGCAAAAGAAGAGGTGTTTTTTTAGGTGACAGTGGTTCAAATTTAATTGGCTTTTGGGTTGCATGGATTGCAATATACTCTTCTCAAAATCAAATCTACGATGTGCAGCCTATTATCATGATTTGGTTTGTTGCCATACCACTTCTAGATTGCATTGGGTTAATCTTCTCAAGAATTAAAAGAAGAGTTTCTATTTCATCTCCTGGAAGAGATCATATCCATCATAAGCTAATGAAAAGATTTTCAGCTGAGGGTTCACTAGGAATTATATTAACGGTATCAACCTTTGCAAGTTTAATTGGTATATATTTAGCCAATACATATTCATCATGGGTTTCAACTATATTATTTATAATATATGCATCTATGTATTACTTATTTAATATGTATTATTCCAAAATTCTAGGGAAGGACAAATAACATGTTTAATTTTTTTAAAAAGAAAGTAAGTATTGAGATAAAAGAAAATAATAAATTTGAAATAGAATTAACTGCGTTAGTTCTTGCTTATGAAATAGCAAGATCTGATGGGGATATTTCAGAACCTGAGCTAGAGATATTATTAAAAGAGATTAAAAAAATAGCTCCTATTGTTAATAAAGAAGAGGGGGCTATCTTGGAAATATTAGAGAAATTTAGTAAAAACAGTGTATCTTTTCATGAGTTTATTGAAGATATAAACAAGGAATATTCTAAAAATGAAAAACTTTCTCTTATAACCATTTTATGGGGGGTTGCCTTTGCAGATTCTATTCTAGATGTAGATGAGGAAAGGCTAGTCAGAAGAATTGCAGATTTAATTCATATTAAAGATATAGACGTTTTAAGAATCAAAGCTCAAGTGAAGCAATTAAATATTAGTAATTTATAAAACTCGCATTGTCCTTCAAGAATTTCTCAGCATTACTTCTATCACAAGACCCTTTGTATGTGCTGGCATATTCATCATATAAATCATCACCAACATAGGTAAGCATTTGAAGAAGGATTACACATTTTTCAAGATCAGTGACCTTGGTTTCTTTATATAAATCAGCTACTAGTGATTCAAAGGAAATTTTATCTGAGCTCATCTTAAGATTAGCCCTATTATCTAAGACAATAAAATTAGATTTTTCTACACCATTGTAAGAATTCCATTTAATTGAGTTAGTTGATTTACCAGGATTGCCCTCTTTAGCGAAATTAGTCCAAAAATTCATCATATTTTTTGAGGTAAACTTTTTTGAGGGTCCTCTTGGATATATTAAAAAACCATAATCACCAACTAACTTATTATTTCCTGTTAGTAGTGGTATCTCTGTAGCATGAGCAGCTCCGATAAGCTTCCTAAAATCTCCAACAATAAATCTTCTGTGATCATCCCAGTCATATCTATAAGCAAACAAGTTTTTGTTACCTGCGTCCTTCATACTTCTTAGAGGACCGTCAACACCTCTTAATTTCCATGCAGAGCTTCTATAGTGGTTAAATATCTCAAATGCTTCTTCATCTTTTAAATAAACCTTAGGGACTCCAAGCAACTTACCTATCGGTGAAAATTTTAAATCTACAAAATATTCAGCAGAACCTAACCAAAGCTTGACTTCATCCCTATTAGAACCTGCAATTACAGGAACAATATTTAAATGATCTTTGCTAGCTAATGCTTTTGAAAGGCCTATTAACGGAATTACAACTCCATCAGCTGTCAAGAGTGGGATTTCTTCATATGAAGGCCTATCAGCATAATAGCTAAAAAATTCTTCGGATGTTAATCCAAGAAGTAATTTTTTTAAGTCGTTCTTATCAATGGTTTCTTGTTCTTTACTTATTAGTTTTTGTTTGAGAATTCTACTTACAATATTATAAGTAGAATGATTTGAGGTTACTGAATTTATATCTTGTTTATATGCAGATTTTTTGTCTATAGTTGTTGTATATCCAGATTGGCTAATAGCTTTTTGAAAAAGTCCTTTTGCTTGTTTTGATGCAAGTAAAGAAAGAACATTATGGCCTCCAGCGGACTCTCCAAATATAGTTACGTTATCTGGGTCTCCTCCAAATAAAGATATATTAGACTGGACCCACTTAAGAGCTTCTATAAGATCAAGAGTCCCAAAATTTGACGTCTTGTCAAGGCCTGTCTGAAGCTCTTGAATTGAGGGATGAGAGAACCACCCAAAAGGTCCTAATCTATAGTTAATGGTAACTACAATTACATTGTGTTTGTTAACCATAGTAGAAAAATCATATAAGTCTTTTAAGCCAGAGGTATTCCCACCTCCATGTATCCAAAACATAACGGGCAATGCCTTGTCAGATTTTCTTGAAGGGGTCTTAATATCAAGATATAGACAATCCTCAGATCCAGAAAAGAATCCATCTCCTTCTGAACCCCCCATACCGGAGGGTCTTTGAACACAAAAATTATTTTCTTTAGGAATGATAGCTTGAGAAGGATTATTAATTGTTCTTGGGGCCTTCCATCGCAATGAACCTACTGGTGGTTTTGCATAAGGTATATCATCATAATTTATAACTTTTTTTTCAACATGCCCTATGATACTTCCTGAAGAAGTTTGAATGAAATTTTGATTTTCATTAGCCAAACTGCCGCCAGAAAACATAGCCAAAAAAGTTAGTATATATATAAAATTAATGTTCATAATTATTTAGATTAGTATATATCAACCTAGTAGCTTACTTCACTGGGGATAGTGGTCGTTGGTCCAAATCTGGCCATCCCGACCATTTTTTTTAATTTAAAATTGATTTTATCTTATTTGAAGCTTTGAAGGATAGTCTTTTAAATGATTGAATTTCATATTCTTCTTTTGTTTTTGGATTTCTTCCTATTCTAGCCGGGCTATTATGTAAATAATAAGTACCAAATTTAGATATCTTTATTTTGTGTCCTTTATTCTGTTTGATAAAACTAAGAAAGGCTTCTAGAACTAATGAACTTGATTCCAATGAAATAAGGGCTTTGGATGAGATATTTTTTACGATATCTTTTTTTCCAAAGCCCATATATATAAGATCTGTCTATTTAGCCTGCATCAACAGTTGTGTTAGTAGCAGTACCAGTTCCTGTACCAGTTCCTGTACCAGTTCCTGTTCCTGTACCTGCATTGTCATCAACACCACCAACATCTCTTACCTGGACGGTAATATCTTGTGTCTTAGTAATTCCAAATTCAGAGGTAGCTGTAACTGTTGCAGTGAAGTTCATCGTTGCGCCAGATTCATAGCCTTTCAATGTATATGTTCCTACAGTGTCAAAGCAGGTAAAGTCTACTCCATCACCAGTACAATCTAAAGTAGCAGCATTAGAAACACCCTGTCGAATGTCATACACTTTTTCTGTAGGTACTTGTACGTCATAATCAGGACCTATATCAAAGGTTAAAGCACCGCCGCTTGTTATTTCAAGCTGAGGGGAAGCTGACTTGCCCTGTATTTCAGGACCAGTTGTTGCACCAATTGTAAAGGTGATAGTTACATCGGGCTTAGCAGTAACTTCTGCAGTAACAGTACCAACTGCTGTTACATTTTCGTCAACTACAAATGTTGATGAAGATGTAAATGTTGGTATTGTGACATCTATGGTGCCATTGTTGTCTGTGGTGCCACCTGTCATTGTTGCTGTACCAGTTCCTGTACCAGTTCCTGTACCAGTTCCTGTCCCTGCATTGTCATCAACACCACCGACATCTCTTACCTGAACGGTAATGTCTTGTGTTGAAGCGTTACCAGAAGCGTCAGTAGCTGTAACTGTTGCAGTAAAGTCCATGGTTGCGCCAGATTCATAGCCTGATAATGTCATTGTTGTTTTAGTTTGAGTATTAAAAGCATCAAATTCATATAACTGAACGTCAGGTACTTGTACATCATAATCAACGTTTTTATCAAAGCTTAAAGAACCATCGCTAGATATTTGAAGCTCAGGAGAACCTGAACCGCCCTGTATTGCAGGACCAGTTGTTGCACCAATAGTATATGTAATAGTATCAAGATCAGTTGCAGTAACATCACCAATAACTGTTACATTCTCGTCAACTACGAATGTTGATGAAGATGTAAATACAGGTTTTACGGTATCAGTAACGTTAACAATTCTCGTAGCTGTTCCAGCATTTTCTGAAGCATCTGTAGCTGTGTAAGTTAATGTGTATTCGCCTACTGTATCTGTATCGACAGTTCCAGTGGTT
>CAWWAI010000026.1:0-14950 GCA_963934885.1 uncultured Rickettsiaceae bacterium | reverse complement strand
TAGGTCGGATTCTCACCGACTGATTTTTACGCACTTTCCTTGGCGCACTCATTTTCTGCGCCTCTTAACTTTACATATTCTTTATTAAGGGTTTTTACATTCCAAATCCAAACTGCAACTACTAATGCAAATACCCCAAGCAAGTATAGTGTTACTGACTCAAAAGTAGCCATTGGCATAAGTATAAACATAAAAGACTGCAAAAAAGCCCCTAACGACTTGCCAAATTTTAATCCTATAACTTCTACAGTTGCCTTGCCTTTAGTTCGAAGTTCCAATGACAAAGGTATATATGCCATTTCTTTAGTAGAATCAAATAAAGAATATTTTGTCGACTTGCTCAATATATTTTGTACAGCCCCAATAATAACTGCAAAATATATTGGATCAACTCCCCCACTAAAGAATGCTATATCATTTGCAAATATTACAAAACTAAAAAATATCAATCCAGTACAAGTAAGCATATATGGTGTTACTAAAGCAGAAGTTAACCAAGATAGCCTACGCAAAACATTACTGCCAATAACCATAAAGATAACGCAAGAAACACCCATCCATATATTAAACTTTCCCATGAAGTATAAATAATCAACTGTATTAGGGTATAGCTCACGTACTTTTGCTTTCCATGGTCCTTCAAGAATATTAATTAACAAGCCATAGCACAATACTAGTAGGACAATATGACCTATATATTTTGAATGCATTAGAAGCTTCATACTCTCTATGAAAGACAGTGTAGTTTTGGTGTTTTCGCTAACTCCCGCAAACTCCTTCTGCATTTTAGCTTTTCTAATGATATAATGATTAATGTACCGATATAATAACATAGCTAATATACCAGCGCCAATTATTACATTCATTATTGGCTTAAGCACGCTTTCACATTGAAAGTTGATATTATCAGCATAATTATTTGCTATATTTATATCTAAAACCCCAGAAGTATCTGCAAATATAATTAAAACATTACCAGCCAAAATTAAACCTAAATTTCCAAGCATACCTAAGATTGGATAAAGTCTTTTCGCTGATTTAGTATCAAAAATATGGTTAGCATACTGCCAAAACAACAAATTAATAATTACAACGCTCCAGAGCTCACAAAAAATATACATTAATGCATAGCTCCATTTACCAAAAATATATATAAACCATTTTAAATTTGGATAGGAAGTAATTAACGATGATATTGTATCTGCGCTTGGATGATATAAATCTTGATAAGGAAATAACACATAAGTGAATAATATAAAAAAAACAAGAAAAGAAGAGACTATAAGATAGAATAAATGCTCATAATCGAACATATTACTAAGCTTTACATACAACATTGTGAATATCACCGTTGATGGTAATACCAACCATAACTTTAAAAAACTAATGGCTTCAGCGCCGATATTTGGCACAACCAAACTATCTTTTATAGACCTAAGTGCCCCAAAATTGAAAAGCATGGAAAGCATCATCAACGCCATAGGCATAAATAATTTCATTTCCGAGCGCTCTATAGGCCAAAAAACATCCCTAATTTTATCTAAAGTGGTAAGCTTCTGGAGGTTAGACATTCAATATATTGAAACTGCTTAAAACAGTACCCACACGCAAGTGTAAATACTTAATAGTTCTATTTCAAATATAGCCTTCTGTCAATAAAAACAAATGAGGAAGCCATTCTTATTGACTCTTCCGTCTTAAAAGTAGATAATGATCAGCTAACTCTCTAAATTATAGGAATTAATGCTTAATAAAAAGACATTCTTTATCGTTTGGCTACTTGGCGTTATGAGTGGTTTTGCTTTAATGATCAGCGGAAATACGTTAAATTTCTGGCTATCCAAAGAAAATATAGACATAAAAACCATTGGTGTCTTTGCACTGGTCTCTTTACCTTACGCAATTAACTTTCTTTGGGCCCCCATATTTGATGCGAAAAAATTGCCTATATTACATAAATTATTTGGCCAACGCATATCTTGGATAATGCTAATACAAATTTGCCTTAGCATAAATGTCTATTTTATGAGTAAACTAAACCCTGCAGATGAATTAATGCCGATGGCTATATGCGGATTAATGATTTCCTTTTTTGCATCAGCTCAGGATACTATCCTTGGTGCTCTAAGAACCGAAATAGTGCACAAAAAACAGCAGGGTGAAATATCAGGAATGTATGTTTTTGGATATAGAATTGGTATGCTAATATCAAGTTCTGGATCAATCTATATATCTCAATATATGCAATGGAATTTTGTTTATGAACTTTTTAGTATTGTAATCATAATTTTTCCAGTATTATTAGTAATCTTCTCAAATAGCCTTGCCCCACTAGAAGAATCAAGTTCTATAGTAGATAAAAACTCTACATCTGAAAATTTATTTTTAAAAATTATCAAACCTATAGGTAGTTCAAAATATATCGTTCTTATTTTAATCTTTTTAATACTCTATCGCTTGCCAGATAATTTTATTACAATGATGATCAATCCATTTTTGCTGCATATTGGCTATGATGAATTTGAGATATCTACTGCTGGTAAATTATTTGGTATCACTTCAGCAATGATTGGTGGATTAATAGCTGGATACGTCATGAAGACAAAAAACATATTTGACAGTTTGTTACTCTTTGGATCAATACATGCAGCTGCCCATATTCTTTTTGTGTTTCAAGAAATATATGGTAAAGATATTTATCTATTATTTATAGTCACTGGTTTTGAAAGTGTTAGTGGTGGTATGACTATGGCGGCTTATATCGCTTTTATTGCCTCGCTTTGCCAGGGTAAATTTCGTGCTACGCAATATTCATTTCTATCGTCCATGATGGGTCTGTCACGCTCTATATTTCCTGCTATTTCTGGGTATATAGTTGCAAGTTTCGGGTGGACTATATTTTATATATTTACTACTCTTGCAACGGTACCATCACTAATATTAATATTGTATTTAGAAAAAATACATAAACAGAAATCCAAAAGAACATTATGATAGATATTATTATAGTATTTGCATATCTTGTTGCCCTTCTATCTATAGGAATATTAAAAAAATCTAAACAATCTGGATTCAAAGGATTTTCCAGGATTAGCGACAAAGCTAGTAAAGGAAAATTAGTACTCGTAGCAACAATATTCGCTTCTTCGATCGGCGGAGGAACTACCTTTGGCATAGCAGAAAAAGCTTTTGCAGAAAATATTGCTTATAGTTATGGGTTATTATTTGCAATACCTATAGATATATTAATTGCCATCTACATAATACCAAGGCTTATAAAACATTATGGCGCTGAAAGTGTCGGGGATATAATGAACGTCTATTATGGATCAGCTGGACGTTATATATCTGGCTTATCTGCTATATTAGTGTCCGTAGGTCTCGTCGCTGCGCAAATTAGCGTCAGTGGACGTATATTTGAATATATATTGCAGGTTGACTACGTATGGGGCGTTGTCTTGAGCTATGGAATTATAGTTATTTACACTACAATTGGTGGACTTAGGTCTGTATTATTTGCTAACCAACTACAATTTTTTGCAATTTTAGTAGCTATACCAATGATCTCATTTTTTGGTCTTTATCAAATTGGACTAGAAAATTTTGCAAACTCAGTGCCACTGGAAAAATTCTCTTTTTCTGATAACCCTAATTTAATCACAACAACCATAGCAGCAACTTTGGGTTTTGCTGTAATGAACTTATTTCCTACTTTTATTCAAAGAGCTTTAATAAATCAAGATGGTGCGGCAACCAGCAAAGCTATATATATTAAATCTATTATTTACGCACTATTCTTAGTGTTCATAACACTTAACGGTCTTATTGCTTTTGTAAAATACCCTGAAGTAAAATCTAGCCTAGCGCTTCCCTACTTAATTGATCATATAATACCTTCTGGTATTCAAGGCATTGTTGTTGTTGGCTTAATGGCTGCTGTAATGTCTACCGCTGACTCTGACCTAAACATAACGTCTGTTACTTTAGTAAAAGACTTTCTTAGACCTATATTCTCTATAAATAATCAAGAGAAATTGTTAATGCTTGCACGTATTATCAATATTATCATTGGCAGCTTGGCTATTATCATAGCACTTAAATTTACTAGAGTAGTAGATTTAGTTATTTTCATTGCAGGCTTTTGGGGACCCGTAGTTATAACACCGTTAGTACTTGCTTTATTTAATATTGTTATCAGTAAAAAAGGCTTGATGTGCTCATGCGCCACAGGTATTACAAGTTTTATAATCTGGGAAAAATATTTTGCCACTCAGTATCCGCTAAAAGGAGTTTTTATTGGCACAATGGCTAATTTAATAATATTTCTCTTTTTTTATTTTTTACAAAAAAAGCGACAAAATAGTTAATTACTCATTGTGACGAATCAATTTATTTTTTATATTCGTTAGATAATTCTAGATAATTCTTTATATTTTCTTGCATAAATTCTAACTCTTCATCGGTTATCATGCGTACAAATTTTGCAGGTCTACCTATCCAAAGCTCTTTCTTTTTTACAATTTTTCCTGGGGACACTAAACTACCGGCACCTACAAAGCCATATTCTTCAACAACAACTTTGTCCATTACTGCAGCCTGCATTCCAATAAAGGCATTATCTTCTATGATACACGCATGCAAAAGCGCCAAATGTCCAACAGTTACGTTATCACCAATATGTGTTGGTCCATTAAATCTTGAAGTATGGATTACAGATCCATCTTGAATGTTAGTATTTTTACCAATAGTAACTGGCGATACATCACCTCTGATTACACTATTAAACCAAATATTTACATTTTCTGCTATAGTCACATCTGCTGCAATAATAACTCCACTCGCTAGAAAGGCACTTTTATGAATTGTGGGCTTTGTATCTTTAAAAGTAATTAATTTATAATTCATTTTACAATTATATTTCCTTGTTCATTTAAAATAAATGCCTTTAATTTCATTGTTTTCATTATGATATTTTATCTAATATACTAGAATAACAAAATAATATTAATTGATCTATATAAAGTACCTATAAATATATGAATTTTCGTGATAGAGCTATAATAATATCCAAAAGACCACTAAAAGAGCGCAGTTGCATAATAACTGCATTCACTGAAAAACATGGCATTTACTCTGGTGTTATACAACAATATAACAAAAAAACTGGTGATAATTTAGCTGAAAGTAACTTAATAGATTTTTTTTGGAATGCACGCTTACATGAACATATTGGATCAGCAAAAGCAGAGCTAATTAAATCTTATAACACTCCAATTATGATGAACAAAACAAAGTTATACGCCTTTAACTCTATAGTCAGTTTACTAAAAATATCTTTTTGTGAACGCGAGCCACATAATAATTTATTTCCAGCTTTGCTTCATTTTGTAGAAGGATTTAAACAAAATTTTTCTTTTCTTCAATATATACAATTAGAACTCGCTATTTTGGCAGAAAGTGGTTATGAACTACAATTAAATCACTGCGCTGTAACTAATTCTCAAACAGATTTATTATACGTATCCCCTAAATCTGGACGCGCTGTATCACAACAGGCTGGCGCTGAATATAAAGCTAAATTACTAAAATTACCCAAATTTTTAGTTGAAAACTGCAAAATCAGCAATACTGATATGATAAATGCATTTAAACTTACTTCTTATTTTTTTGAACGCTATACATTCCCTAATAAACCACAGCCTTCTTCTAGATTGTGCCTTATTGAACATTTAGTAAAAAATTAATCTTATACTATTTTTACCAAAGCATGTTTCTTTTTTCCAGCTGATAATTTTATTACCCCCACTATCACCGCACTAATATCAACCATAAAATTTTCATCTGTAATTTGCTGATCGTTTATTTTTGCTCCATTACCACGTATAAGCCTTCTTGACTCGCCCTTTGATTTAGTGAGTCCTGCATCTAGGAACAAATCTAAACAAGAAATACCAGCTTGAATTTTTATAGTCTCAACAGTAATAGTTGGTAAATCGTCGCCTACCTTACCATTCTCAAATACAGCAATAGCAGTTTCTTGAGCAGCAATAGCTTTTTCTACCCCATGGCATAAACTCGTCACTACATAAGCTAATTTCTTTTTAGCTTCATTAATATTATCTATCGCAATCTCCTCGAATATTTTTACTTCTCTATCAGAAAATTCACAATAAAGTTTAGCAAATTTTATAACGTCTGCATCTTCAGTATTACGCCAATACTGATAATAATCATACGGAGAAAGTTCATCTTCATTCAACCAAACCGCACCACTAATAGACTTACCCATTTTTGTACCAGATGCAGTAGTAAGTAGCGGCGTAGTCAATCCAAAAGCCTCTTTGCTACTGACCCTACGAACTAAATCAACTCCTATAATTATATTACCCCACTGATCACTTCCTCCTAGCTGAAGATCACAACCAAACTCTTTATTTAGATAATAAAAATCATAAGCCTGCAATAGCATATAGTTAAATTCTAAGAAAGTTAGTGATTGCTCACGCTCAAGACGTAATCTAACTGAATCGATAGTTAGCATACGATTAACCGAAAACATTCTGCCCATAGTTCGTAGAAATTCTATGTACCCCAAACTCTCAAGCCAATCCGAATTATTAAGCATAATTGCATCAGTTGGACCATCACCAAATGTAATAAATTTTGATAATGAAGATTTAATCCCCGCTATATTAGATTCTATATCTTGATCAGATAAATATTTTCTAGTTTCTTCCTTACCGGTTGGATCCCCAATTTTTGTTGTCGCGCCACCGATCAATACAATGGGTTTATGCCCCTGTTGTTGTAATAATCTTAAAATCATTACTTGCATTAAATTCCCTACATGCAAAGATTTAGCTGTACAATCAAAACCAATATACGCTACTATTTTTTGGTCATTCATTTTTTTCTCTAGCGTATCTTCATCAGTGCATTGATAAAAATAGCCACGTTTTTTAAATTCTTTAAAAAAAGTCATACAATTATTATTTAGGATTATTATTAGTATATTTTTAAATGATATTGGGAAGTTTTTCAAGGATAAACGCGTATATGTATCGCTTGTTATTATTTATAATAATACTAGCAAATATCAGATTAGTATATAAATAGGATGATATAAGTTTTACAAATTTACTAGACGGTAAAAATTATTCATAGTAAATATACATTTCTACATAATGTTAATTAAATCTAGGAAGTTTTATGGTAAAATCACTGTCTAGAAATACGAATATTTTTGAACTATTTAAAGGGAAATGGAAACTATCACGCCAAGTAAGAGATAGTAGTACAAAAAAAATAACTCATACAATGAATGGTACAGCTAGCTTTACTAATTTATCTATAGATCATATTTTATACGAAGAAATTGTAAGAATTGACGAAAGATATGTAGGAACTAAAAAATATCTATTTATATTATCTAAAACATCTATCTTGCAATATCATTTTAAGCCAAGCCCACAACAAAATCTATTAGCTCTGAATGCAAGCCATCCAGATGCTATTAAAATGTATAACTTAAACTTTGTACAATATTCCCCTTCTACAAAAATAATTTCATTAGGTAGTTATACATGTTCACCTGACAAATATGACGTAACTTACATATTTGATAAAGAAACAAAATTCAGCACTCTATATAATATTATTGGTCCACGTAAATATCAAACTATTGAGACAAGGTATACACGAATAAACGCAAGCATGTTTAACTTGAAATAGATATAAACTCTTAATAAAAAAACTAAATTACCGATCAAAGCTCCTAAAAACTATCTTTAATTTAAGTTAAGAATCTTAGTTAATTTAAAGTTAATTAGTTGATTTTCTTGCGCTATAAAAGTTTTTGTGATAAACAGATATTACAATCTTAATCTGTCACTCTCAAAAAATAATGGTTAATAATAAAGGGTCTTACTTAAAAAAGTTACACGAATTAGATCAAGAACATCAAGACTTAAACGAAATAATTGATAACCCCGATTCGTGTAATAAGTTTTCAGAATTCACTCTACAAAAACTCAAAAAAAGAAAACTTCTAGTAAAAGATAAAATTAAGTTACTAAAAGTTCTATTATCACCAGATATTATTGCCTAACTCATATTATTTTAATTAGTGGACTTACTTGTTTAAAAAACTAGTATTCATACCAATTACATTAACTATCTGAACTTTATCAAGTATTAAATTTATTATAAGTGCTCTACTAAAATTTAGATCACTAAGCTTAGTACTGCTCAAATTAGTATCAACCAGCTTTGCACCATTAAATTTTGAATTTTGAATTTCGGAACCACTTAGATCTGCTTTGGTTAAATTAACATCACGTAAATCTGCATCAATAAATAAACAGCTCTTAAGTATCGCCTCACTAAAATTCACCCCTCTCAATATTGTTTCTTTAAAAATTACCTGCTGAGCATCTATTTTAGAAAAATCTAAATATGCCATATTCATATTAGATAAATTTTTATTTGCCACTAATTCATTGATATTAGTGATAGGTGAATTAATCACTACACGTTCTAACCCCTTATTGTTGAACATAATATTACGAGTAAATGGAGAATTAATTACTACCATAGCCACGCTGTCTACGCCACGTATCTGAGAATTTTCGACCGGAGAATTATTAAACATTACTTCTTCCAAATCACAATTAATCATAGCTATCTGGTTGAGATTGGAAAGCGTAAAACTAGTTTTATAAATCTTAGCATTTTTAAATATAGATTTAGCAAGATTAACCTTAGTGAAATTGGTATCTTCAAGGTTATAATTATTAAATTGAGTATCAGTTAAGATAACATTAGAAAATATCATCTTAGACCCAGATTCATTACTAAATACTGAATCTATAATTGATGAATTAGAAACTTTTAAATCATTTATGGACACTTTATTTAAATTATTATTTCGTCCTTTAATATTATTCATATATATCTTAGACATTTTAGAACCAGTAAACTTAACATTCTCAAATATACTATCTTCAATTCTAACATCTATAAAACTAGAATTAATCATTGAAATATTTTTGAACAAACACTCATTATTAAAGCTTACATTATTTAATTTTGTACGTTTCATTGATGCATTTGAAAAATCTGCTGACTCAAATTTAGTGCCAGTCCATGTTACATCATCAATAATTCCTTGTACAAAATCAGTGTTACTAAAGCTTGCCCCAGTCGCTTTAACACCAGTTAAATCTGAAGACTCAAAGCTACAATCACTCATCACTATATTCGATAAATTTCCACCCCTAATATCGACACCAAAAAATGCAGAATTTGTTATTTTTGAATTTGTTAAATTCGCTGATACTAAATTAGCTTTCTGTAAATTGACACTATCTATTTTCATATTCTTCATAATAGCTTTAACTAAATTAATGCCATCTAATCTAGAATCTGTAATAACAGCATCAGTTAAATCTACTTCTTCGAAATTAGCATTTGATAAATTTGCATTATTAAATTCAGTTTTATTAAAAATAGACCCTTGAAAATCAACACCCTGAGCATTTAATTTATCAAACTTTACACCAGAAAAATCACTTTCCTGTATAGTTGCACCAGTAAAAATCACTTTATCCAAATTAGAATTAGAAAAGTCAACTCTAGCCATTTCAGAACCACTTAAATCAACGCCAGACAAATCAACGCCAGACAAATTAGCACTAGTCAATTTTAAGCCTTTCAAATTAGTCCCGTATACCCCTTTAATGTCGACCGTTTTTTTACTATTTATTTGTTTAACAATATACTCTTTGATCTTAATACTTTGCTCCTCTGTTAAGTCAACAGAGGCTCTTCTTTCTCCTTCGCTACACCCTATAAGAAACAATATAACGATAAAAACTAAACTTTTTTCAATTGATTTCTGCATATTTTAAGTATATATCACCTCCCTATTTCTAAAATTTGTTCACCTTCTATTACATCTATATTTTTATTATTTGCCGCATGAATACTAAGCGTTTTCAGCTTTCTGTGTAAAGCTGAACGTTCCATACCAACAAATATAGATGTTTTTGATATATTATTATTAAAACGATTCATTTGCGCCGTTAGATATTGTCTTTCAAAAACCTCACGTGCATCACGGAGCGGCATAGACATCATATCCAAATTAGTATCAGGCTTTGAAATATTTACGCTATTATTAATTACATCTTGCGGCAGCATATCTGATTTAATTTTTTCTATCACTCCAGCTCTTGGAGGGTTCATGATTAAAGTCCATTCAACAACATTACGTAACTGTCGTACATTACCAGGCCAATTATATGCCTGCAACGCTGCAATCGATTCATCAGAAAATTCTCTTTCTTTTAAGCCAGAAAATTTTGATAATTGCTTAACAAAATATTTTACTAATAATGGAATATCTTCTTTTCTATCTGTAAGTATAGGTACGTTAAGCGGCACTACATTAAGTCTATAATACAAATCTTGTCTAAAGCGCCCTTGAGCAACCTCAACTGATAGGTCTTTTGTAGTCGAAGTAATCAAGCGTACATTAAGGTTGATTACTTTATTACCACTTTTCATTAAAGTTTGATCTTTTAAAAACTTTAATAATCTATTTTGCGCCGAAGCAGGCAAGTCACCGACCTCATCAATATATAAAATTCCATTATTTGCCGCTTCAAGGATACTAATTCTCTTATCGTACAAACTATTAGCCTCGTGCCTTTCATTATCCCCAAATAATTCTTGTTGAATTTTAGTTGCAGGCATTGAGGTGGGACTAAATACTATAAAAGGTCCATTCAATCTTTTTGATTTTTTATGTATTAATCTAGATGTTAATTCTTTACCACTACCTACTGCGCCATGAATCATAACTCTACCAGATGTTGGAGCTACTTTCTCTATCTCGCTCTTAAGTCTAACGGTAATAGAGGCATTTCCAACAAATTCAGTTTTATCAATTACTTTTGATTTTAAATCGATATTTTCTCTGCGTAATTTAGCAGCTTCACAAGCTCTTTTAAGAACTATCATTAATTTATCATGCGAAAAAGGTTTTTCTAAATAATCATAAGCCCCCATTTTTATTGCACTTACCGCGGTTTCTATAGTTCCATGACCGCTTATTACTACCACTGGCATAAGTGGATACTGCTTTTTTACAATCTCTAAAACACCCAATCCATCAAGATCGCTTCCTTGCAACCAAATATCAAGAATTATTGCATTTGGAGTTTTCTCAGAAATAGATTTAAATGCCTGCTCACTGCTTGCAGCTGAACGGCTACTAAACCCCTCATCTTTTAAGATATCCGAAATTATATCTCTTATATCTGCTTCATCATCAATAATAAGAACGTCTATTGCCATAATGTCTAACCTGTAATTTTTATAAATTAAATTATTAACTTTAAACTATAGATTTATACTATTTCGGATTGGAAAAAATATTCATTTTTACGAAAATAAATTCATAAAAAGGCATTGCTTGGCTTTTTTCTATTTTTAACACCCTATAAAATAGCGTTTTTAAAAAATTTATCCTTTCAACAACAAAAAAGCAACAGTTTTAATTATATATTTTACAAAATAAGCACTATTTTTTTATAAATTAATTAAAGTTAATGTTTATTTTAACATTAACTTTAATTCTAAAACATTAAATATTAACTCTATCCTAGCTCCACCCTGCTCATTATTTAGTATTTTCATTTTTCCAAAATGATCTATTGCAATACGATCGACTATCGCAAGCCCTAAACCAGTACCTTCTAACTTAGTGGTTACATAAGCTTCTTTTGCTGATTTTAACAAGCTCACACTAAAGCCAGGCCCGTTATCGCTTACAATAACTCGAACTTCATTTTGCTGAATATCTACCTCAACATCAATTTTCTTATTATTTCTAGATTCTTCAAACGACTCTTCAGCATTTAACAACAAATTCACAACGGCACGGTTAAGCTGTGCAATATCGCATACAAACTCAAATTCTTGTATATTAGATATTAAATTATAATTAATAGTACCATTAATTAGCTTTCTTGACTCTAGGAGGTCATTAATCATAGAAATAATTTCGCACTTACTAAAACTAGGAGCTGGTAAACGTGCAAATTCTACAAATTCTGATACAATCATTTTAATATCATTAGAATGATTCAAAATATTTTTACCATATTTTACAAAGCTCTCTTTATCCGAAACTTCATTTGCAAATTTTTTTAGCAACATCTCGGCAGAAAGTTGTATCGGAGTCAGAGGGTTTTTAATCTCGTGCGCTACCCTGCGCGCTACATCAGACCAAGCAATGGAACGCTGAGCAACTACCAAATCTTTTTGTTGGCGATCAATTTGACTTACCATACGGTTAAAAGCTGACGACAATACTTTAATCTCATCTTTTTTTAGCCCTTCAAGAGGTACTTGCGCTGATAAATCACCATTTTTTACTCTTTCTGCTGCTTTTACTAATTCTCTAATAGGACGCACAATACGTTCGGCGAATCTTTGCCCCCATATAATAGCAGCTGATAATAAGATTAAACTCAAAAGAATAAACACCATAGAGAACTTAATCTGTATAGCAGAAATTTCATCTCTAAGACGAAAATACTCTTCAGCCGTACCATTAGTTTTATTTATATGTTCAATAATTTTTGCATCAGTCAATCTACCTATTAATAGATAGGTATCATTATAATCACGTAACTTAACAAGGATACGGATTTTTGTTGGATCCGAACTAATCTGTACTATCTCTCCACGATCAGCACGCTCGATTAAATGTTTAGGAATCGTAGTAAATGACAAAGAAAAACTCAATGTCGTTTGCGCTACAATAGTGTTAGCATTATTTTGAAAAACTATTGCTTCATCTATTGAACGCATTTCTGCCTGGGCATTCAATACTTTAGAAAATAATTCAGGGCTATGAATAAGATCATAATACATAGCACTCAAATCATCAGCAACTGATATTGCGGTTTCTTTTATTTGCAACACATGCTCTGCTACATAGGACTCACCAACATGAATTGATTGATCAAGCACTTTTGAAATCTTTTTATCAAACCAAGCTTCTATACCAAAATTAAAAAAATAAGTAGAAAACACTGCAACAATAATTGTTGGTAATGCAGATCCGATACTAAAAGCAATAATTATTCGCTTTCTTAATTTTGAAACACGATACTCCCCACGTCTCATTAATGCGAAGATTGACGATTCTCTGCTACTGACAATTAATACACACAGAACTAAAACAGCCACTAAACTAGCAAGCAAAAAACCCAAACTATAAACTGGGTTGGTATCTTTTAGAAAATAATTTTCATAGACAAAAAATATATTGCTTACTAATAAAACTAAAACTGCTATAACAAATATATAAAGTAATTTATTCCTGAGGCGAAGCTGTATGAAATTCTTAGAAAATTTATTAAACATAAATCAGCTACCTAAATTTATTTAACTAATTTTTAGATCATGCATCTTTTTACGCAAAGTGTTACGATTAATGCCAAGAATTTTTGATGCCTTAACTTGCACACCACCCACATGATTTAAAGTTCTTTTGATCAAAACCTTTTCAACTTCATTTATAACTCTATTATACAAACCAGATTCTGGACAATCACCAGCATGCATTTCAAAAAATTTATCTAGATTATATTCAATAGCTTCAGAAAGGGTTTTATTATCTTTATTAGTCATGCTCTCTATACGCGCTCAATTAACGGTCCATAAAATTCATTAATTTTATTTTTTACATCAATGCTATTATTAAGTTGATTAACACTAGCTCTAAATTCTCCAGAATTTGGCATTCCGCTACTATACCACCCTAAATGCTTTCTAGCTATTTTTATGCCTATATCATCACCATAATGTTCTATTATGGCATCGTAATGATCTAGCACAACTTTTAATTGCACTTCTAAACTAGGATCTGGTAACTTATCTCCGTTCATTAGAAAATGCGCTACTTGTGAAATCAACCAAGGCTTACCATAACAACCTCTGCCAATCATAATACCATCTGCTTCTGATTGCTTTAGAGCCTCAATAGCGCTTTCAATACAAACTATGTCACCATTAGCAATCACGGGTATTTTAACTGCCGCTTTAACCAAAGAAATAGCTTTCCAATCAGCTTTTCCTTTATAAAATTGGCATCTAGTTCGACCATGTATAGTAATCATTTTAATGCCAGCATCTTCAGCAATTTTTGCTAATATATGAGCATTTAAAGAAGAATCATCCCAACCAAGACGCATTTTAAGAGTCACTGGTATTTTTACTGCTTTGACTGTTTCTTGCAAAATTTGTGCAGCAAGCTTTTCATCACGCATTAATGCAGAACCAGCAAAACCACCAACCACTTTTTTTGCCGGACAACCAAAATTCAAATCAATAATCTTGGCACCCATATCTTCATTCATTCTAGCCGACTCTGCAATTACATCAGCTTCACAACCAGCTAATTGAACACAAGCTCTAGTGGCATCATTATCTTCCATATCAATTGCACATTTTTTTAATGATTGATGACTGCGCGCAATCATTGCTCTACTAGCTACCATTTCAGATACTACTAATCCAGCTCCAAACTTTTTTACTAATTTACGATAAGGAAGATCTGTGACTCCCGACATTGGCGCTAATATTACAGGGTTTGATAGCTTAATATCAGCAATTTGAATGTGCATTTCTACCTAATTTTATATCTTATGGGAACGGGATCATAACATAATTCTTTTAAAAAAGCATTACCTATTCACATAACTTCAATAGCATGTTTTATACTCTTGTTAAGCAAGGCAATATATTTTATAAAATGTTATGTCAATTACATTGTTAGAAACTAAATAGTTATCTATAGCAGCGCTAAACCAAAATCTTGCGCATTATCTTTACTACTATTCAAATATTAACTTGATAGTCTTATTTTTATCTGTTA
>CAWWAI010000025.1:0-15234 GCA_963934885.1 uncultured Rickettsiaceae bacterium | reverse complement strand
GCTTGACGTTGCATATTTGAACCCATAAGAGCACGGTTTGCATCATCATTTTCTAAAAATGGAATTAGCGAAGCTGCAACAGAAACAACCTGCATTGGCGTCACATCAACAAATTCAACCTCTGTTGGTGGCACTGAAATAAAGTTACCAATTTCAAAGCGACAACTCACCATTTCTGCTGTAATCCTACCGTCAGCAGCTATTTCCATATCCGCTTGAGCAATTTTATATTTACCTTCATCTATCGCAGCTAAATATACTACTTCATCTGTAACTACACCTTCAACTACTCGGCGATATGGGCTTTCAATAAAACCGTATTTATTCACTCTGGCATATGTAGCCATAGAGTTAATTAAACCAATATTTTGTCCTTCTGGAGTTTCAATAGGACAAATACGGCCGTAATGCGTTGGGTGTACATCACGAACTTCAAAACCAACTCGATCTCTACTCACTCCTCCTGGACCAAGTGCTGATAATCTTCTTTTATGAGTAATCTCTGAAAGGGGGTTAGTTTGATCCATAAACTGAGATAACTGAGATGTACTAAAAAATTCTTTAACAGCTGACACAAGAACTTTAGCATTAACCAAATCATGAGGCATTACAGTATCAATATCTACAATACTCATACGCTCTAAGATTGATTTCTCCATACGAACCAAACCAACTCTAAATTGATTTTCTACTAGCTCACCTACAGAACGGACTCTTCTATTACCCAAATGATCAATATCATCGATTGAGCCCTTACCATCTTTTAAGTCCACAAGGACTTTAACCATCGCTTGTATATCATCTTTTGTAAGACAAGTATTTTCTTCTGCAATATTTAAATTTAAACGAGAATTTAGTTTAATTCTACCAACTTCCGATAAATCATATCTATTTGCATCAAAGAACAAACTTTCAAACAGTATTTGTCCGGCTTCAACAGTCGCTGGCTCACCTGGACGTAATACTCTAAATATATCAATTAAAGCCGCACCTTGATCTTGGTTTTTATCAGCAAATAATGTATTTCTAATATAAGCGTCACTACCTGCTGCGATTTTTAAAACCGAAATTGATTTAACACCAGCAGCAATAAGACCTTTTAAAATATCTTCTGTAATCTGCTCCCCTAACTTAGCTAGAACTTCTCCGCTCTTTGAATCAACAATTTCTTTACCAACAAAATCTCCCCAAAGCATATCATCCTGAACTAGAATTTTTTTCAAACCATTTTCAACAAATTTTTTCGCTAATCTTGGAGTGATTTTTTGCCCAGCTTCAAGCAAAATTTTGTTTGTATCAGCATCTACTAAATCTGATACTAAACGATGTACAATAACATTGGATGAGTCAAAATCCACAATCCAACCTTTTTTCTTATGCTCATATGTTTCTGTTTCATAATAAACACCTAAAATATCTGAAGCCGTCATTCCAATTGCCATTAATAACGTCGTTACAGGCAATTTTCTTTTTCGATCAATTCTTATATAAAGAATATCTTTGGCATCAAATTCAACATCGAGCCAAGATCCTCTATAAGGAATAACGCGCGCTGAATATAAAAATTTACCTGAAGAATGCGTCTTGCCTTCATCATGATAAAAGAAGCCACCAGGTGATCTATGCATCTGAGATACAATAACTCTCTCAGTTCCATTGATAACAAAAGTACCGTTTTTTGTCATAAACGGGATATCACCCATGTATACTTCTTGCTCTTTAATACCACGTATTTCTTTTGCGCCGGTGATTTCATCAACATCCCAAACACTTAAACGTAAAGTAACCTTTAAACTTGCAACAAAGCTCAACCCACGTTGAATACACTCATCAACATCATATTTTGGTTGGTCAAAACTATATTTTACAAATTCTAATGTCGAGCTGTTTGACGGATCTTGAATAGGAAAAATAGAGGAAAGCACAGATTGCAACCCTTTATTTTTTCTTTCATTATCTGACAGACCAAGCTGCATGAAGCTATCTTCATAAGAATTCTTTTGAATTTCAATTAAATTGGGAATTGATGCTACCAACTTAATTGTACCGAAGTTTTTTCTAATTCTCTTACTAGACTGTAAGGATTGAGGCATAAGATCTCCAGATATTTCTAAATCCAATTATGTAATAACAATGCATAATTGGACAATGTTGACTTAAAGAATGAAACGCTTTTAACATACTAACTAAATAACTTAATTTAAGAAAAGCTTCTTCTGCTAAATATTGAAGTTAATCAAAAAAACAAAAACTAACAAATTAAGTAGTTTGATTCATCAAGGTACTAAAAAATATATTTCTATTACCATCCTTGATGCACAAAAAAGTTGCACTTTCATATAGATTCTATTAACAGAATTTCCAATAGAAAATGCAACCAATATCATTGCCTAAGTATAAAGTCAATATATTTGCAAGAAAATTCTCACAGTTATTTATTTAACTTCTACTGTAGCACCTGCAGCTTCAAGTTTTGCTTTGATATCATCAGCTTCAGTTTTTGATACGCCTTGCTTTACAGGAGAAGGGGCGCTGTCTACTACTTCTTTAGCTTCTTTTAAGCCAAGACCAGTAATAGCTCTTACTGTTTTAATAACTTCAATTTTCTTATCACCAGTACTTTTTAAAGTGACATCAAATTCGGTTTGTTCTGCTGCCGCTTCACCTGCCGCTGCTACCGGAGCTGCCGCCGCTGCAGGAGCTGCTGCAGAAACACCCCATTTCTCTTCAAGTAACTTTGAAAGATCAGCTGCTTGCATTACTGTAAGAGAAGATAAATCTTCTACTATTTTTGTTAAATCTGTCATATATGTTTCCTCTTTGACTTTGATTATTTATTATTAATTTTTATCGGCATAAGCTTGCACTACCCTAGCTAATGCACCTGCTGGAGCTTGTAGCACTCTAGCAAGATTTGCAGCTGGAGTTTGTAATATACCAACAATTTTACCTCTAAGCACATCAAGTGATGGCAATTTAGCAAGTTGTTGTATAGCACTCACATCCAGAACTGTATTATTTACTACACCACCAATAATTTTTAAATTATTATTAGTTTTTGCAAATTCCACCACTCCCTTAGCAGCGGCAACTGGATCTTCTGAATAAGCTATTGCTGTTGGCCCTGAAAAAATTTCAGAATCACCAGATAGACCAGAATTAGAAGCCGCTATTTTTGCAAGTGTATTTTTTACTACCTTAAATGATGCGCCATTCTCTCTTAAGCTACGACGCAACTTTGTAACCTCTAAGACTGTAAGTCCATGGTAGTGTGTCACGATAACAGACTTTGAAGACTTATAAATACCCTCTAATTCTGTTACAAAACTTTTTTTCTCAGATCTTAACACTGCTATCTCTCCAAATATTCCTAATTTGCAATTGTTGACAAATCAACTTTAAGTGATGGACCCATCGTAGAAGATAGATACACTCCTTTTAAATAAGTACCTTTTAAAACGTTAGGTTTTGCTTTTACCACAGAATCTAAAAACACTTTAGCGTTTTTTAACAAATCACCTTCAGTAAATGAGATTTTACCAACTCCAGCATGCACTAGACCTGCTTTTTCAACTCTATACTCAACTTGTCCACCTTTTGCATTTTTAACAGCCATTGTAATATCAGCAGTTACCGTACCTAATTTCGGATTTGGCATAAGCCCCTTAGGTCCTAAAATTCTTGCAACCTGACCAACAACACCCATCATATCTGGTGTTGCAATACATACATCGAAATTAATTTTACCAGCCTTTATATCATCAATAATAGCTTCTGAGCCCGCTAGGTCAGCACCAGCAGCATTAGCCTCAGCCACTTTATCATCTTTACAAATAACAGCAACCTTTACATCTTTACCAGTACCAGCCGGTAGAGATACCATCCCTCTAACCATTTGATCTGAGTGCTTTGGATCAACACCAAGCTTGATAACGATATCTAGAGTTTCATCAAATTTAACAAAACTATTTTTCTTGATAAAAGAAACGGCTTCTTGCAAAGAATATGCTTTGCTTCTATCCAACCCTTTCTTGATCTCCGTTATTTTTTTACCCATAATAATTCTATATCTAATAATTACTTTATATTCTTTATTTTACTACTTCAATTCCCATAGACTCAGCAGAACCAGCTATAATCTTTGCAGCCGCTTCTAAATCATTTGCATTTAAATCTTCCATTTTGATTTTTGCAATTTCTTCACAATCGGCCATAGTGACCTTACCTATATAAGGTTCTTTTTTAGTAGCACCCGCTCCTTTAGGAATTTTAGCAAACTTTTTCAAATAGAAAGATGCAGGAGGAGTTTTTGTAATAAATTCAAAACTCTTATCAACATAAACAGTTATTACAACTGGTACAGGAGTGCCTGGTTCAAAAGAACTAGTCGCTGCATTAAATGCTTTACAAAATTCCATAATATTTACACCTTTTTGACCAAGAGCTGGTCCAACTGGTGGAGCAGGATTAGCCTTACCCGAAGGTATAGTTAATTTAATATAACCGCTTATTTTTTTTGCCATGTCAACTTATTTACCTTAAAACTTTTATCTAACTACAATTTAACTCTTTTTTATCTGTGTAAAACTCAACTCAATAGGAGTAGCTTTACCAAATATTGATACTGATATTTTTAATTTCTGGGCTTCTGCATCCACTTCCTCGACTACACCAGAAAAACTATCAAACGGCCCATCAATAACCTGCACCTTATCCCCAACACCATATAAACTCGTAGCACTAGCGTTTTTAGATTCAACCTCCAATTGGCTGAATACCGCTTGCACCTCCGACTCAGCAAGAGCTTGTGGCGCTGTTTTACTCCCCAAAAAACCAGTTGTCTTTGGAACTGACTTCACCAAATGCCAAGATTCATCTGTC
The DNA here is from genome assembly GCA_963934885.1 of uncultured Rickettsiaceae bacterium. Taxonomy (GTDB): domain Bacteria; phylum Pseudomonadota; class Alphaproteobacteria; order Rickettsiales; family Rickettsiaceae; genus Megaera_A. The sequence goes on along the minus strand of CAWWAI010000025.1, from coordinate 10,353 downwards.
ATGTTCATTTTAATAAGTATATAGCCTGGCATAAATTTCTTTTCACTAAGAACTTTCTTCCCACGCTTAATCTCTGGAACCTCTATAACTGGCACCGCTATTTCTTCGAAGTACTCAGACATTTTTTTCTTAACGATCTGATCTTCTAGCATTTTCTTGACTCCTTTTTCAGAACCAGAAACTGTATGTAAAATATACCACTTGGCCATAATTTTTTTAGCTTTTTTATTTACCAATATTCAACAAAAAACTTATCAAGTTATGTATACCATAATCAAGAATTAAACTCACTATACTAAACAAAAAAACTGCTATAACCACGACCAGAGCCGATGTAACTAATTCTTTTTTTTCTGGCCAAGCAACTTTCTTTGCTTCTTGCTTAACTTGGTCAAAAAATTTATACGCCCTTAATTTTTTTAACATACAACCTAAATTTTATTCTCCAAGCAAAAGTGGCAGGAGCGACAGGCATCGAACCCGCAACCTCCGGTTTTGGAGACCGGCGCTCTACCAATTGAGCTACACTCCTATCATGTTTTTGATATAAAAGCAATATTTTTTTACTTAAACATCTTTAAAACAACTTAAGCCCATTTCTTAATCTCTAAGAAACTAACTACCTCGCTTACTTAAAATAGTATCAACAACTTGTTGTGGTACTTGCGCATAATTTGCAAATTCCATACTATATTGAGCTCTACCTTGTGACATAGACCTAAGAGTATTCACATATCCGAACATCTCCGCCAATGGAACATTAGCTATAATAACCTGAGCATTAGCTCTTGGCTCCATGCTTTGCACAGCACCTCTACGACTATTAAGATCACCAATAATATCACCCATATATTCTTCAGGAGTAATAACTTCCACTTTCATTAATGGCTCAAGCAATCTAGCTCCCGCTTTCGGCATACCTTCTCTAAATGCAGCTTTAGCCGCAACTTCAAAAGACATAACACTAGAATCTACATCATGATAAGCGCCATCAATTAAAGTAGCCTTAAAATCTATCATAGGATAACCAGCTACAACACCTGTACCCATAATTTGCTTAATACCTTTCTCAACGCCAGGAATAAATTCCTTAGGCACAGCACCACCAACAATTTTACTACTAAACTCAAAACCACTACCAACTTCACCTGGTTCAAATATTATTTTGACCCTAGCAAACTGACCAGCACCACCAGATTGTTTCTTGTGGGTGTAGTTAACCTCATGACTAGTAGTAATTGTCTCGCGATAAGCAACTTCTGGAGCTCCAATATTAGCTTCAACCTTAAACTCTCTCTTCATTCTGTCAACTAGAATTTCTAAGTGTAGCTCGCCCATACCCGCAATATTAGTTTGACCATTTTCACTACTACTAACTCTAAATGACGGATCTTCAGAAGCTAACTTCTGAAGCGCTAAACTCATTTTTTCTTGATCCGCAGTTGATTTAGGCTCAATAGCAAGCTGAATAACAGGATCTGGAAAATCCATTCTTTCCAAAATAATACTCGCCTCAACAGAACAGAGCGTATCACCCGTTGTAGTTTGCTTCAGACCCGCTATAGCAACAATATCACCAGCTTTGGCTTCTTTTATATCTTCACGATCATTAGCATGCATAAGCAACATGCGTCCTACACGCTCTTTTTCATTTTTAACAGTATTTATAACACTTGAACCAGTCGTGATTCTGCCCGAATATATTCTAACAAAAGTTAAAGTTCCAACAAATGGATCAGTCATCACTTTAAAGGCAAGCCCTACAAACGGAGCATCTTCTGAATTAGGAGTAGTAGCTTCTTCTCCTGTTTTAGAGTTAACTCCCTTCATGGCTGGAACATCTACTGGAGACGGCAAATAATCAATCACAGCATCAAGCAATGGCTGTACACCCTTATTCTTAAAAGCTGTACCACAAGTAATTGGTACAAAATAACCAGAAATAGTTCCTTTTCTAATACATGATTTAATTTCATCTTCAGTAAGCTCTTCACCCGCCAAGTATTTTTCCATCAAAATATCATCAACTTCAACAGCTGTTTCCAAAAGAGCCGCTCTGTATTTATCTGCTTTTGCCTTCATATCATCTGGTATTTCACCATAAACAAAGTCAGCCCCCAAAGAACCATCTTTCCAAATAACAGACTTCATTTTTACCAGATCAACTACGCCAATAAATTCATCTTCAATACCAATTGGTAACTGAATTACAAGCGGGTTAGCACCGAGACGATCTATGATCATATCTACGCATCTGTAAAAATCAGCACCAGCTCTATCTAACTTATTGATAAAACACATTCTTGGAACGTTGTATTTATCAGCTTGACGCCATACTGTTTCCGATTGCGGCTCTACACCAGCAACCCCATCAAACACCGTTATAGCACCGTCTAAAACCCTTAAAGATCTTTCTACTTCAATAGTAAAGTCAACGTGCCCCGGAGTATCAATAATGTTAATTCTTCTATCATTCCAAAAACAAGTAGTGGCCGCCGAAGTAATTGTAATACCTCTTTCCTGCTCTTGTTCCATCCAGTCCATAGTAGCGCCACCATCATGCACTTCCCCTATGTTATGAGACTTACCAGTATAATACAAGATACGCTCAGTAGTAGTAGTTTTACCTGCATCAATATGCGCACAAATACCAATATTACGAACTTCAGATAATGGAAGATTATCAGACATATATTACCTACTCGTTCTTTGCGCAAAGTGAGAAAACGCCTTATTGGCCTCAGCCATTTTATGAGTATCTTCTCTCTTTTTAATAGCGACACCACGACTATTAGCAGCGTCAAAAAGCTCTTCAGCTAATTTTTCTATCATGCTACGACCAGAACGTTTTTGAGCAGCTCCCACTATCCAACGAATCGCAAGTGCATTCCCTCTTCTTTCATCTACTGGAGAAGGAACTTGATAATTTGCACCACCAACCCTGACAGAAGTCACTTCTACATAAGGCTTAACATTATTCATAGCTTCGGTAAACGTCTTAAACGGATCCGCACCGTGCTTTTTTTCTACCCTATCAAGAGCGCCATAAACTAACTTTTCAGCGATAGATTTTTTTCCATCTCTCATTACATTATTAGTAAATTTAGCAAGCAAAGTACTTTTGTATTTTGTATCCGGACTGATAACTCTTTTTACAGCTGCATGACGACGCGACATTTTATACCTACAATCTTGATTTAAATTATTCTTAAATTACCCTTTAGAAGAAGTACCATAACGTGAACGAGCTTGCTTACGTCCTTTTACCCCTTGAGTATCCAAAGCACCACGAACAATGTGATATTTTACACCCGGAAGATCAGGAACCCTACCACCCCTAACCAACACAGCTGAGTGCTCTTGTAGGTTGTGACCTTCACCAGGAATATACGCATTAACATACTCACCATTACTCAAACGTACTCTTGCTATTTTACGCAAAGCCGAGTTTGGTTTCTTAGGTGTTACAGTTTTTACGATAACGCACACGCCTTTTAAAAAAGGATTTGATTTTAGAGCCGGAGAATCACTCTTTTTTGTTTTTGACTTTCTACCTAATCTTACCAATTGGTTATTTGTTGGCATTTTTTCCTACTTTAATTATCTTATAAATTATAAAAATCATGAAGATTCAGAAAACTCGTCCACTTCATAATGTTTAATCAAAAATTTCTAGAACTATATCTAACTTCTCTCTCCTTGGCAAGGCTTTTATGCAAAGAAACTTATAATATCACCGATGCTCACTATTTTACTATTCTTCCTGTTGCCTACATCTAGATATTACTGTAATTTAAAGGTTAATTATATAAATTCAAACAAATTTAATGCTCGAACTATTTTACAACCCAATGGGATATAACACTGATTTATTTCTGTTGCTAAATCATTATACTAATATTAATGTCTTACCAACTATATTTCAAGTTATTTCTAGTCTATTTTTTATTGCTAATTTTGCAGTTTTTTATCTCGCTATTTGTATATATTTTTACTACAAAATCAAAAAATCTAATAATCCAGCTAAATATTTTGAATCTATTTACTATGAACTAACTCGTATTGGAATTTGTTATGCTCTATTTGGCATTACTTTTGCAACGTTGAAATTTTCCATAAACCTACCACGTCCTTTTTGCTCAATTCCTGCAATAGACTTCATCACCATCGCAGATATATCTCTAGAAAGATGCCTATCATCTTTTCCAAGTGCACATACAGGACTTGCTATTCTTGTTACTTATTACCTATGGACGCATATAAATAGACCGTTAAAGGCCATTTCGTGTGTAATAGTAATATCTGTTGCATTATCACGTATAACGTTAGCTATGCATTACCCAGCAGATATTTTATATAGTGCAATAGTTACTATTATAGTGATTATCATAGGAAATTATCTGTATGGAATGCTAAAAATTCCTGTTCTCACTCCTATTAAAAAATCCATAACCAAACTACTTTTTTAATTACAAGGTTATACTCTTGGCGATATAATGACTGAGCATTAATCAACTTATTATTTGCATCTTTTTCCGACCGCAGATTAAAACATTACCCTTAACTTCAATAATATATAACCACTCACCCATCTTGACAGAACCGGTCTCAGCAATATCTAGTTTTGCATTCATAATTGTGCCTGACCATAATACTTTTCCTATGTTTGAGGAATTTAAATCATTCTCTACGACTTCAACCTGCATACCAATCATATCAAAATAACCTACTCTCTCTATATTCTTTTTTCCATATATAAAAGCTTTAAGTGGAAACCACAAAATCAGAAACCACGCAAGAGATGTAAGACCCAAAGAGGCCACTTGATACGAAGCCAAACTTGGTATGTAATATATTAAAATAGACGTAGATAAAGCACCAAGTCCTATAAATAATAATCCAATACCTGGAATTGCCGCAAGCTCAGCCAAGATACATATTATCCCTACTACAAGCCAAATTTCTACTGGTGTTATTTCCATTAATTACTTACCTTAAATATAGCCGCTATTAGCTCCATGCAGAATAATGCATTCTACAAAATTGTAAACATGCTAATGAAATTATCTAACTAGCTTTTTCTTTCAAATAAGCTATTACATCAGCTATGTCTTGTGGTTTTCTAATACCTGCGAATGACATTTTAGTTCCTGGCATATATTTCCCAGGTCGTTGTAAAAAACCAAATAAGTGCTTCTCGTCCCAAGAACCACCAGCTTCAGACATAACTTTTGAATACAAAAAGCCAGGTCTTTTCCCTCTTTGAGCGTTGATTATTTTCCATAAATTAGGACCAACTTTATTTGCCCCACCTTGATCAAACGTGTGACAAGCTACACATTTTTTAATTGTTTTAGCTCCAGATTCTGCGTTTGCAGCAGCCATAAGCTCTTCTATAGTCAACACAACTTCCTCTGGGCCAGCGGAGCTGCCATCTACTTCCGCTACTTCAATCTGGTATCCACGTTCAGCAATTTCAAGTTTCGGCTTATATAAGGCATTAGATACAACCCCAACAATCATAGCAATTAAACTAGCTAGCAATATTGCAGCTGCAATTTTATTCAACTCTAATCCTGAATTTGCCCCTGACATAAGCTCTCAACTTAAATATTTAATTTTGCATTTCTTCCAGATTCCAACGAGCCCGTGGCTTAAAATCCATACCGTCTACTATACCCGCTTGAAAGCGTTCAAGTCCAGCAAAAGCTATCATGGCGGCGTTATCTGTACATAATTTTGTCGTTGGTGCAACAAAATTATAGCCTAAACATTCAGACAAAACCTTAAGAGCATTGCGAATTGCAGAATTTGCAGCCACCCCTCCTGACACAACTATATTCTTACCATCACAAATTTTTTCATAATACTCGATAGCATGTTGGGTTTTCCTAATGATGACATCGCATACAGCTTTCTGAAAACTAGCTGCAATATCACACATATCTTGCTGAGTTAATACGCCTAAACCCAATATCTTTAAACGTACTGCTGTTTTTAGACCAGAGAATGACATATCACAATTTTTTTGATTATATAATGGACGTGGAAAATCAAACCTTGACGCATCACCATTTATCGCCATTTTCTCTATTATAGGTCCACCAGGAAAGCCTAAATTCATCATTTTTGCCACCTTATCAAAAGCTTCTCCTATGGCATCATCTAATGTAGAGCCTAGTATTTTATAATCACCAAGAGCTTTAACTGCCACGAATTGACAATGTCCGCCACTAGCTAATAATAATAAATATGGAAACTGCACATTATCTGTTAAACGCACAGTAAGCGCATGTCCCTCAAGGTGATTCACCGCAATAAACGGCTTACCAAGCACACTAGCAATTGCTTTTCCAAACATTGAACCAACAATCACCCCACCAATTAAACCAGGACCTGAAGTCGCAGCAACAGCATCAATATCACTCAAAGAAAGAGACGATTGCGACATACATCTATCAAGAGCAATTTCTAGATTAATTAAATGCGATCTTGCTGCTATTTCTGGCACAACTCCCTTATAGGGCTTATGCTCCTGATCTTGGGCAATCACAATATTTGATAAGATATTCCGCTGAGAATCTACTATTGCTGCTGCACTATCATCACAACTAGACTCTAAACCAAGTATCCTAATAGACAATTATATTACCTTAAATACATGCTTCAAGAAATATATAATATCTAATTGATTTTCTACCTTAGTCAAATCAACCTTACCTTGCATTTCTTTTGGAATATAATCCATCACATTACTAAGCACTGCAAAACATACGCCCTTATTAAGAATACAACCAGATTCGCTGCGAATAGCTACAGCGTTGCCCGCATGCTGATAAAGCACATCACCATTTTCAAGATCAGAAATATATAAACCATACCCCATATAATTATTAACACCCTGTCCACTATTCAATTCATAATGCTTGGTGATCATCAAATTATAAGATGCATTAGAAAGCACCTTCCCAGCATGTAATGCTTGATGCCATGTGATTAAATCGTGGGTCGTTGATATGACGCCACCATCAGCAAATGGTACCATAGGAAATGATGATTGTGCTTGAGTGAATTGCGGCTCAGAACCAGTTGGAGTAACAAAATAGCGTATTGGATAATTCATTGACTCTGGATTTGTTTGATGCTGCAATGCTTCTTCTAAAGTTAAAAGTCTAGTATCAGACAAACCTAATGGTCCAAATAACTCTTCATCATAAAATTTACCCAGCTTAGTACCACTAACCTGCTCTATAACAAGACCTAACAATACAAAATTAGTATTACAATAATGATATTTTGTACCTGACTTGAATTTAAGCTCTTCATCACCAGCAAAATTAGCTATATCTTTGTTAATTTCAGCATGCGTTTTTTTTATATCCAGATCAACATTCATGAAATACTCAACAATACCAGTTCTGTGAGTTAATAAATCATGTAAAGTAACCTCTTTTGCCCATTCTGGAACTTTATTATCCGTCCAAATACCGCTCTTAGCATCAAGATATTTTGCTAATGGAGCTTGCACATTAAGAAGATTTTTATCTTGTAATTTCAAGATGCCCGCTGCGGTCATAGTTTTAGTCGCTGAAGCAATTGGCATTTGTTGCAAAGGCTTTAATTCTTGCTTTGTAGTTGTAGAATACAAACCTTTTGCACCTTTATATATCACACCATCCGCATCAGAAAACATATAAGCGCCATTCATAAAGTGACTAGCAAGGTATTCTGAATTAGCTGCGACAATCTTCTTATTCAACTCTCCGTCGGCATAAGATAATGTAATATTAAAAATTATTGAAAGAATTAGTAAATAATATTTTTTCATAAAAATCTTTTTTGTTAATTTTGGATACAGAAAATCCAGCTATCATTTTGATAGCTGGATATTTTATTCATGTCAACAAAATTTCTGTTCTACAAATCCACTTTTTCAAGTAAAATATTAAGACGACTAGAGAATGCACCGGCATCTGCAACTGGTTCACCTTCTATAATACAAGCTTGATCATATAATAAATGCACAAGCTGTTTGTTCTCTTCATCCTTGCTTTTTACTTCTACTTCTTTGGATATTTTTATTACTATTTTATGATTTGGGTTTATTTCAAGAATCTTTGCACTAGCACCAGCTAATTGCTTCTGCTCGATCAAATATCTTTCCATACGAATATCCATCGCACCGTCACTAACAGATAAACATGCTGGGCTTGATGTAAGTTTCTTAGAAATTTTTACATCTTTAACCAAAGAACCCAAGGAATTTTTAAAATAGTTAATCAATGATTCGTGCAATTCAGAATCATTCTTATTACTATCTTTATCCTCGTTATTTTCGGCTTTATTATCTAAATCAATATCACTTCTAGTCACTGATTTGATTTCAACTTCTTTATAATTACCATTTACATTCACCCAGAAATCATCAACTGTATCAGTAAATAATAATACATCTATTCCCTTCTTTAAAAAGCCTTCTATCTGTGGATTACTACGTAATTTTTCAGGATCATCACCACTTAAATAATATATTGTTTTGTCTTCACTTGTACAATTCTCTATATAATTATCTAGGCTAATCATTTTATTGTGCAACGCACTTCTAAATACGCATACCTCTAATAATTTTTCATGGTCTGTAGTAACTTCACATAAACCTTCTTTTAGAGCGCCACCAAAATTATTCCAAAATAATAGATACTCTTCTAAGTTATTTTCTTTTTTCTTTTTAAGCTCAGAAAGCACACGCTTAGTAATGGATTTTTTAATTTTTTCTAAAGTTGCATTATGCTGCAGAGTCTGCCTGCTAATATTTAATGGCAAATCTTCAGAATCAACCACCCCCCTTAAGAACCTTAAATATTGAGGCACCAGATCTACACTTTCATCTGCAATAAAAACTTTTTTGATATATAATTTCACGCGACATTTACGATCTGGATGAAATAAATCAAAAGTCTTAGTATTTGGAATAAACAATAAATTAGTAAATTCTACAGCCCCTTCATTACGGTTATGCAAAGTAAGCCATGGATCATCGGTGGCGTGCGAAACATTTTTATAAAAATCCTTATATTGTTCTTCAGTAATATCTGATTTAGACTTAGTCCATAGAGCCGAGGAAGAATTAACCTGATTCTCAGTGCCATTTTCATTAACAAAAAATATTGGTATAGCAATATGATCTGAATAGCTTTTTACAATATGCTTTAAACGAAAATGATCTACAAAAGTTTTTTCTTCAGGCTTAATATGTAGAATAACTTCAGTACCTCTAGTAAATTCACGATCAGTATCTGCTACAGTATATTCTCCCTGCCCGTCTGAATGCCATGTATAAGCTTTATCTTCACCAGCTTTTCTAGAAGTTACTATAATTTCATCTGCAACCATAAAAGAAGCATAAAACCCTACGCCAAATTGACCAATTAACTGGCTATCTTTTTTACTATCACCTGATAATTTATCTAAAAAACTCTGTGTACCTGACTTAGCAATTGTACCAAGATTTTCACTTAAATCATCGCGATTCATACCAATACCATTATCACGTACTATAATCTTATTTGCTTCTTTATCTACATGCACAGTAATTTTTAGCTCTGTATCACCTTTTATCAAGGAGCTGTCTGTTTGACTTAAGTACCTAATTTTATCACAAGCATCAGAACTGTTGGAAATTAACTCACGCATAAATATCTCTTTATCCGTATAAAGAGAATGGATCATTAACTTTAGTATTTTGCCTACTTCAGCATCAAATTTCTTCTTTTCTTCGGTCATAAATCTCCCTTATCTAATTAAATTGCTTGTGATTTATATAATTACTTGTTAAATAATTTAAATAGCAATCAGTATAATATTATAAAAATTTCTATTATGATCAAAAAATTAATTCTAGCTACCCTTATATTCAATGCCACTACAAGCTGTTCTTCATCCACGACAGAGGTTTTTGATAATAATGCAGAAACAACTTCTACGCACGAAAGATCTGAAAAAAAATCTTCATAAACAAGCCCACAAAGTACAAACAGGTATAGTTAGATCGTTGTAACAACGAAACAAACAATTTAACCCACGCTCGTATAAACCCACTACCCAAGACTCATTTAAGTTTTAACCCCAGAATTTAAGGTGTTTATATATCAGTACCCATATACTAATTGAGTCCTAAATTTCAAGAATTAGTAATAACAAGAACCCTCACTGCAAGAGATTGAGCCGTCGCCTTCGGCTATTCGCAATGACGTGTATATGAAGCCGATTATAAAAATTTCTTTTATTTTGATCCGCGGTCTTGCCATTCAAGGCTCTTTGCATTATGGTTCTCATACTTATTAATAAATTATT
>CAWWAI010000024.1:0-15607 GCA_963934885.1 uncultured Rickettsiaceae bacterium | reverse complement strand
ATTTGCGAAACAAAACTACTCTTTTTGCTGTCTGATTTTTTCAGTCCATTATACATTTACATTTAATATCTTAATAAAACCTACAATAATTGTATTGTTGCCACAAATTTATACTAATTTTTAATTTCATAAATATAAAATTTTTGTAACTTTAAGTTGTCTTTCTGATAGACTTGAGTACTATCAGTATATGTATTTTATAATATTAAATAATTTAGCAGATGTTTTATGGGAATAATGGACGATTTAAAAAAACAAGCCAGTAATATTACGAAAGAAATTTCTAATCAAACGGGAAAAGTTTCTAGAAAAATAAATCGTGGTATTGACGATATAATTGAACCACCTAGTACTGTAGAAAAGATAGGACGTGTGTTTGAAGATCTATGGAAAGATACAATTAAACCGGAAATTGGAAAAATTGATGCAACCAATAGATACGAAATGGACAAAGTTTACAAGCAAGTGGGTGATGCAATTAATAGCAATAAAACTGCAAGTGCAATTGCAGATAAGATTGGTGAAATATCTAAAACAGTATCAACAAATTCGGTTGTAAAATCATTTGGTAATTTTTGTAAGAAACTAGGTGAATTAATAAAATCTCTTGCCGGAACAAGTAAAGATAGAGAACAAGCCTGGAAAAATGTAAAAACAGCCGCAACAGAAGTAGGAACTACGATTAAAAAAGCTGTTAATAAGGAGAAATCTTCAAGTCTAAGTAGATAAATTAGACAGAAACAAACGTTTATATAGCAAAACTTATAAAGAAAATATAATATTTGACTAGTCAACAACCGTTAAATCGAAAAGATAGTTAAAACAATGAGGTGTTTCCGAATGATGAATCAATCAAAAAACAATATATTTAGTTCTTAAAGAATGCTACAAAAAAAAGCGGACTATGCCGATCAGAAATTGATCATCAAAAATTGATAACTTGCACTAAATAAATTTGAGATTTTATGCGGTGAGTTAAAACAGAATTTATCAGAATGAGAAATAATGATAGACTGCCATCCTAATTCTCGCAGTAACGGCGCATGAATAATGCTTCGCAGTGACAACGGCGGGGTTAATACTTCGCAGGGATTGCCATAATGAATGCTATCTAGCTAGTAGCTGCAAGCCACGCGGCAATCTCTTGTTAAATAGAGAAATTCGTTAATGCTAGAACTTACACAAACTATATAATTGACTCGTGAAATAAATAATAAAAATACATTATTACTTTTTATAACCTCCCACCTCATATTTTACTTCAACAGTCTTAAGACGTTTATTTAAACTAGTAATCACATCTAGTGTAATGTTTAGATTATTTTCTACAAATAAGACCTGTGCACTTGGAAGCACAATATTAAAGCCGTATTTCTTAGAGATCTTACCAATAATAATTGTAGTATTTTTATACACTTCTGCTAATGCTGCGCTGTGTGCTTGTTCTAAAGCGCTTTTTTTATATTGCATTTCTTGCTGTGTATCACTTACTTTTTTATTAAAAGCAGCCACCATACTATTAAACTCTTCTTCACTCAAGACTCCCCTCTTATGAATAAGTTCAGATTCAATCACTTTTAACTCACTTTCCTTTGTAGATAATTCTTCTTGAATATTATCGCTGATAATATTAATGGATTTCTTAATATGAGCAATAGCTGTCGAATGTTCTAATATAGACTCGATATCGACAACTGCAGCTTTTGCAATGAATTTATCATCTGCAAAAGCTATAGCTGGGAGAAATATTATAAACAAAAAGATACTACGTATTAGCTCCATAGTTTGCCTCTGCTTACATTTTATAAGCTAGTTGTAAATTTTATATGAAACGATTGTGTTTCATCGTATTTTTTCTTCTTAATCGGGAATCCCCAATCAAGTCTAATTGGTGCAATTCTTGTTATCCATAATACACCAAAACCGATAGAAGCTCTCAATGATTTATCATTGTAAAAACCTCTATCACTTGAAGCTTTAGAATCTGCATCCCACAAAGAACCAGCATCAGCAAAGATAGAACCAGTAACATTAAACTCCTCCGGTAAACCCAGTGGAAAGCTAAGCTCAGAAGAAATAGTGTAATATTTTTGACCACCTAAACCTTCATCAGTCACCTTATCTCTAGGACCAATACCAGCATTAGCAAAACCTCTTAGAGTATAATCACCAAGATTAAAACGATCAGAAATTCTTATTTTTTTACCACTAACTCCCCTAATATGCCCTGCTGCTGCAGAGAGTTTTATAGTATATTTATTCTCTACAAAAGACTTAAAGAACTTACCATCAAGATCGTGCTTTAAATATTTAGTATTACCACCAAGACCAGCAAATTCTTGTGTACCAGAAATTAAATAACCATTTTTAGGTAACACTCTGCTATCCGTCATATCATAGGTTAAACTATGACTAATCGAAGATGTAGTAAAATCTCCCATTTGTTCTTTAATAAATATAGAGGCCGCACTAGATGGAGCCTTTAAAGAATCACGCTTAATTAAATAATCAATATCATGCGACAAGTCATCAGTAATATCATAACCCAGTGAAATCTTTGCCCCCGTTGACTTTAACGAATATTTTTGTTCTCCATTTCCAAAACCACTTCCACTACCATTCTCGCTTCTAAATACATTACCACCAAGAGATAAATCTTTATCTAAGAAATTTGGATCAGTTAGACCACCATAGTAATAAATACTTTTTTTACCAACTTGAACACCAGCGCTTAAATACTTACCAGTACCCACTAAATTTCTTTCCAAGAAAGAAATTCTACCAAACGGACCACCTGAAGTATTGTAACCTAGATCAAAACCAATAGATGAGGTAGATTTTTCTTCAACATTAATATTTACATTATACCGATCTGGCTTATCAGTTGGAGCCATATTTAAAGAGAACTTACCAAAATAATCTAAATTACGAATATTTCTTTCTCCTCTCTCAACTTTGCCACGATTATAAATATCACCTTCTGAAATTTTTAACTGGCGTCTGATAACGTGATCTTCAGTTTTTAAATTTCCCTCAATATTAATTTTATTTATAAAGATCTTATCCGCCTGATCAACCACTATAGTAATATCTACAAGACCATTTTCCCTATTGAGAACAACATTAGGTCGTACATCAACCTGAGGATAGCCTTTACTTGCAAGATAATCAGCAATTTTTTCTGACATACGTTGCATCAATCCAAGATTAAAAGTTTGACCTTCTTTCTTTTCAATAAATTTCCAAATTTCTTTATCGTCAATACTAGCTAATTTATTGTCTAGAGTAATTTTACCAAACTTATATTTTTCACCCTCTTCAATCGAGTAAGTAATAGCAAATCCTTCTTTAGTTGGTAATAAATCTGCAGTCACTGATATAACCAGGAAGTCAGCAAAACCAACGGAATTATAGAATTGTCTTAATAAATGTTTATCAAATTCAATACGATCTGGATCGTATGTATCGTTAGTTTCCAGAAATCTGAACCATCTTGATTGCTTTGTCATAATAATAGATCTTAATTCCGAATCCTTATAATTTTCATTACCAGCAAAATATATTTTATTTACTCCCGTTTTAGGACCTTCTTCTATTTCAAAAATAACCTTAACTCTATTATTTTCTTGTGGCTCAATTTTTGATTTTACATGTACCGAAAATCTTCCAGAGCGTTTATAAATTTCTTTTATTTTTTCCACATCCGTGCGCAATTTTGCTTTTCTTAAGCTCTCTCCTGGAGCTGTATATATTTCATTTGCTAATAAATTTGTTTTAACTTTACTATTACCGATAAAAACTACCTTACTAATAAAAGGAGTTTCTTGCACTTTAACGTCTAAAATTCCTTGATGAAATATTATATTTATAGTTTCAAAAAGTGATGTTGCATAAAGACTTTTTACCGCATTGTTTTTAGCCTCTGGCGCGTATTTATCACCAACTTCCATACCCAAATATTCTATAATTGTTGACTTCTCGACGCGTTGGTTTCCACTCACGCTTATTTGCTTAATTACTTCTGCCACTGCAGATGATGAAACAGCCACCACCATGAAAAAAAACACCGTTCTTAAAACCCTGTTCACAAAGAAACCTCTTTAAAATAAAATATTGATAGAAACTAAAACAACTAAGATTTTTATACCATTTGACAAAAAAATTACAACTGAAAAATATAGCTACGTTCAATTCTTACCAAACTATATTGATCAACAATTGTTATTATTATTTACGTACCAGTTTTTTTTTGTTAGAATTAAACTCAAATCTAATATTATAAATCATTATTAATGTCAAAAAACCAACTGAATACTAAATCAATCGCACGCATCGCAGCTATTCAGGTATTATATCAGTTTGAAAACGAAAATAACAATGTTGATATAAACACAATACTTCTTAGAATAACTGATTTTTATAAAAATAATGATATAAAGAGCGACTATGAACTCGACAAAAATAGTAAGCTAAAATTACGACCAAGCTATAATTATCTGAATGAATTAGTCAAATTTACACACGAACACTTAGAAGAAATTGATATAATCATTCAACAACATCTTACAAAAGAATGGAGGCTAGATAGTCTACCAAAGCTTTTATCTGCCACCTTACGCGTGGCAATTTGTGAAATAAAATATTTCCCAGAAACTCCCCGTAAAGTAATTATCAACGAATACACAGATATTGCAAGTGATATGCTAGATGAAGGTGAAATTGGATTTGTGAATTCGGTTCTTGATAATTACTCTGCAGTTAAAAGGTAATTTATGTCTTCCTCAACTGGATATCGTGGAAAATTCACAGAAGTAAAAACAGCCAAGCGTAGAAAAACTTCATCTACAAAATGGTTAAAAAGACAACTAAATGATCCTTTTGTTGCACGAGCAAAACTTGATGGCTATAAATCACGTGCTGCTTATAAATTGATAGAAATTAATGATAAATTTCATGTACTAAAAGCAGGAGATAATGTCATTGATTTAGGTGCAGCACCAGGAGGTTGGAGCCAAGTTGCAGCAAAAATCATTAAATCAGATACAATATCTGCAAAGAATAAACTCGTGGCTATAGATCTATTACCTATTGATGGAATAGCTGGCGTAACTTCTTTTGAAAAAGATTTTTTTGATGAGGACGCAAAAGATTTAATAGTAAATACATTAAATGGACAGTTAGCTGATATGGTCCTCAGTGACATGGCGGCGAATACTACAGGTCATAGTCAAACTGATCATTTACGTATTCTAGATTTATGCGAACATGCTTTAATTTTTGCTTTAACAATTCTAAAACCTGGAGGAAACTTCGTAGCAAAAATATTCCGAGGTGGAACAGAAGCTAGTTTACTTACAATTGCAAAACAAAATTTTAAAAAAGTAAAACACTTCAAACCTAATTCTAGTCGCAAAGAATCAAGCGAATTTTATCTCATAGCTTTAGACAAAAAATAATAGATAATCATGAGCTATACACTATCTATCATCCGTATTTCTTCTTTAGTTTTCCTAGTAACAAATGCTAATGCACAAGAAATTAAAATAGGCGCAATGCAACATGATTTTGATACCAAACTTAATCACCGTCATGAAAAAGGGAAAAATATTATTATAGAATACATGCTAGATAAAACACAAAACTTCCTTGGAGCTTTTCCGCATATTGGTGCTAGCCTAAATAATAAAGGTTACACTAGTAATATCTACACTGGTCTTACTTGGCAGTTTGACTTAGGAGAAAATTTTCTTATAGAAGCTTCGCTCGGTGCCTCCATTAACAATGCAGAGCGTAAACAAAAAGCTAAAAAGCGCGCGCTCGGATCAAATATTTTATTTAGAGAGTCCTTTTCAGCCGGCCTTAGATTCGCTAAAATACATTCCATAACAATTATAATCGACCACATTTCTAGTGCAGATATCAGTAAGCCTAATCCTGGTTTAACAGATATTGGACTTCGTTATGGATATAGACTTTAGTAACAAATAAAGTTTACATTCACACAAACTCTAGATCTTCCTTCTAATAAAAACAATTAATCTCTAATTACTAATACAGAAATTGAAGAATGCCTTACAATTTTTGAGGCATTCGGTCCAAGCATATAATCTTTAAGCTGTGGTCTAACAGCAGACAAAATAATTAAATCCGCTTCTACTTTTTCTGAATAATTAATAATTTCATCATAAATAGCACCACGCCCAATATGAAATAAAACTTCTACATCTTCTGGGATAAAATTTTTTACTAGACCGTCAAAAAGTTTATTGTATTTCTCTTTTTGATCTCTCATCCAATGGCGCGGTAAATATTCCTCAACCATTTTCATACCAAAACTAGGTATAATATGCACTAGATGAAGTTTTGAGCCAAAAGCATTAACAAAATTTAAAGCTGCTGGAAAAATTACTTTAATCGATTCTTTATCAGATAAATCTACTGGAATTATTATATTCTTAAACATAACTTATATATCTCTACCAAATGTTATTCTTCTATATTACCATTAAAGTCAGGTAAAACAAACTTACTCATAAAATGACTATCTTCCAAATCAGAAAGAAGAGGATCATTATTCTTAAATCTTATAATTTTTGTTCTAAAATAAGACATAAAATTTTCCACAATATCCCTATCAACAGATGCACTAGCTACGAAAATAGCAGGCGTAGCAATTGTTTCTTGCGCTTCCGTAATACCTGGATATTTACCTGCTTCTAGAATTACTTTGTGAAATCCCGGATTATTTTTTATTAATAAATCTATTTTCTCGCTATCTATAGCAGCAAAATCAATCTCACATGAATGTGCGATTAAATTAACCAATGCACTAGGATGACCCGTCATTATCATAATAGCGTCAATTTTTCCGTTACAAAATAATTTTGCATAATATTCATAAGCAATCTCAATATCAATAGGTATATTTTTGAAATCATAATAAGGTTCTAAGGCTTTATATATAACTGAACTATCCGAACTAGGTGGACCATTAGATATCTTTCTACCATCTAAATCTACGAATGATAAGATTCGATCATCATCTTTTACAATTACTGTAAAAGATTCATCATGCAGACGCAATAGCTGATACATATCCTTAAAAGGTTTTGTGCCTGCAAAATAACCTGTACCTTTATATGAATTCATTGCAAAGTTAGACAGCACAAATGCAAAATCAATCTTTCCGAGTTTTAATAACTCCAAACTTTCCAATGAACCATGCGTAGGTACTACTTGACATTTTATATTATTATTAGATATCGAAATATAGCGGCATAATTTTAAACCAGTATTATAATGCCCTTCTAATAATCCTCCTGCACCTATTCTTATTATTTTTTTATTCTCTGCTCTTGTAATATGCGAAAACGACATTACAAAGGAAATTAATAAAATAAGAAAAAACACTAGCTTCACTTGACTAAAAACCCTAATCAGAATTATACACATCTCTATTTAAAGTACCTTCAGTACTATCGACAACCAAGGTAATTGTTGCATCACCAGTAATATTAATTGCTGTACTTAACAAATCTAACACTCTATCTATTCCAACTAATAATGCTACTCCTTCTATTGGCAATCCTACAGAAGTAAGCATTATTGGCAACATGATAATAAACGAACCTGGTATACCTGCTCCTCCTATAGAACCAAGTGTACCTGTTAGAATGATAACCATATAATCACTCATACCAAGCTCAATACCCATAATTTGAGCAAAAAACATAACTGATAAACCTAGCTTAATAGCTAAACCATCCATATTAATAGCCGCCCCAAGCGGCAACACAAACGATGTACTTGTTTCCGAAACTCCTAATTTTTGACGACAAACTTGCATAGTAGTAGCAAGACTGGCTTTACTACTACCCGTAGAAATAGCAATCATTTGATACTCTATGCTTTTCTTATAAAAAGGTATAGGAGATAAGCGACAAAAGACGATAATAAATAATCCAAATATAAAATATTGCAATATATAAGCAATAGTTATTGCTATAACAAGCTTACCAAGGCTCATCATAATGTCTAAACCTTGAGTGCCTACAACCCACGCTGTTAAAGCAAAAGCTGCGTATGGCGACAACTCAACAATTATCGCAATCATTTTTAATACTAATTTTGCTGCTGATTGAATAAATTCCCTCAAAGGATCTGCAACAGATCCCATGCCATTAATTATCACACCAGTAAATATAGAGAAGAATACAACTTGTAAGATATTTGCATCTGAAAAAGCTACAAAAATATTACTTGGAACTATTTCAATTAGAAAATTGATAATGTCAAAGCCACCTTCTCTCAAATTACTTTCTGGTAAAGGACCTAAATCCAAAACTACACCATGACCAGGTTTCATTACATGCCCAACACTAAGACCAAATACAACAGCAAAACAAGTAGTTCCAAAATATGCCAACACTGATTTTTTTGCTATTCTACCAATAGAATTAGGATCTCTCAGCCCTGTAATTCCAGACAACAAACTAAAGAATAGTAACGGCACTATGACCATTTTTATCAAACGCATAAACACCGTGCCTACAGGCTTTACAACCTCAACATGTCCAGGCAAATATACTCCAAAAAGCAATCCTAATATTAAGCCTATAAATACCTTATGCCATAATTTCATAAACAAAACTCCCTAACCATTTAATTTGAGCTTATATCACCCGCATTCAACATCCATGTACCCAATTTAATGGTGTAAGCCATCGGTAATATTAAGCTTAATTTTTTTGGGCAATTGATAATTTTTGATTTATTTTACTTCAACAAAAGAATTTGGTGTTTCAAATAACTTAAGCTTAACTATATCAAATGAATTTTTACTAAATAATTTAGGTATAATATCTGATTTTAGATGTAATGCAATGTTTTCTGCTGTGGGGTTAGACTTTAAATAATATATATTCTGCCCAGTCTCTTTTGCAATAAAGTCTCCAAGAATTTTATCATCTTGATGTAAGATCACATTATGGTCCAAATTATCATCAATCCAATCTTTTATAATATTTTTTAATTCGCCAAAATCAACAACCATACCAAGTTTATTTAGCTTAGAACTCATAGCTGTTATTTCTAAAACATATCTATGCCCATGCAAATATTTACATTTATGTTGATGACCAATAACTCTATGACCAGCATCAAATTCTATACGACGCGTACATTCTATCATGTCTTTAAAACCTATATGAATTTTAGCAATGATTTATATTTTTTGATATTATCAGAAAATATATCTGCTTCAATGGAACCAACCTCAACATCAGATAAACTTCTTTCCAATTCTGTTATCTTATCGCGCACAGATGCAGCTCTTTCTATTTCTAAATTAACAACAAATTCACTAATAATATTGAGTTCTGAACCAGTTACTTGGGCAACTCCACCGTGAATAAAATATTTTATTTCCTTTTCCCTAGAAAATAAAGTGATAATTCCAATATCTATACTAGCAGTAAGCTTTGCATGCCCAGGCAAGACTCCAAAAACTCCTTCATCTCCAGGAATATTTACCAAAGTAGCTTCCATTTCTAAAGCAATCCTAGATGGTAAAATAATCCTTACTAATAGCGTCTTAGTCATTATAAATTATATAACCTCCTTCGATTCCATTTTTTTAGCTTTTTCAACCGCTTCTTCAATGGTACCAATCATGTAAAAAGCTGCCTCTGGCAAATGATCATATTTACCTTCAACCAAACCTTTAAAGCCAGAAATAGTATCAGCAAGATCAACAAATTTTCCTGCAAGACCTGTAAATACTTCTGCTACATGGAACGGTTGTGACAAGAATCTTTGAATTTTACGAGCGCGGCTTACTATTAATTTATCTTCTTCTGATAATTCATCCATACCCAGAATCGCAATAATATCCTGTAAAGATTTATAAGTTTGCAAAACTTTTTGCACTTCTCTTGCTATATTATAATGCTCATCACCGACAATTTCAGGATCTAACATTTGTGAACTACTATCCAAAGGATCTACAGCTGGATAAATACCCAATTCTGCAATTTGACGACTTAACACAGTTGTAGCATCAAGATGCGTAAATGATGTAGCCGGAGCTGGATCAGTCAAATCATCAGCTGGTACATAAATAGCCTGTACTGAAGTAATAGAACCTCGTGTTGTTGAAGTAATACGCTCTTGAAGGGCTCCCATATCAGTAGCTAATGTTGGTTGATAACCTACTGCTGATGGAATACGTCCCAATGTTGCAGATATCTCTGAGCCTGCTTGCGTAAAACGGAATATATTATCAACAAAGAATAACACGTCTTGACCACCATCTAAATCACGAAAATGCTCTGCAATGGTCAATCCAGTAAATGCCACTTTAGCACGAGCACCAGGAGGCTCATTCATTTGACCATATACTAATGCAACTTTTGACTCTTCCAAATTATCTGGATTAATCACGCCAGAGTCAATCATTTCATGATAAAGATCATTACCTTCCCTTGTACGCTCACCAACACCAGCAAACGCCGTGTAACCACCATGAGCTTTTGCAACGTTATTAATCAATTCCATAATAATAACAGTTTTACCTACACCTGCGCCACCAAACAAACCAATTTTTCCACCTTTTGCATACGGAGCTAATAGATCTACAACTTTTATACCAGTAACTAATATACTTCTCTCAGTGCACTGCTCATCAAAGGCTGGTGCGTCACGATAAATCGAAGAAAATGTTGTACTCTTAATTGGACCTTTCTCATCAACCGCTTCTCCAATAACATTCATAATACGCCCTAATGTACCTTTGCCCACTGGAACCTGTATAGACGCCCCTGTATCTGTTACCGGCAATCCACGAGTTAGACCATCAGTAGAGTCCATTGCTATACAACGCGCTGTATTATTACCAATATGTTGCGCCACTTCGAGCACTAATTTTTGACCATTATTTTCACACTCAAGTGCGTTTAAAATATTAGGAAGTTGAGCATCACCATCAAATTTTACATCAACAATTGCTGAAATAATTTGAGTGATTTTTCCTTTATTATTTTTCATTTTAAAACCTATCAATTGAATAATTAAAATTATTTTTATTTGGTATTTTTCTTATTATACAGCTTCTGCACCTGAGATAATCTCTGTTAACTCTGTAGTAATCATTGCTTGACGAGATCTATTTAATTTCAACGTCAACTTGTCCACTAATTCACCTGCATTTCTTGTTGCATTATCCATTGCTGTCATTCTTGCACCTTCTTCACTTGCTTTACTTTGCAATAGACCATAATTAATTTCACCACTTATATAAAAATTAATAACATCATGTATTAAATTACTACCTTCATATTCACACTCAGAAACAGCGCTAATTTCAGCATTTTCCGCTGATTTAGCCGGTAAAATACATTCTTTATTTAAAATTTGAGTCATGGCATTTTTAAAACGGTTATAATACATATAACAAGCACCAACTTCTTCACCCTCTACCATTTCTATGATTTTATCTTTTACTTCACGCGCCAAGCATTCAACATTATTTTTAATATTATGATGATAATACCCTGCTATTATATCGGAATACTGATCTTTTAGAGCATCTCTACCTTTTTTACCTATTACTAATAATCGAATAAGCTTACCTTCTTTTTGTAATATTTTAATATCATTTTTAACTTGTCTAATTACTCTAGAATTAAAACCACCGCAAAGACCACGCTCTGATGTTATCACAACTAATAAATGCGCCATATTTTTTAAATCCTTGTTAAAGAATTTACGATCATTAGCTGGCAAATCCATTAAATTTACGCTTGTAGAGATATCATTCATAATATCTCCTAACACCACAGAATATTCATTAAAATTCTCAGCTTGTTCCTTAATTTTTTTAAGCTTAGCTGCAGAAACCAAATGCATAGCCTTGGTAATTTTTTGAGTAGATTTAATACTCTTTACTCTATTTCTAAGTTGCTTTAGACCGGACATGTTCCTTAATTAATTAATTGCCTAAAAATTCTTCAACAAACTTTTCCAAGTAAGCTTTTAGCTTCTTTTCCGTCTCTTCA
The DNA here is from genome assembly GCA_963934885.1 of uncultured Rickettsiaceae bacterium. GTDB lineage: Bacteria > Pseudomonadota > Alphaproteobacteria > Rickettsiales > Rickettsiaceae > Megaera_A. The sequence continues at coordinate 3,554 of CAWWAI010000024.1, read as the reverse complement.
TTCAATTGCTTATCTTTTTTTATAGAAGATAAAATATCATCACCTTTAAAACGTATATCATCGAGTAGTTTATTTTCAAATTCACGCACTTGAGACGTATCAATTTTTTCTAAATAACCTTTAACCCCAGCATACAAACTAACCACCTGCTCTTCAACAACAAATGGCGCATATTGCGCTTGTTTTAACAATTCCGTTAGTTTTCGTCCATGGCTGATAAGCTTTTGGGTAGAGGCATCAAGATCCGACCCAAATTGAGAAAATGCTTCCATTTCTCTAAACTGAGCAAGCTCTAATTTCATTGAACCAGATACTTTCTTAATTGCTTTTGTTTGAGCAGCCGAACCCACACGACTTACTGATATACCGACATTAACTGCAGGACGAATTCCTTTATAAAATAATTCACTTTCTAAGAAAATTTGACCATCAGTAATAGAAATAACATTCGTTGGGATATATGCAGACACATCGCCAGCCTGAGTTTCAATGATTGGTAGTGCCGTTAAAGATCCACCACCTTTATCATCAGATAGTTTAGCCGCACGCTCAAGTAATCTAGAATGTAAATAAAATACATCACCAGGGTAAGCTTCACGACCAGGAGGCCTTCTAAGCAATAAAGAAATCTGACGATACGCCACAGCATGCTTTGTTAAATCATCATAAATAACAAGAGCATGCATGCCATTATCTCTAAAATACTCACTAATAGCACAACCAGTATACGGCGCCAAAAATTGTAATGGAGCTGGATCTGAAGCTGTTGCTGCAACGACGATTGTATACTCCATTGCACCAGCTTCCTCTAGCTTCCTAACAATCTGTGCTACTGTTGATCTTTTTTGACCAATAGCAACATATACACAATAGATTTTTTCAGACTCATCGCCAGCTAAATGTGCTGGTTTTTGGTTTATGATAGTATCAATAGCAATTGCTGTTTTTCCTGTCTGACGATCACCAATAATCAATTCTCGTTGCCCACGACCAATTGGTATTAATGCATCAATAGCTTTAATACCTGTTTGCACAGGTTCAAGTACAGATTTTCTGCTAATAATACCAGGAGCTTTAACTTCAACTCGACTATATTCTTTAGTAATGATATCACCCTTACCATCAATCGCATTTCCAAGCGCATCAACAACACGACCAACCATTGACCTACCGACAGGAGTTTGTAGAATTTCACCGGTTCTTTTGACCTTATCACCCTGGCGTACGTTGCTGTCATCACCCATGATCACAATACCAACCACATCCGTTTCTAAGTTCAACACCATGCCTTTAACGCCAGAGTCAAACTCAACCATTTCTCCAGCCTGAACATTGTCAATTCCATAAACTTTTGCAATACCATCACCAACTGTAATAACATAACCAACTTCTTGTAATTCACCAAGTTGATCTATATTTCCAATTTCACGTTCTAAAATCTCTGATATTTCCGCAGGATTTAATTTCATTTTTTAACACTCATTTTAAAAACAACATTTATAATCAATTATTATTTAGAATTAGTTACTAATTTTTCTATTTTATTTAATGCACCCTGCACAGAACAATCAATAAGATTACTATCATATTTTATTACAACTCCACCAATTAGCGATGGGTCTGTATTTGTTACTAATGCAACTTGCTGTCCAAGCTCTGCTTCTATAAATTCTCTAATCACTGCAACCTCTTCTAGATTCAACTTAAATGCGGATAATAATTCCGCAGATTTTATTCCTTTATCTATTGCTATTAGCTTATCAAAAGCTTCAACTATTTGAGTTAATATAAGAAATCTAGCATTCTTTATAAGAACATATAAAAACTGCCTTGAAACTGGTTCAAATTTATATTTATCTGCAACTAGCCCTACTAATTTTATCTTTATCTCCTTTTCAACAATTGGAGAACAAAAAGCATTATGCACAATTAAACTTTCTTTCATAAGGTTTGCAAAAAAAGTTATTTGCTCCAAAACTTTACTTTCCTTCGATATCATCTTAGCATTAGCAAATAATGCCTGCGAATAATTTTTTACAATTTTAAGGTCTAACAACATTAATTTACTATATCTAAAATTGTCTAAATAATTTTTATAAAAAAACATAGCATCAAAACATATATTCGGCAATATTTTTGATCTTAAAATTCAAATAATTCTTTATTAAAAGAATTATTTATATTTCAAACATATTAACATAATCCTTTTTTAGCACTGCTATCAGAGTAAAAAATAACACCCCTAGCTGCACAAGAAAATATACTAAAACCAAAGCAAAAGATTCAGACCATCGCCAAATCAACATACAAATAAACGGTGTAGTAGATGAGAATATCAAACTACCTAGAGAATGTGAAAGGCTAAACATTCTCATCCTTATGCCAGTTGCAAATAATGATTGCATTTTTATTGCACACGGCACGGAATAAAAAGGTGTAATGAATGCTAACACATAATGTAAATGACGCGCAAACACTCCTAAACCCAGCATAATTTCCATGATTAAAACACAAGAAATGCTACAGATAAGAGCTATGATTATTTGCTTAGATATATGAAATTTATCAGAAACATAACCGGACAATACACAAGCTAATCCGTATAAAGAAATAATCCCTATATTACTAAAAGTAGCCTGATCTGGAGGCATAAATTCTGCAACATTAGCTGCAAATGTACCCAAAAATATAATAAGAAAATGATACCCACCACCTAGCATACCGTTAATTATAACAGCTAGCATAAATTGCATTTTGTGATTAGCGATAATAGAAAAAATACTGATATCAATACCTTCTATTACTTTAGATTTATTTTTTAAGAAAGCATTACTATCCTGCAACTGCCCACGCATCATTATAATAAATAAACCCAATACTCCGCCAAGAAAAAAATTCGCCTTCCATAACCATTGAATTTCTTCAAAACTAATAGCCACATGATACATTACTGATGCTAGTAATACGCCAATCTGCGAACAAAATGAAACAATACCTATGGCAAAGTGACGCTTTTTCTTGCCAATTTTCTCAGCTACATAAATTTTAATTGCATCTATTTCCCCTGCTAAACTAACTAAAAATAACATCCTACACAAAATAAGTAAGATAACAGCAAACCACCCGATAGAATCAAAGGATGGTATGATCGCAATTAGACTTGTTGATATAGCCGCCAGAATCATAGAAATTTTTACACTCGCAACCCGGCTAACTTTATCACCAATTTTGCCAAAAATAATTGATCCCAAAGGTCTAGCTAACATTGCTATACCAAAAATTGCAAAAAATACTAACATCTGATCGCCACCTTCGGCGCTGGGCATAAAATTTTTGGAGATCATAGAAGCTGAAAGACCAAAAAGAGCATAATCATAATAGCGTATAATCGTAGCGCAAAATGCTATGATATAAGGACTATATTGTTTAAGCTTCATGATTTTATCAGAATTAATTGCGTATTTTACTTCGGCTGATATTATATAGTATAAATCAAATATACAACAAAAAACTTTATAAACCCGTATATGTAGCTTAAACAAGGACGCAGTGAT
>CAWWAI010000023.1:0-15671 GCA_963934885.1 uncultured Rickettsiaceae bacterium | reverse complement strand
ACCAGCACCAACACCAAAAAATACATCATTCTTTGCTTTCGCACCTTTAACTTTACTCATTTTGGAATAGCCAGTATTAACTTTAACAAAGAAATCACTTTCTATTGCTTGCGCTGAAGATGAGGCTAATACAGCAAGAGCTGTAGTCGTTAATATAATTTTTTTCATATATTTGCTTTTCTTTATGTAATAGTTTAAAAGAATATTAGTAATAAACTGTAAATAGCTATTTATCAATAATATACGCCGCTTTATAGCATAATACCTTGCCGTGCGCATTTGCAATTTAGTACAAAAACTATTTTAAGAAAGAACCTTGCGGTAAAAATACAATGATATAAGTTTAGGTATTATTTACTCATCAAAAGCTGGTTTACCTGGTAGTTTAGAATTTATATAAGAAATTAGTCTGCTAGGTAGCAAGTTAAGTATTTTCATAACAAAATATATACTCATTGGAAAGGCAATAACCCCTTGATTGCGGGCGACTGCATGAATTATTTTTTGTGCGGCTTTATCGGCACTTATTTGGAAGGGCATAGGAAATTTATTTACTCCGGTCATTGGTGTTTTAATATATCCTGGAATTACATTTGACACATGCACATTATATATTTTTAGGTAACCATTAAGTGCATCAGAAAACATACGTACAGCGCCTTTGCTGGCAGAGTAAGATGGCGCACTAGACAAACCAAGCATACCAGCCATTGAGCTAATAATTACAATATTGCCAGATTTTTTACGTATCATATATGGTATTAAAGGCATAACAGTATTTATAACGCCATTAATATTTGTAGAAAAAATTTTATTTACTTGAGTTAGCGTTTCTGGTCCATCTAATGTACCAGCCGAGACTCCCGCGCAAGCTATTATAATATCTACACTATGCTGCTTAGCTATTTTATCTAAATGGTTTTGCATAGTGCTAGCATCTGTTACATCGGCAATAATAGTAGTTACGTTAGCACCATTATTTTTGCAAATAAGGGCTGTGTTATTTAAGCGTTCTTCTGACCTAGCAAAGAGAAATAAATTATTTCCTTCAATAGAATATCGCATAGCCAACGCCGCTCCAAGACCACTTGAAGCTCCAGTAATAATAATTGTTTTTTTCATGCTATGATATTATACTCCTAGCGAATTTCCGCAATTGATTATTTGATGATATGGCAATTTCTCCTAAAAATAAAGCAATGATGATTATTTTGTCGGCCCCGTCTGGTGGTGGAAAAACATCAATAGCTAAAAAGTTACTTGAGCAAGATAATAATTTATCTCTATCAATCTCTGCAACAACAAGAAAAGCAAGACCCGGTGAACAAGAAGGGGTGCATTATTTTTTTAAAACACGTGCAGTTTTTGATCAAATGAAGAAACAAGGAGAGTTTCTAGAGCAAGTCGAAATTTATGGAAATTTTTATGGGACTCCCGCTCAATCAGTGCAAAATATCTTATCTGAAGGTAAAGACGTATTATTCGATATAGATCACCAAGGAGCTGACCAAATAATAAAAACAGCTAAAGCGCCTGTACTCAGTATATTTATCATGCCACCTAATATCAATGTTTTAGCAACTAGGCTTAAAGCACGCTTACAAGATAATATAGATGTTATTAATAAGCGCCTTAGGCTCGCAGAAGAAGAAATGTCCTATGCTAAAAATTATGATTATATAGTGGTAAATGATGATTTTGATAAGGCAGTAAAAGAAATTCAGCATATTTTTTTAAAAGAACGCAAGATAATAGAGTGATAAAAAAACGTAAAAGTAAAATCACGGGAGCTTTCTTAGGTACAGTGGTTGAATATTATGATTATAGTTTATATGGTTTTTCAGCTGGAATCCTTGCAACAAAATTTTTCCCTGGAGTTGATAAAATTTCTAGCCTCATGTACGTTTTTGCAATATATGCGCTTTCCTATTTAGCAAAGCCATTTGGTTCACTATTTTTTAGTAATATAGGTGATATTTATGGGCGCAAAACTTCTCTTCACATTACTATGATAGGGATAGTTATACCAACTCTTATAATTGGTATATTGCCAGAATATAATTCTATTGGGGTGTTAAGTACATATATTTTAATAATATGTCGATTCTTTCAAGGGTTTTTTACTGCTGGAGAATATGATGGAGCTGCTATTTATGTAATAGAACATTTAGGCAAAAAACATCATTATACTGCATCAGCTATTACTAGAGCCACAGGGGTAGCTGGATTGCTTTTGGGTATTGCTTCGACGAATTTTTTTAATTCCTCTGTTTTTCCTGATTGGGGATGGCGTATACCATTTTTATTGTCCGTACCTCTTGCAATGATCGCTATGTATTTTCGTCAATTTTTAGAAGAAACTCCAGATTTTTTAGAGTCAAAAAAGCAACAAATGGAGTTTCATAATGTTTTATCTTTTATAAGAAAGCGTTGGTTAACTTTAATATGCGTTATTTTCCTAGCTGGAGGGTTTGGGGCAACTTATCAAGTATCAATCATTTTTATGAAACAATATTTGCCAATGATTGTACCTTATACACATCAAATAATTACTACATTTTCTGTTGTAATAGTGATGGTATTTGGAATTGCGATGTTAATATCAGGGTTTCTTGCAGATCGTTTTGGCTGCGTAATTGTCGTAAAATATAGCTTATTATCAAGTTTAGTTTCATGTTTACTTATGATTATTTCAATTCATTATCAATTAATGAATTTAACTTTAGTTGCTTGTTTATTACTGGCTATTTCAGTAGCTCCTTTTAACGGACTCGCGCATGGGGTTATAATAAAAGCTTTTCGCACTAATGAAAGATACAGAGGTGTAGGGCTTGGGCATACTACTGGTTCTATGTTAATGTCAGGACCAACAAATTATATATGTCTTTGGTTTATGCGTAAGTTTGAGTGGCAATTATTTCCAATATTTTACGTTGGTTTATTTGCCTTTCTTACATATTTTATGGTAATAATTTTTACTAAAAATGCAGATAGTTCGTTAAAGAAGAGATGTTCCAGTTAATCTTAGCGAGATTTAGATGCACTCTTATCCTTATCTTTCTGAACAGTTTTTACCGTTTTCTGTGTAAAGTTTGCTTCTTGATAAACATCATGCTGATATTTTGTACCATTTTGTGTTAGTGCTTGTCCCGCTTTATATATTTGTTGTTGATCTTTTTTAGAAAAACGACTGATAACTTGCTCTGTAATATTAGTAAGAAACTGCCAAGATAATTCAATTCTTTCTTGGAGAGTGAGACTTACTTCTTCTTCCATAGGCACGTTAGTTTTTGTATAGGCGGACTGAGATAAAGGGTCTACAGGTGGTACGTGTTTTGGTTTTGCACGACCGCGCATTCTTTGGAGCACAAATAAAGCAGCAATAGCTAGTGCTATAAGAAGAATAATATTAATTATAGTTGATAACATAAATTTTACTAATTGGTTGCATCCAAACTTAATGATACTATTTTGCAACTTCTCTAGCTAGAGAAAAAGTATTATCATTATTTTGATAAAAATTTAATGTGATGATTCAGTTGTCTTTGATTTATTTAGCTATGTTTTGCTTCTTGCTAGTAGTTGAGTTATAAGTTAAGCAAATTTAGTTATTAGAAAATGATGTACGATGCAATAGTAATAGGTGCAGGAGCTGCTGGTTTGATGGCTGCAATAAGTGCAGGTCAAAATGGTAAGCGAGTTTTAATCATAGAGCATACTAACAAAGTTGGTGAGAAAATTCGCATTTCGGGCGGTGGCAGGTGTAATTTTACTAATTTATATACTAATAGCAGAAATTTTCTTAGTCAAAATTCGCATTTTGTTAAATCAGCTTTATCTCAATATACAGAGCGTGATTTTATTAGCTTGATAGAATCTTATAATATCACTTATCATGAAAAAACTTTAGGACAATTATTTTGTGATGGTTCATCTAAGCAAATTATCGATATGATGATTGATTTATGCAATAAAAATAAGGTGGAGATTAAGTTATCCTGCAATGTAACTAATGTATCAAAGAATGATAGTTTTAAGCTAGAAACTGATCAGGGAATTTTTACTAGTAAAGCTCTTATTGTTGCAACTGGTGGATTATCAATTCCTAAAATAGGGGCAAGTGATTTTGGTTATAAACTTGCACAAAAATTTGGTCTAAATATTATAGAAACTCGTCCAGCTCTTGTTCCGCTTATTGTTTCCGAGAAGCAAAAAGAACTATTTTTGGAACTTAGAGGAGTGTCTAACTATTCTGTTGCTAGTTATAAGGGGATGAGTTTTTCTGAAGGTTTATTATTTACTCATAAGGGACTAAGTGGTCCGGCTATTTTGCAGATTTCATCATATTTAGATAAATTTGAGGACGAAACAATATCAATAAACTTATTGCCTAATATAAATCTGCAAGAGTTATTTAGTGCAAATAAAAACAGTAAGCAAACTATATCCAATTACCTTAAAATTCATCTGACCAATAGATTAGTTGATAATTTAGCTTATGCAAATCCAAATTTTCATAAATCTATTACAGATCTTAGTAATAAGAATTTAACAGATATCGCTAATTTTATTCATAATTTTGAGGTAAATATTAGTGATAGTGAAGGGTATCTTAAGGCAGAAGTAACTGCTGGCGGTATTGATACTAAAGAATTATCTTCTAAAACCATGGAGTCCATAAAAGTATCAGGTTTATTTTTTGTTGGTGAAGTAGTAGATGTTACAGGGTGGTTAGGTGGTTATAATTTTCAATGGGGCTGGTCTTCTGGATTTGCAGCTGGAAATAGTATTTAATATGAGCATATAAACAAAGTATTACATGCTCATATTCATCACTTTATCGAATGCTTCTAAAAATTTGTCACGTACCCGGACTGTTGTGTCCATAACATTTTTAGCTTCTGTAGTTGCAGTTAATAATTCAACAAGCGATGCTTCGCCAATTAAGGATTTTCTAGCGGTTTGCTCTTGTTTTGCAATATTGTTACGCAATGTATTGGTGGCAGACCCAGCTAGAGACGAGGCTCCCCCTATTATTGTTGCTCCACCTGCTTGCTTTGATTGTATATGATTAAGAATTTGCGCTGGCGACATGCTAGCAAAACTATTAAACTGACGGTTTACTACCTCATGAAAATTCACAGCATTGCTCATGGCAGGCTCTGTGACATTTAATTTAGGTCGATCTTGAATTTGCGTATAAGTTTGTTGGGCTAATAATCCAATACTATCAATTGACATACTACCTACCTATTGCTTCTACAGTTTTATTCATTAAAGTGTTGCTAATTTCAATAACGCTTAAATTTACTTCATAACCACGTTGGGCTTCGCTTGCATCAGCCCGTTCAATTTCGCGTATAACGTTTGGGTATTTTACATAACCTTCAGTATTAGCTGCAGGATGATGCGGGTCAAACTTCATAATAAAATCAGAATTATCAATATCAACTTTTTTTGTGGTAATGACCCGCGTGCCTAATCTTGCATTATATTTGTTATCTGCAAATATAACTTTACGACGATATGCATCTGCTCCCGGGGTGGAGCCCGTAGAATCTTCATTAGCAAGGTTCTCGGCAGCTATTTTTAAACGTTCCGCTTGAAATCTAGTGCCATGTGCAGCAATTTCCACTGCCTGCTTAAGACTATCTCCAAAAGCCACGCTAAATTGTAGTTGGCTAAGTAAGATTACAAATAATATTTGCGCTGATTTGTGCATAATTATTTCCCCAACACTGATGAGAATAAAGCATTCATTGTAGAGTAAGCCTTAATAGAGGCTGTATAATCATTTTTATTTTGTGATAATTTAGTTGTTTGTTGCGCTAAAGAAACGTTATTGCCATTTATTTTTGTTTCGTAAGAATCTTTTAGTTTTTGACTTGAAAATTTCATTTCTGTACCAGGAGAACCTGCAATGTGTTTGTCAGAAGTTCGTGCCATGTTAATTTTGTGGTTTAGTTTTTGATCCCCAGCTATATTATCATAATTAGTGGGCATTTCTACATCATCTGCTTTGTAACCAGGAGTGTTTATATTAGCTAAATTTTGTGATAGAACCTTATGTTTAAAGCTGCTTAATTCTAGGTATGACTTGAATAAATCATTAGTTTTGTACTTTTTATTTACTTTATCTGCTGTTTTGAGCAAAGGAATATGTTCTGCCGCTAAGCTGTGCTCAGATTTAATCATGATTATCGTTAAAGTAATTAAAATTACTAGAAAGTTTTTCATAAGTTTAATATATCACTTAATATCAAAGTTTTGAGTAGTTAATAATTTATTTATCTTTTAAATACACATAATATCTAGAATACAAAAAATATCAAGTTTATTTGTAACTATATAATTTGTAATTGTGATTAGTTTGTTTAGATAATTTTATTTTTGTCAACAAAGATAGCTAATTTTTAATTTATGTTCTCTTAAAGGGATTTTACAATTGATAAAGTTAGGTTTTTAGTGTAGCTAATATAAACTAGATAGATGCTAAAAAAATTATATAATAACAATGCTAGCACATACGAACTTTTTAGCTGAATACTTACCAATCGCAGTTTTCTTTGGACTTGCGACGCTTGTTTCTGTTGTTGTTGCAATTTTACCAAAATTTTTAGCAACGGAAAAACCTCAGCGCGATAAGTTATCTAGCTATGAATGTGGCTTTGATGCATTTGATGATGCGCGCGGTAAATTCGATATTCGTTTTTATTTAGTAGCTATTTTGTTTATTATTTTTGATCTCGAAGTAGCATTTTTAATCCCATGGGCAATCAATCTAAAAGCCATAGGTCAGTTTGGTTTCTGGTCGATGATGGTGTTTTTATTGGTTTTAACTGTAGGTTTTGTTTATGAGTGGCGCAAAGGCGCTCTTGATTGGGAATAAATATGAAAAAAGAATTACAAAGCCAAGAGCAGCTTTTTACAGTAGAAAAAACATTGCAAAATCAAGATGATTTGTTGGCAGATGAAATGTCTGATCGAGGCTTCGTCATATCTAAAGTGGATGATTTAATTGGTTGGGCTAGAGCAAATTCTTTATGGCCAATGAGTTTTGGTCTTGCTTGTTGCGCAGTTGAAATGATGCAAGCTGCGGCCAGTAGATACGATATGGATCGGTTTGGTTTCTTATTTCGTCCAAGCCCACGTCAAGCGGATTTAATGATAGTTGCTGGAACGTTAACGAATAAAATGGCGCCAGCAATGCGTAGAGTATACGATCAAATGGCAGAACCTAAATACGTTATTTCAATGGGCAGCTGCGCTAATGGTGGTGGATATTATCATTATTCATATTCTGTAGTTAGAGGTTGTGATCGTATTGTACCAGTTGATGTATATGTTCCTGGATGCCCACCAACTGCGGAAGCCTTGATTTATGGTTTAATGCAATTACAAAGAAAAATTCGTAGAACTAGCAAATTTAAAGGGTAAGATATGGAATTTTTACATATTATTGATGAATTTGCGAAGGTTAATAATTTATCTATTACCCCTATTTCAGTAGAAGGGTTTGAGGCTTCTTATACTACAAATAGTGATTGTTTGCCCGCATTATTAAAGTTTGTAAAAGAGAGTGATAAATTACGCTTTACAATATTAACAGATCTATTTGCAGCAGATTTTCCAGTAAGGTCTGATCGATTTGAAGTTGTGTATAGTTTACTTAGCCTAAAATTGAATAAGCGTTTATTATTTAAAATAGCATTAGATGAAGAGCATCAAGCTCCTTCTGTGGTTTCTTTATATAGCTCTGCTTGTTGGTATGAAAGAGAGGCATTTGATATGTTTGGTATAGTATTTGATGGCTGCCCAGATATGCGCAGAATTTTAACTGATTATGGGTTTGTAGGGCATCCATTGCGCAAAGATTTTCCAGTGACTGGACATGTGCAAGTTAAGTATGATGAAAAGTTAGAAAAAGTAATTTATGAACCAGTATCACTAGAACAAGAATTTAGAAATTTTGATTTTACATCTCCGTGGCAAGGTCCAGGAGAATATAAATTACCTGGCGACGAAAAGGCAGAAAAATAAAATAAATTATGGAAGATACAAACAAAAACAACGTAGAGAAAAAAACAACGACTATTAATTTTGGTCCACAGCATCCTGCTGCGCATGGTGTGTTACGTCTTATTTTGGAAATGGATGGTGAAGTAATTAACAAAGCCGATCCGCATATTGGTCTGTTGCATAGAGGCACAGAAAAATTGATTGAACATAAAACTTATACACAAGCGATTCCATATTTTGATCGTCTTGATTATGTTTCTCCAATGTGCCAAGAGCATGCCTTTGCTTTATCTGTAGAAAAATTACTTAAATGTGAAGTTCCCAAGAGGGCGCAATATATACGTGTATTATTCTCCGAGTTAACTAGAATTTTAAATCATACAATGAATATTGGTACGCAAGCAGTTGATCTTGGTGCTACTACACCGTTACTTTGGTTGTTTGAAGAGCGTGAAAAAATAATGGAATTTTACGAGCGTGTATCTGGTTCACGTATGCATTCAAATTATTTCCGTCCTGGTGGTGTTGCTTCAGATTTACCTGATGGATTGCTTGAAGATATAGCTATATTCAACGGTCAATTTTTAAAACAACTAGCTGATGTTGAGACGTTACTTAATAATAATCGTGTATGGAAACAAAGGCTAGTTGGTGTTGGTGTTGTTAGTCAGAAGCAAGCAATGGATTGGGGATTTTCTGGACCAATGCTTAGAGGTTCTGGAATTGAGTGGGATTTACGTAAAAGTAACCCATATGAAGTATATGAAGAGATGGATTTTGATGTTCCAGTCGGTAAAGATGGTGATTGTTATGATCGTTATTTAGTACGTATTGAAGAAATGTATCAATCAGTTAGAATTATTGATCAGTGTTTAACAAAAATGCCTAAAGGTGAGGTGCACTCATTAGATATGAAGATTTCACCACCAAGGCGTAAAGACATGAAAAATTCAATGGAAGATATGATACATCATTTTAAGTTGTATACAGAAGGTTATAATGTTCCAGTTGGTGAAGTTTACGGTGTAGTAGAAGCCCCAAAGGGAGAATTTGGCGTATATTTATATGCAGATGGTAGTAATAAACCTTATAGATGCAGAATCAAAGCACCGGGATTTGCTCATTTGCAAGGTCTTGACTTTATGACGCGGGGTCATTTAATGGCGGATGTAGTAGCTGTAATTTCAAGTCTTGATATAGTATTTGGAGAAATTGATAGATGACCAAGCAAAAAGAAGAATTTGTTTTTAATAAAGAGAATCTCAGAGTAGTAAGTGAGATAATCGCTAAATATCCAGAAAATTGTCAAAAAAGTTCTATGCTTCCATTGCTCGACTTGGCACAAAGACAAAATGGTGGTTGGCTTTCAGTGGCCGCAATGGAATGTGTAGCAAGGCATATATCAGAACCATTTATGCGTGTTTATGAGGTTGTAACTTTTTACACTATGTATAATACTAAACCAGTAGGTAAATATCATATACAGGTTTGTGGTACCACGCCATGCTGGCTAAGTGGCGCTAATGATATTATGAAATCATGCGAAAAATATGCGCAAACAAAATGCGGCGACACTTCAAAGGATGGGTTATTTACTATTTCGGAAGTAGAGTGTTTAGGGGCTTGCGTGAATGCTCCTATGATTCAAATTAATGATGATTATTATGAAAATCTGGATGTAACAAAAGTTCAAGAACTTATTGAGCAATTTAAGAAACAAAATGTTTAGTAAGATTATAAAAAATTTATACGAGCGTGAATGGCATATAATATTTAATGCTATTCAAAGTGTTAATAACTTAGTGGATGCAAAAATTCCTGAATATTTTTTGATAGGCAATAGAGATCATGATCGCGGATAAGGATAAAATTTTTACAAATTTACATGGCAAAGAGTCCCCATATCTTGAGGCAGCAAAAAAGCGTGGTGATTGGGATCAGACAAAATCTTTCATTTTAAAAGGTCGTGATTGGGTTGTTGAACAAATTAAAAACTCAGGTCTTAGGGGGCGTGGAGGAGCTGGATTTTCTACTGGTATGAAGTGGTCTTTTATGCCTAAAGATCATCCCAAGCCATCTTATTTAGTAGTAAATGCAGATGAATCTGAACCAGGTACTTGTAAGGATAGGGATATTATAAGATACGACCCACATAAATTAGTTGAAGGCTGTGTAATTGCCAGCGTTGGTATTGGAGCACATAGTTGCTATATATATATTCGAGGCGAGTTTTATAATGAAGCAATAATTCTGCAGAAGGCTATAGATGAATCGTATGCTGCAAAGTTAGTAGGTAAAAATGCATGCGGATCTGGCTATGATATTGATATTTATTTACATAGAGGCGCAGGTGCATATATTTGCGGAGAAGAAACAGCTTTGCTTGAAAGTTTAGAAGGAAAAAAAGGTCAACCGCGTTTAAAACCACCATTTCCCGCAGGAGCTGGTCTTTATGGTTGTCCAACAACAATTAATAATGTTGAGTCAATTGCAGTTGTTCCAACTATATTAAGACGCGGGGCAGAATGGTTTGCTGGTCTTGGTAAGAAAAATAATACTGGCAGTAAATTATTCTGTATTTCAGGACACGTGAATAATCCTTGCAATGTTGAAGAAGAAATGGGTATACCTCTTAGGGAATTAATAGAAAAGCATGCAGGTGGTATTCGTGGTGGTTGGGACAATTTAAAAGCAATTATACCAGGCGGTTCATCTGTACCAATGATTCCAAAAGATATATGTGAAAACGTGACTATGGATTTTGATTCATTACGAAGTGTAGGATCTGGGCTTGGCACGGGTGGATTAATTGTTATGGATAAATCAACCGATATTATCTATGCTATTGCGCGCCTTAGTAAATTTTATATGCATGAATCCTGTGGTCAATGTACTCCATGCCGAGAAGGTACTGGATGGATGTGGCGTACTATGATGCGTTTAGTAAAAGGAGATGCTAGAGTTGAAGAAATTGATGAATTATTAGATGTAACAAAACAAGTGGAAGGACACACTATTTGTGCACTTGGAGATGCTGCTGCTTGGCCAATTCAAGGATTAATTAGACATTTTCGAGATGAAATTGTGGACCGTATTAAGTCAGCTAAAATTAACTAGGGTACTTAGAAACGATTCTTAATATAAGTAAATTTCTTTAGTTTTATTGATATTTTATATATTATAATTCCCTAATATTGAATAGTTATATGAAAAGAAAATTATTACTAATAGTGGCAATAATAGTAAGTATTATTGCTATAGCATTTTTCACGGGTAAGAAAGATGCTTTAAAAATATTATTTCATACGGAAAATGATTTTGGTCCAGTTTGGGTTTTTGAGGTAGAAAATAAAAGGTGTATGTCTTTTGTTGAACCTCCATCAGATATTCTTCAAAGTTGTATGTTGTTGGATAATCCCAAAATTAGCATTTTTCATTATGCTCAAATTTTCTTAAGCAGTTTATTTATACAAGAACAGCCTAAGAGAATATTAATGATTGGTTTGGGTGGGGCTACTGTACCAAAATCATTAAATATATTAGTTCCACGGGCTCATCTTGATATTGTTGAAATTAATCCGGCAATACCAGAAATAGTTACAAAATATTTTAATTTTCATGAGAGTGATAAGAATCATATTATTATTGATGATGGATTTGAATTTGTTAAAAATTCTCCCTCAGATATTTATGATATAGTCTTTGTAGATGCTTTTACTCCAGATTATATTCCCCCTTCATTTTTAACAGATGAGTTTATGCAGAATGTAAAAAGGGTTCTAACCAAAGATGGTGTGATTATGATCAATACTTTTGCTACTAGTAAATTTAAAGAGCAAGAAACTCAGTTGCTTAAAAAGAATTTTGGTGAATATTATAGTCTATCTACAAGTAGTACTGACGTATTTACGGCATTTAATGGGGACTTGCCAGAAATATCTGATATAGCATATAAAGCAGCTCTATGGCGATATCGTTTTGTAGAAGTTGGAGTAAGCCAGATTGATGTACTTTCATTATTTACAAAATCAAAGTGATGGATTTTAGACAGAATTTCTGATATAATCTTGTCAATTTTTATGTAATTCATATCTAAATCAATGGAAATTATTTTAACAATTAACCAGTATCTCTGGGACTATATATTATTGGCTCTTTTGCTAGGTACAGGTATTTACTATACGTTTTGTTTGAGAGCTGTACAATTTCGATTATTTCCTCAGATTATTAGAAATGTGTTTGGCAGTATTCATGCTGATAATTCTGATGTTAAAGCTGATAGTATTAGTTCATTCCAAGCATTAACTACAGCTATTGCCGCCCAAGTGGGAACTGGAAATTTAGCGGGAGCCGCAACGGCTATTGTTTCTGGGGGACCGGGGGCAATTTTTTGGATGTGGTTAAGTGCATTTTTTGGTATGAGTACTATCTTTGCAGAAAGCATATTAGCACAAACATTCAGAACAAAAGTGGGTGATGAAATTATTGGTGGTCCTGCTTATTATATTGATAAAGGTTTAGGCAATCGTTCATTAGCAGTATTTTTTGCTGTATGTATTATTATAGCATTAGGTTTTATTGGTAACATGGTGCAAGCTAATTCAATTGGTTTTGCATTTAAGATAGCTTTTAATTCAGAGCCATGGATTATAGGTATAGTCATTGCTTTATTGGTTGGGTTAGTTATTCAAGGAGGAATTACCAGAATTGCATCTTTCTCAGCAACAATAGTTCCAACAATGGCAGTGATTTATATAGTTGGGTGCATTTTCATTATGTTTGTACGTTATGAATATATTTTACCAGCACTTGCTTCTATATTTAAGATGGCATTTCAATTTGATTCAGTCGCTGGTGGCGCTGCAGGTATTACAATACATGAAGCAATGCGCTATGGAGTAGCGCGTGGTTTATTCTCTAACGAGGCAGGAATGGGCTCAACGCCACATGCACATGCAGCAGCTAAAGTAAAACATCCGTGCATGCAAGGAGAAGTAGCAGTATTTAGTGTATTTTTTGATACATTTATTATATTAACTTTAACATCTTTAGTAATTTTGACTTCGTCATTCTATATAGAGATGATTCAAAACCCTTCGCAAGATTGGATTACTTCAATTGCCTTAACACAAGCCTCTTTTGGTAGTGTATTTGGTGTAAATGGTAAATATTTTATAGCAATTATTTTGTTGTTTTTTGCATTTTCAACGATTATTAGTTGGTATTATTTTGCTGCCATTAATGTTAAATATCTATTTGGTGTTAAATATATGTGGATCTTTAGAATATCAGTAATAATCTGTATATTTATTGGTACTATAATAAGAGTAGACATGATATGGGAGCTTGCTGATACTTTTAATGGTTTAATGTGTATACCAAATCTTATCGCTTTATTATTTTTGAGCAAAATTGTAGCTCGTAGTTTAAAAAACTATGAAGATAAAGATTAGGATTATTTTATCATACGCATTAGTACGTCATCACGGCGTATAAAATGATGATAAAATGCAGCTCCCACATGTAGTATGATTATAGCTATGAAAGCCCAAATTCCTAACACATGCATTTGATGAAATAATCCCGCTATTTGTGGTACTTTATCTATAGTAGCTGTAATAGTAAATAATCCAAATGCTGAAACATCATTTCCACCAAAATAAGACATTAAAATTCCACTAATTGGCATTAATAGCATAAAAATATACAGCATAAAATGCCCAGCTTTTGCTGCAAGTTTTAATATATTAGGCAGATCAGCAGGAGGCTTAACAGCTTTATTAGATAATTTCCATAATATACGTAAGGTAACCAACATTAAAACTACTACACCAGATGCTTTATGCATGCTATATAGTTCATATTTATCAGGAGAGGGAGTCATATTACTCATAATAAAGCCAACAGCGATTAGATTGATGATTATAATTGCAATAAGCCAGTGGAAAATTTTTGCTATTATGCCGTAATGATTGTCAGCATTCTTAATCATATTAATTTCATTTTAATCTTTAAGTATATTAAAGTTCATTTTTCGTGCGAAAGCAATAGATTTTAGTCGGGTACAGATTTTGTCAAAAATAGAAATCAAAATAACTATTCACTTTTCACACCACCTAGTAGAAAAAAAAGCAAAAACTAAACTTCAGCAGACTTATCCTCTCCTCTAACCAGATGCTCTTGCTATTATTCTTATAACATAAGGATTTTCTCTTTTATATTTAGCTAAGCCTTGAGATTCCAGGCTTTCTATAATTGTAAATCCCTTGTCTTTTATTTTTTTAGTTACTCTTTCTAAGTCTATGTAGCGTCTATAGTGGTCTATTCCAAATTCTTTTTCTAATTCTTTGTCTTTGATACTTCGAGCTTCTAGCAAAAATAAACCTCCTGGTTTTAAAACACCATTTAATTGAGAGAGTACAGAATTTTCAGAATCTTCATTAATTGAGTGTAATGTGAATCTAGAATACACAAAGTCAAAGTTAGAATATTCATACAATTTTGTAAAATCATGGGCTTTGAAAGTAATATTTTGTATATTCAGTTGCTTTAAATAATCTATTTCCTTTGTAGCTAAATCAATTGCCGTTACTTTAAGCCCTTGATTTATAAAATAAATTGCATCTCTACCATTGCCGCACCCTAATTCTAGCAATGTTTTGTTCTTATTTAAATAAACTGAGTTAATATATACTGCAAAGTTTGAGGGGATTTTATTCTCGGGATGTTTTTCATAAAAAGTTTCCCAATAATTTGTATCATTTATCATATTTCTAGTTCTGGATAGAATATCTTTTTATTATCTTTTTCTTGCTCATGCCAATGATATTTTTTAGGAAGTCGCATATAATTTCCATATCGAGACATTAAATAATTATCAAAGTCATTAGGTATGTTGTATAAATCCCCTTCATATTCAGCCATTTTAAATGGCTTTAGCAATTCCTCAGGAAATGCTCTTGAGTAGTGAGGAGATAACTCATGAGTATCATTCATAAATTGCTCGCACCGAATAGCCTTCTTTACTTCTTTCACTGGTTTATATATAAAAATATCAATTATACAATCACCATCATATATTTGAATATTATTATCTTGTTTATTTCTATATTTGTTATGGGGAAATGCCTCTTCTAAAATTTGAATAATTTTTTTATAATCTTTAAAGAAACATCCTATATCAATATCATCATCCCAAGGAACAAAGCCATTGTTACGAACTGCACCTAGTAAAGTTCCACAATCTAACCAATAATCTATTTTATTATTATTTAATAATTTGATTATTTTTTTTAAAAACTGAACGTTATCAAGTTGATGCTTTCGAAAATCACCTACAGCGTTATTAACTTTTTTTATGTCTACAAAGTAATCTAGGAATAATTCACTTTGAAATTTTATATCAGATACATCGTTTTTAATATTTATTATATCACTTCTCATAGTACTTAAGTTATCGATGGATCTTATAACATTCATAAGTCTTTGTGGAATAAGTTTTTTTATTAAAGCTTTTATCATATTATTGTTAAGTTTTTGTATATCTTCATAATTTAGTATGATTCTTGTTTTTGAATTACTTTATAATAGGTGAATTTAGGCGGATTAAAGATTCAAATGCGACATTGAAAGATCTATGATATAAAAATAAA
>CAWWAI010000022.1:0-16691 GCA_963934885.1 uncultured Rickettsiaceae bacterium | reverse complement strand
CTAAATTCTGATTTACATTTAAATATCCCAGAAAATTACAAATCTAAATTTCTACTAGACCATAATCCAACTTAAATGTCTTCTGCATTTTAGCAGCTAACTCTAAATTATGAGAAACCATTATAATAGCTGTACCAAATTTTTCAGCACGCTCTAAAAACATTGCAAAAACTTCCTTGGCTGTGTGTGGATCAAGATTGCCTGTTGGTTCGTCTGCTAGAATAATTTTTGGGTTATTAATAAGCGCTCTGGCCACGGCAACTCTTTGCTGCTCTCCACCAGAAAGCTCACCAGGCACATTATATAAACGCTTACCTAGACCAAGTTGCTCTAATAAATCAGCTGCCCTATCCATAGATTCTGACTTACGCATTCCTTTTATAAATAAAGGCATAGCTGCATTTTCTTGAGCTGTAAAATCTCGTAATAAATGGTGATGCTGATAAATAAATCCCATATACTCTAATCTAATTTGGTGTGCATATCGTAAATTAATGATCTTATCGGAAGGAACTCCTGCAATTTCAATATTTCCACTATCTGGTGTATCTAGTAATCCAGCAATATGCAGCAAAGTAGATTTTCCACTGCCCGAAGCACCAATAATTGCTATAGTTTGACCAGCATAAACTTCAATATTAATATCTTTTAACACCTCAATAACTGAGCGACCTTGTTTATAATCTTTTGAAATATTTTTAAGGCTAAGTAATAGGTTATCATTCATAACGCATAGCCTCAATTGGATTTAAAGAAGCTGCTTTATAAGCTGGATATATTGTTGATAAAAATGAAGCGCCAATTGCCAAGCCTGAGACCATAATAACATCACTAATTCGTACTACTGAAGGTAAACTATACAAGAAATATATTGCCGGGTCGAAAATTTTTGTACCAGAAAGATTCTCCAAAAACAACCTGATATTCTCAATATTATAAGAAAACAGCAAGCCAATAATTACCCCAATAGCTGTACCTATAAAGCCTATTAACATGCCATTAATAATAAAAATAAACATTATCTGACGGGTTGAGGCACCAATTGTTCGTAAAATAGCAATATCCTTAGTTTTATCTTTTACTACCATAAACAAACTAGAAAGAATATTAAACGCAGCGACTATCATAATTAAAGATAGAATCACAAACATTACAGTGCGTTCTACTTCAAGTGCGCTTAAAAATTGTTGATTATCCTGACTCCAGCTATTTACTCTTACACCAAATCCCAAATCTTTTTGCAGTTGTTTAGCATAATCTATAGCAAGCTCAGTATCATCAACTTTAATTTCTATTAAGTTTATTCCATCTCCCATAGAAAGAAATTTTTGCGCCGCAGATACTGGCATTAACATTGTTCCTACATCGTAATCATAAAGACCGCTGCTAAATACTGCTATTACCGTAAAGTCTTTCGAGCGAGGCATACTACCAAAAGCAGTAGGTAATAGGCTAGGTGCAATCATTTTTATTTTAGAACCGGCAAGTGCCCCTATACTCCTAGCTAGCTCAGAACCAACCGCTACTACATTATTACCATAATATTCTGAAAAGCTACCTTCAAATACATTATTTAATATCTCGCCTTTATGCTTTAAATCTACTGCATCTATACCTTTAATAATAACACCGCTATTGGCACGACTACCTAAAGCTAAAGCTTGACCAACTACTAATGGTGTAACTTTTGTAACAAATTTATGCTCAGAAATTTTTTGGGTAACATTGTCGCGATCTTCAATAACTTTACCCATAGGCGTTACGGTAAGATCACCATTTAGACCAATTATATTATTTGTAAGTTCAATATGAAATCCATGCATTACTGACATAACTATTATTAAAGTAGCAACCCCAATAGCAATACCTATAAGTGAAATAGCAGAAATAATAGATACAAATTTTTCATTTTTTTTTGCACTAAAATAGCGCAATGATAAAATAAAAATAAAATTATTTAACATACAAACTTTTAATTATCTCTGTTATAGCGGAATCTGGGGAAACATCTTTCACTTTGCCTGATTTTCTGTTCTTTAATTCTACCAAGCCATTAGCTGTTTTTTTTGGACCAATAATAACTTGCCATGGCGAGCCAATCAGATCAGCAATTGCAAATTTAGCTCCTGGACGATCTTTTGTATCATCAAATAGCACTTCTACTCCTTTAGTTTTTAATTTATTATATATATTCTCCGCTACAATGCTACTACTCTCATCTTTTAGATTTAAATTAATTATTGAAACTTTAAACGGTGCAATTTGCATCGGCCAAATAATACCTTTATCATCATGACTAACCTCAATAATTGCTGCAACCAGCCTTGAAACACCTATACCATAGGATCCCATCTGAAGCGGTACTTTTTTACCTTCGCTATTATTGACCATTGCTTGCATCGAGATTGAGTATTTATCAGCAAAATTAAATATATGTCCTACCTCTATACCACGTTTTACTGATAAGTCATTTTCAGATATCGGGCAATTAGCAGGATCATGCTTTTCTTCTGTTGCTGCATATAGTGATTTTAACTTCTCAATATCACCTGATAGATCTTCTTTCAATAAATCAAATTTTTTATCATAATATAATAAGCTCTCACCAGTATCTGCAAGAACATGAAATTCATGACTCAAATCGCCACCAATTTCACCAGGATCAGCTGCAAGTGGTATTACGTTTAATCCTATGTCTTTAAACGTACGCATATAAGCCGAAAATACCTTATTATATGTTTTAATTGCACTTTCCTTGTCGATATCTATAGAATAGGCGTCTTTCATCAAAAATTCACGCCCACGCATAACACCAAAACGTGGTCTAATTTCATCACGAAATTTCCACTGAATTTGATATAATATTTTTGGTAAATCACGATAAGACTGAAATGAACTACGTACAATATCAGTAATCATTTCTTCGTTTGTTGGACCAAATAACAGATCATGACCATGACGATCCTTAAAACGCAACATCTCTTGACCGTAAATATCCAAGCGCCCAGACTCGCGCCATAAATCACTATTTTGTACGCAAGGCATTAATAGCTCAATAAACCCAGACGCATCCATATTAAATCTAATGATATTTTCTATATTTTTAAGCACCTTCAAACCAAGCGGCAACCAATTATAAATACCAGAAGAAGATTGTTTTATCATTCCAGCTTTTAACATCAATGAATGTGAAACTACTTGAGCTTCAGAAGGTTGTTCTTTTAAAACAGGTAGAAAATAATTTGATAGCAACATAAATTGTGTATAATCTCTTAAAATATCAATATTCTCTTTATACATGTTATTGTAAATACTGTAAAGGATACAGCATTTAAAAAAACAGATATTTCCCGTCTATTAGCGAGGAGCCTTAATGCGACGCGGCAATCTCTTAAACACTGATTATTTTAGCATTTCCCAAAATTCTTGGCGCTTTGCTTGCTCATTATAAACACCGGTGAAATGAGTTGTATTCATAACGCTACGGCATTTCAATGCACCTCTTATGGTCATACAACTATGAGTTGCCGACACTCTAACTGCAACTCCTAATGGGATTAAATTTTCCTGTAAAGCGGTTGCTATATTAGCAGTCATTCTTTCTTGAATTTGTAGGCGCTTAGAAAATAAATCCACTAATCTAGCTAATTTGCTAAGTCCAATCACAACACCATTTGGTATATATGCAATATCAACAGTACCAGAAAACGGCAACATATGGTGTTCACATGTCGAAGTAAAATCAATAGATTTAAGTAAAACTACATCGTTATATTCACTAATATCAGTGAAACGTTTATTTAAAATAGCCGCAACTGAATCTTGATAACCAACGAATAGCTCATTATAGCTTCTTATAACCCTAGCTGGTGTATCTTTTAGACCTTCACGAGTTGCATCGTCGCCAATATAATCCAGTAAAGTTTTGACGGCCTGCTCAGCCTCTTCTTTTGTTGGCTTAATCACTATATTGCTCTTAATTATTTCACTTTAAATGAATACAAATTTATAACACAAATATATACAAATATCAAGCCACCAATTATAGCAATCAAGCCACCACCGCCTACCATTCCCATGTAAAGCTTGGCAGAAAGAGCCATTTCAGAACCAGGTGTTTTTCTAAGCACTCCATAACCACCAGCCAAGAATAAACCTGTTATGTGTAAGAGCTGTCCAAATGTTATTATAGTTACTTGCCAGGTAGCCATTTTTTTTCCATAACCATCAGCACTATTTTTATATTCTGTAGAAAAAAAGATATTAATAACTCCGCCCAACTCTATAATATTTAGATATATATCTTGTTTAAAACAGAACATATAACTAAGACCCATAAATGCCACGCTAATACCAACGATTGTGCCATGATAATGTGCTGGAATAGTTACATTAACACCAGATATCACTGCGCCAATAGCTCCACCGAAAAGGAACAATAGAATGGATGCTACAAAAGATACTTTAACAAAATTAGGTACACTAGCTGCACGCTTTTGTAATATCTCTAGCAATAAAGTGGCTATAAATATTGTGGGTACTAGCCCGCCTGTATAAATCATATGTAATGTATAAAATTCTTTAAAAGATCCATCTGCAATACCATATCTATAATGCCCAATAAACACAGCCAAACTTAATACAAAATTTAATGCTAATAACATTTCATATACAGAAGAATATGATACCCTGCCCCCACGCCAACTTTCTGCAAAAACCAACAGCACTAGCATTAAAATTTGTGTATAAATAAATTGCAATAAATGACCACCGCTCCAGAAAAGCGTCTCGTAATAAAAATCTATATCAAGCGGTACTATATCACTTAGCTCATTAAGATTAACAAATGAAATAACAAAACATATCCAAACACATATAAACATAAAAGATGAGGTAAATTTAGTGATAGCTATAATACGCTGACCATAATTTAAGATCTCTTGTATGAATGAAGTAATCATAGTTTGAATTGATAAAATTAATACCACAGTACCAAATAAAGATAGACCTATGATAAAAATAATATTTTCTAAAATAGGTACGTAATTATTCATTATCGGCTCAGATTCTGGATATAATGGGCTACATGCCATCAGTATCATACCAATAAAGGCAGTGCGAGCTAGTAACAATTCTAAGCCAGTTTTAATACTAGAAATACTCCATATACAACAAGTAATTGCTAATAACCATACTAATACTGATAAATTTACGTGTATAACCAAAGCCGAACGAAATATTGATTGATCAGAAAAAAAGTGACTTAGCTGCGGCGTACGAAGTATAACCAATATAATTGAATATAAACCAGCAATCGCCAAAGCAGTGATACCATTTTTGAGCCAAATTAGCGCATTCATATTTTCCATATTTTAATAATCAACTCCTTTGACTTTAAAAGTTTTACGGTGATGTATTGTGCGTCCATTTTGTACTATAGCATCAATATGATCTTTTGTTCCATACCCTGAATTTTTATGCCACTTATAAATCGGAAAATCAGATGAAAGTTCTTCCATAATACGATCCCTAGTTACTTTTGCCACAATTGAGGCTGCAGCAATCGACATTGATTTATCATCGCCTTTAATTATGCTATAAAAGCGCATATCATCAAATTTCATATTACCATCAACTATAACAATTTCTGCCCTAACTTGCATTGAAGATACTGCGAGCTTACAAGCTTTTTTTGTAGCTTCTAAGATGTTAATTTGATCCACTTCTTCTGATGATATTATGCCCACCGACCAACAATAATTGGCAGTAATTATATTATATAATTCTTCACGATTTTTTTTTGAAATTTTTTTTGAATCCCTAATCCCTGTAATAATATTTTGTTGATCAATAATAACCGCAGCTGCAACTACTGGTCCAGCTAGAGGTCCTCTACCAGCCTCATCAACACCAGCAATAATAACATTTCCATAGGTTTTTTCAATTTCCAAATCAGCCATTAATTCCTCATCATAGTAACGCAAGAAATAGCTGCTATTGCTGCTGTTTCTGCTCTTAAAACTGAATTACCCAAACTAACTATTTGTGTATTTTTAGATTCTTTTATCATTAATATTTCAGTATCAGAAAATCCACCTTCTGGACCAACTAATATAACAGGGTTATCTTTTATCTTATTTATATTTAGTATTTTTTTATTAGAAATTTCTGATTCGCAAGCTGTAATAATTTGTTCGTAATTATTGTTTGAACAAAATTCAAATAAACTTATTTCTGGTAATAATTCAGTTAAAACAAATCTCTCACTCTGCTCTATTGCTTGTAAAATACATCTCTTAACTCGATCTTTGGCAAGCCTATTATTCTGAGTCCTTTCAGAAATAATAGGAATAATTCTAGTCACGCCTAATTGTACCGCCCCCTTAATTGCTTCAATCATACGGTCAGATTTAATCATGCACATAGCAAGTGATAATTGTTTTACTGAAGCAACGGGACGCAAAAAAGATTCCACCATAATTGTCAAATCTGAACGCCCTATCTCTAAAACTTTAACCAAATATTCACCATCTACTGCATTGAACATACGAAATAATTCTGACCGACGCAAACGCATCACTGATTTCAAATAATGAAAATCGTCTTCAATAATTTTTATGGTTTGATTTTCCAATAATGATTCAGTACTATAGATTCTACTCAAGTGAGAAAATTTCATTATATTAATTTATATATTTAACTTATGAAAAAAGATAATACACCAAGCCAAGATAAAACCTCAAGTGAAAAAATGCCAGAAGAATTTGGTGGTCAGAAAGGACCTGAACCAACTAGATATGGTGACTGGGAAAATAAAGGACGTGTATCAGATTTTTAAATATTAGGTATTGTTGGCGCGGCGTATTCAACCCTGCACTGCTTATCATTATTGCAATAAAGCAATATTTGTCTATATTTCCAGACTTCCTCATTATGAATAATCTGTCCATTACCAGAACATTGCAACCTATTAGAAGTGATTATTTGTATATCAGCATCAAGGCATTTCCAATAATTTAGTGATATAGTTGTACCTGATGGTAGCACAAATAGTCGATCAGTAGCCTTCATTTTTTCTACTTTAGTCTCTATTGATGGCTGACCATACCAACTAGCCCAATAATCTGCTATAAAAACAGGCAATGCACACTCTGCATGTATTTCTAGCTGTTGATCACTATTTTTTATTCCTACTACTTTTAAATTATGATCATAAATAAAATCTGGTTTTTCTCCTAAAAACATCATTAATAATGCAATAGCCATTATACCCGCCCCTAGAAAACGCCAAGCAGTTTGCCATATACAAATCCAAAAGAAACCAAATGTAAACACTAATAAGCTAGACGAAGATATATTGCCTGTTACCCATACCGAGCCAGGAAGATCTACAATAAAAGCAGCCGAATATGTTATTATATCTATAAACCAACCTAATATACGTAAAATCCATTCACCAGAAGTAAGAAATGCCACTATTACAAATAACAAAGCTAATGGCATCATAAAAAAAGACATTAACGGCACAGCTATCAAATTCATAAATACTGAATAAGTGGCAAATTTATAAAAATGATAAATAACAAACGGGGCAGTAACAAAACTAGCTAAAAAACTTGAATAGATATTGGCAAATATATAGAATTTTATAGAGGCAAACACACCTTTATTTTCTCCCAACAAATATTTGTTTTTAATATAAAATTCATAACCAGAAATCAAACACAGTACCGCAGAAAATGATAATTGAAAACTTGGATGAAATACATATTCTGGATAAACTATCAAAATCAAACAAGCCGCTATCATCACTGAACGCAAAGGATATGGTGACCTACCTAATATAATAGAAATAATAAAAATAGAAGTCATAATAAACGCACGAGTGGCCGCAATATTGCTACCACTAATTTGTAGATAAGCAAAACTACCAATAATTGAAATGCTAGCCGCTATGATTTTTATATTAAAATTATAAGCCAAATAGTTTGAACAATTTAATAGCATGCGACTAGTTACAAAAAATATCATAGCAACTAATGATAGATGCAAACCAGACACGCTTAAAATATGCGCTACCCCACTATTCCTCATATTTGCAGCTATTTCTCGTGGTATAGCTTTTGTCTCACCGATCAAAATAGCTGCAGCAAAATTTCCACGTTCATTGCCCAAAATACTAATCAATCGATTATATATATTACGTCTGATAATTTGAACGTTTTGTTTAAAAAAACTTTTATTACTAGCCGTTACTTTTATAGCAGTTAATGCATAGCCAGTAGCTTCAATTCCAGACATATACATATAAAAGCCAAAATCATAAGTTCCTGGCAAAACGCTCTTCTGCAAGGGAAATAACTTTGCTTTCAATTGCACTGTATCACCATGCGCGACATCTGCTAATAACTTACTAGCAACATTCAGTCTTATTTTATTAAGACGACTATTATTTTCCAAATTAACATCTTGTAAAATAATTTGTGTACCACGTAAAGTGGGTTTAACCTGCTCTACCTTGCCTGAAAGCTTAGAAATAATATCTTTGTCAATTGGTTTTGTTTGAATATTAGATACACGAAAATGAGCTATAAAAATTCCAGAAAAAAATGTAAGCGAGCAAAGAACTATAAAAAAACACAATAAACTTTTCTTGTGAACTAACTTAGCCAGAATAATTAGAAAACCTAAAATAGGTAAAATATTATAAATGAAATAATTATTATTACTGTGAAAAAAGAAAATAATACCAAATATAAAGCTAACGAAATACCATAAGCTTAAGTGATGATACTCTGCTTCTAACTTAGCCATTAAATCATACTTAAAATAATTTTTGCAGCCACTATTGAAGGCTTTGTACTAGAATTTAAACCAATAGACTGTAAAATTTTCTGAGCTTCTGCCACTTGGCATTTTGCTCGCTTAGGATCGCTAAGCAAATCACTTAACGCTAATACTATATTTTCTACAGTAAAATCTGATTGTATGTATTCTGGAATTATTTCACGATCTGGAATAATATTTATTAGAGAAGCATATTTTACTTTAATAAACATCTTAAGTATCGCAAATGTAATTGGATTTAATTTATATCCAACAATCATTGGAGTTCCAGAAGCAGCTATTTCTAAAGTATTAGTACCAGACTTAGCAAGGGCACAATCGCTAACAGCAAAGGCTTTTAATCGATCCATAGAAAAACTATAATCAAACTTAGCACCGTTAAGAAATTTGGATATAAGACGTATATTTGATTCATCTGATTGCACAAATATAACTTGAATTTTATGTGTAGTAGATAGCTTATCAAAAACTTCCCTAATAATAGGCATATGCTTAGAAATTTCTCCCCTTCTACTACCAGGAGTAACCGCAACAGCTTTTGTTTCATTGTCAATTTGCATTTCTTCCCGCAAACTTAAAGCCCCCTTATAAAAAGATTGTTCTAAAACAGGATGACCAATACATATACTAGGCATACCTTTTTTTATAAAATATCTAGGTTCGAAGGGTAACAAAGTAAGCATATTATCATAAATTTTAGCGTATTTTTTTGCTCTCCCTGGCTTATATGCCCATACTGATGGGGCGACAATATGAACTAATTTAATATTCGGCGCATATTCTCTAATTTTCTTGGCAACTCTAAATGTAAAACCAGGGGAATCAATAGTTACCACTATGTGCGCGCCATAAACTAATATATCTTCAACAACTTTATCAATTAATTTATTTATACGAAAAATATGAGGTAAAATTTCAACGAATCCCATAAGATTAATTTGATCTAATGGAAAAAGAGAATTAAGACCAGCAAGCTGCATTTGTTTTCCACCAACGCCCTGAAACTCAATGTTAGGAAATTGTTCTGCGCTTTCTATTTTGATAGCTTTCATCAGTAATCCACCGATAAAGTCTCCAGAATTTTCGCCTGCGATAATATAGATTTTCATCTGAATATTTTTTTACTTGAGACTGCATTAGCCTTTTTCAAAAGAATTAGCTCTACACAAACTTAACCCTTTATCGATTATCTCTGATTCTATACCAAGGCAATCTAAAATACTATGAAATATATAATCATGTGAAATTTCATTGACTTTTGCAATCTCTATAGCGGACCATCTCTCTGGATATGCCTCTTTATAACTATCAGACATCCACACTATTAATGGCACTACGCGTTGCTCTGGTATATCACCATCACCACCATGTGTTAAACGCCCCCCTTCTCCGAGTGATTCACCATGATCAGAAGCGTAAATCATAAAGGCTTTTTTATCTTTTAAACGGTCAATTACACTAGACAAAAAAAAATCTGTATACAAAATAGAATTATCGTAGCTGTTAATTAACTGTTCTTTATTACAGCTCGAGGGGTCATGCTTTATATTGCCATCTAAATCTGGTTGAAACTTAGAAAATTCTTTTGGGTATCTTTTACTATAATCCCAATGACTTCCTGTGCTATGTAGGACTAGAAATTTTTTATCTCCAGATTTGAGATTTTTTTCTAAATGAGGCAACATTTTTTCATCATGATCATTGGGCAAGAATACCAAAGATCCGCCAGGAATCATATGAAAATTTACCTCGTCATAGAAGGACCCTCCAGGTTTATTTTTGTAATATTTTGTAATAGATTGAGTACCCATCCAGATAGTATCAAAACCTAAACGTGTTAATATTGAAAGAATACTTGTTTCTGTATCAATCAGACTTAAATCTTTCTCGCCATATCTTGAAAGCATACAAGGCACAGATAAATAAGTGTTATTTGCACATGAATAAGCTTTAAAAGAAGCAATATTATCTATCTTAGATAAAAGAGGTGTAGTATTACGCTCATAACCATTTATAGCAAAATTACTATAACGTGCTGATTCACCAATTACCAAAACCCCTACTACGCCTTCCTCCGAATCTACAAAAGTATATTTTGAACTTATATCCTCTTTTACGTATTTATTAGATTTTCCTACAAAAAACACATAACTATTATGCAAATATTGCATTGGAAAATAAGTTTTTAAAAAACTAAATTTAGGATTAATAATATTTATAACTATAAGCAAAAGGCATATTGCCGATAGAATGCGCGAAAAAAACATCTTAGTAGTTTGAATATTAAAATGTTTGATACTATATAGACAGATACCAATACTAAAAACTAACCACACAATAATTCTAGCACTAATCAACTCATAGGCTTCTGTTGGGTTTGTACCAAATAACGATGGCATCATGCCCGGTGTCGGTGAGATAGAAAAGAAAAATAAATAATAACTAGCTAATGCACCAGTAATAAATAAAATAAGAGAACCAACAATAAATAGTACTCTATGTAAAGCCAGACCAAAAAAGAATAAGAATAAGCTTATTACTAAATAAACAAAATCCTTTACAAGCTCTAATATAGCCGTCAATATGCTTGCCTGATAATATTCAAATTTATAAATAAATACTGGTGAATTAAATAACACACAATATATTAAGGCAAAGACTAAAGATGATCTAAGCAGCGTAATATCAAGGTAACTTTTAATAAACTTCAACATAAAAATTTCCAAAAAATATAATGTAGTAGCATGATCATATACACACTTCAAGAATTTTGTAAGTTTTTTCAACAAGGAAAACCAATTCTATCTATTGATTATGGACAAAAAAAGATAGGGCTTGCAATTTCTACGCCGGATCATCACCTGCCTATGCCTCTACAAATTGTGAGTGGCGAATCTGAAAAGAAAAAACTCCAAGAGATAGTTTCTATAACTATGGTAAAAAATATTTGTGCTATAGTTATAGGGTTACCGATAAATATGGATGGAAGCAATAGTGAACAAACATTACTCGTAGAAAAATTCGCAGAAAAACTTAAGAACCGTACTAATTTACCGATATTTATGCAGGATGAAAGATTAACTTCTAAAGCTGCTGATAATTTACTAAAAGGATTTGGCCTTAAACGAAAAAATCGCAATGCTAAAGATGATTTAGCCGCGGCTAGTATGATCTTGGAAACTACACTAGATTCAAGTAAAAAATTATACTAATCCTTAATTATTCATTATAATGATTATTATTATTTTTCAGTTATAGATAATACCCAATTAATAAGACTTGCTTCATCACGAAAATTATCTTCATAAATTTCTGACGGCACTAATGGTTGATATAATTTATACTCAGGTTGAACTCTAATTTGAGTTGGATAGAAAAAGTCAAAATGTTCACTTGGTGCACGCACTTGCTTAGCATGAGAATAAACACTCTGAATAGTAGTTGTTTGACCCAAATGCACAACGTTTGGCATTTGTTTAAGTTCATTTACAAAGGTCCAACAAGTACTTCTACAAAATTGATCCGTTAATACATAAATTTTAGCATTAAACTTAGAATTATCTTTGTTTGTATAAAGATAATTCTTGTCTCTAAAAATACTCCATTTTTTTAAGAAGTAATCTTCTCCCTTTTTAAGCGCTGCTGCATAAGTTGCACTAGCTGCAGCGCCATAAGTATTTTTAAACTCAGTAAAATTTTCGGTGCTAACACGCAATAATTTCTTCCATTGTGAATTATAAGTATGCCCTTTACCCAAAGATTTAATAAACTCATCACCCCATAAATTACGTATAATAGACCTTGACCATTTGGAATCACCACCACGATTTCCTCTAAGGTCAAAAAGAATATAATCTTCTTTAGATAGTTCTTTTTTAAGTGTTGAAAGCATTCCCGTATAATATACAACCTCTTGGCGACTAGGGAAAAAACTTGGAATTCTTATCCACACTCCATCTGATACCATTTCCACCTTAAATGAATCAGAAACAACTGGTTGTCTTACTTGTTTTACAGCAGCTAATGCGCTACCCTTTAATTCAGTATATTTTAAATTAATTTTTACAGATTCGTCATTATGCACGAAAGTTACACTACGTGCTACGGGTTTAAACCTATTTCCGTCTAAAATAAAAGCATAAATACTTGAAGAAGTAAGCGTTAATTCAGAATTATCAGCAGCATAAAACGGTAATATGTAATCTTTATAATACTTGTCTATTGATACATCATTAATATGAGTTATTTTATCACCCACACTCATATTTTTTAAATACTCCTTCAAAGCACTATGCTTATACATAACTACATGATCTGCACCTTTTTTAACACTCAAAAACCCTGGATATTGTTCCACAGGTAAAGGGATATAGCTTCTAAGAGCAATATGTGATTGATTAAAACCATTAATATAATATTTCATCGCATAGTTGCAATCATTTTTATCACTAATAGCATTTATTAATTCTAAGGTATCTTCATATCCCTTATTAAACCAAGCCTGAAATACCGTATCTGACTTATTTGTATAAACAGATGAATTTTTCTTTACTGACTCGCGAAAAAAGTCAAGATCCTTTTTACACTGGCTAATATAATCTGCTAATTCTATTTTTTCTTCAGCTATTACTATATTTACAGATAGCAATATTACGCTAAACAACATTGAAATAAATAATTTCATAATGAATTTAATTTAATTTTTTACTTAACTTTATAAGTTGTTATTGTAAAGCTTAAAATTTTGAATAGCAAACAAAAGAATATAACTAATTAAACTATTGTAATTTTTTAAATATTTTTAATTATGCTTTTAACATAACTTTAACTATTATTTATTTATACTACAACGCCATTACAGGTAAAATTGCCGCGTCACCTTGCGGCTCCTCGCTAATAGCGTGGTAAGTCGCCTTGCGGTAGGTGCGTAGGCTGATGTAATTTATCTGTCTTTTCTCATAAAAGCAGGGATATCTTGAATATCCGAAGAGCGTTCTGCAGAAACAGGTGACGGAATTGCTTCACGTTTATTTTTGGGTTCAACATGAGTTTCTATCTGCTGATCTTGCGCCTCAGATGCTTTCAAAGAATTCCACATACGTCGCAGTAATGATTGTTTTATTTTGGGTTTATTTATAGCAGAATTTTCCAACGCCATAGGTTGTTCAGCTTGATTCCAGTCACTTTGATTAGAAAGATCTTTTAGCTTGGATTCCAAGTCCACTTCGGAAGTTATTTTACCATCATATTCCTGATAAGAAGGTGGTTCATGATTTTCAACAGAAATATTGTCAAAAACTTCTTGTTCAGAATTTTGCTCATCTGTTACAACTATAGTTTCTTCAGATTTTATATAATCCATATAATTTTGTTCTATGCCAGTAGCTACAACAGATACTCTAATTATACCTTCAAGTTCTGAATTAAAGGTTGAACCAAATATAATATTTGCATCGCTATCACCCACTTCTTCACGTATACGATTTGCTGCGCTATCTACTTCATATAGAGTCATATCTTTGCCGCCAGTAATATTTATCAATACGCCAGATGCACCGAACATAGAGTTTTGATCAAGTAATGGGTTAGCAATCGCAGATTCAGCAGCTTTAATAGCTCTCTCTTCACCGCTAGCCTCTCCAGTACCCATCATAGCTTTACCTTTTTCGCGCATTACAGTCTCAATATCTGCAAAATCTAGATTTACCAAACCTGGTGAAGTTATCAAGTCTGTTACGCCTCGAACGCCAGCGTGTAGTACCTCATCCGCCATTTCGAATGCTTCTTGGAATGTTGTATTTTCATTAGCAATCCGAAATAAATTCTGATTAGGAATTACAATTAAAGTATCGACGTATTTTTGTAATTCCATTAAACCCTTATCTGCAGCCTTCATTCTTTTTGACCCTTCAAACAAAAATGGCTTTGTAACTACTCCTACAGTTAAAATACCAAGCTCTTTAGCCAATTTTGCAATGATGGGAGATGCACCAGTACCTGTTCCACCGCCCATACCTGCAGTAATAAATACCATATTACTACCTTCTAGGTGCGAACGAATTTCACTCTCAGACTCTATAGCTGATTCCCTACCTATATCTGGTGAAGCTCCAGCGCCAAGACCTTTTGTTAAGGATATACCTAATTGAATTTTATTGACACTCTGGGAATGCGCTAAGGCTTGTGCATCTGTATTAGTAACTACAAAATTTGCCCCTTTTAGATTAGACTTAATCATATTATTTACAGCATTCCCACCAGCGCCACCAACGCCAAAAACAGTGATTATCGGCTTTAAAATAACGTTTTCTGGCGCTTTAATTTCTAGTCCCATAACAAAACTTACCTTAATTTTTTATAAAATAATATTATCTATTTACAATATATGAGAATCTTAATTCCTGCAATTTGTATTTACTATTTTTTATAAACAATTTTCTTTATGTTTTCGATCTTTTTTATAACTTAGGTTCATAAATTATTAATAGAGTTTACAAATACAAAATATACCTTAATAATTTATTAAATCAGAAAATATATGAAATTTTTACACTACAACAGACAAATGACGCTAGACAGGTCAAAAGTGTGAGTATAGAATCTTCTGAATGTCAAAGTACTTAAAATTGAGTCTAAAACCATGAAAATTAACTTGTGCAAGCAACAATTTGAATTACTACCTCTTATATTTGTTACTATTAGCATATTGTTACTAATTTCATTTGGTAATTGGCAAATAGCACGCCTAGAAGAAAAAGAAAATTTTATCAAAAATATTGAAACTAATATTATCAACCCAGCAATAGCACTTGAGAATTCTACGATAAATCCTCCTAATTATTCTAAGATTTCTATTTCAGGACGTTTTTTACCCAAGAAGAATGCATATCTCTATGGACGACGCACATCCTACCCTGAAAAAGATGGCTATTACTTACTTTCAGCTTTTGCTGCGGATAATGGTCAAACCTATATGGTATCTCGTGGCTGGTTACCACATAGTATCAAAGATGAGCTTGATACTAGCACTGAAATCACATCTATAGAAAGCATTGAAGGAATCGTACTACCTGGCGAAAAGAAAAATTTCTTTGTGCCCGATAATGACCAAAAAAATAATATATGGTTTACTCTAGACTTAGAAATGGCTGCTAAACTCCTTGACGCCACAAATATATATTTTTATGTAATGCAAATTAATAACACTTCCCTACCAAAAGGAGTTATTCCACTAACCACGAAACATTTGAGTAAAGTGCGTAATGATCATCTAGAATATGCAATAACTTGGTATAGCCTTGCTGGATGCTTATTTATAATGTTTATTATATATTCTCGTAAAAAACGTTAGTATAAGTAGTAACTAATATATAATCCACATGCTACTGACTCTATCTTCTGGTTATAAACTTAAAATCCTCTAAAAGAGATGGAATATTCTATTAAGATACACTCTAATGGCTTGGTATATTCAACTTGCAGTTGCTATAAACTCTAAAGTAGTTATGATGAAAGAGTTTCAAATCTAATTTTGTTATATAAGTATATGCATAAAATCAATTCTCCTGAAAATATAATTGACTATGATGAAAATAAAGCTAATACTAGCAATTCTCACTATATAGTTTTTAACTAAAATTATCAATTTATAAAAATTATAATAATAGAAAGACCACCAAATCAAAAATCTTCAGAAGCTACAGCTCCAATAAGTTCTTCAGGAGCTACAACTCCAACAAGTCCAGAACTTGAACCAACTTCAGTAGAAGCTTCTACTGAAGTTGGATGCATTAAGGTGGCCCAATTTGTCTAGACTAAAAATCAGAAATTATGAGATACAATTT